>JAFGBX010000056.1 GCA_016932935.1 Promethearchaeota archaeon | reverse complement strand
TCCCGCCGTAGGCAAACACGAGGCCGATCCGGTCGACAGGGGGCACCGAGCCCAGGTAGTTCTGGCCGACGATGAGCCAGAAGAGCGGCACGAACACGGCGGTGATGACGATCCCCAGCAACCATATCCTGCGATCCCGCATCCCCGACGTGATGGCCGCCTTGAACGACCCGCCCGACCGCTTGAGGTAGCGCCACGAGAAGATCGCCACGTTGATCGAGTAGCAGCCAACGATCGTGACGAGGAACGACGTCATGAACAGGGGCAGCACGAACGTCACCGCCGGGATGACTGCCGTCGGCAGGAGGAGCAACGTCCAAGCGTAGTAGAGCCCCAGGAACCTGGGCGCGGAGAGCTCGGCGCTGGCCGTGCCGACGGTTCCCGCGGCGGCCGCCGGGGCTTCCTGGCCGGGCTCCTTGTCCTTGAACCCGAGCGCCCGCGCCATGATCAAGGCGATGCCGTAGACGAGGCCGACGAGGCCGACCAAGGACGCGAAGAGCATGGCGGCACGTGCGTGGTAGGCCATGAAGGCCAGGTCGGGCACGACGCCGTCGAAGGTCTGCACCATCCAGTCGGTCGTCGCCGAGATGAACGCCTGATCCCAGGGAACCGTGAGGTGATCGGCGCCCGGCACCGTGATGAGCTTGCGCGCGTCGCCTGCGGCGATGGATCCGTAGAGCCGCCCGACATCCACGTCGTCCGCCGACGCGTCCCCCGTGAGGTTGCACATCTCGTCCTTCAAGCTGACCAGGTCGAACGCCTCGTCGAACTCGCCGCGGATGACGAGCACGTTCCGGGGGTTCGTCGTGTTCGCGATGCTCCCATCCGGGGCGGTTCCGACGCCAACCCACGCCTTGACGGTCGCGTGGCTCGCCGCATACGGGAAGGTCGGGAAGCCACCCATGGAGTACCCGATCAGGCCGAGAGCGCTCATATTGGCCGAGGGCACGATGGCGGGGATGGCGGCGATGACGGCCTCGAGGTCGAGGCCGAGCTTGTCGGTCTCCAGCGTGCCGCCGGAGTGGCCGTGGCCGCGCCAGTCGATGTTCGCGACGACGAAGTCGTGCGCCGCGAGCTCGATGGCATAGTTCGTCATCATCTCCTTGTTGACGATGACCCCGTGCCCCATGACGATCACGGGGCGGTTCGCGGGGATCGCCGCTTTGTAGTATGTGTTGAACGAGATCTGCACCCCATCGGACGTCGTCGCCACGTGGGTCTGGCGCACGACGTCGCCGGGGTACGTGTTGAGCCCGATGGCGCCCACGAGGGTGAGGCCGAGGAACCCGAGCGTCAGCACGAGCTGGTACGTCTTTACCTTCATGGTGGACACGTCGATGGGTTGTTTGCACGATTCAGGCTGTGTTAATGATCCAAAGCCGGCGGGCATAATAACCTTGAAACCGGTTCCATTTCACGGGTGGTGGTCGCGGAGCGCGCGGATCGAGTGAGAGGCCCCCGGTACCACGTCGGCTGCTCGGGCTGGAGCTACGATGGCTGGCGGGGCACGTTCTACCCGGGCAAGCTGCCGCAGTCCAAGTGGCTCGAGTACTACGCGTCGGTCTTCGACGTGGTCGAGGTGGACTCGACGTTCTACACGATGCCGCGGCCCGAGGTCGTGAGGCGCTGGCACGACGTCACGCCCGGGGGCTTCCGGTTCGTCGCCAAGCTCTTCAAGGGGATCACCCACGACCTGCACCGGGCGGTCGCCGAGAAGTCGTTAGAGGTCCTCGTCGACCGGTACTTCGAGGGCATGGCGATGCTCGGGGCCAAGCTCGCCGCGACGGTCATCCAACTCCCGCCGGGCTTCCATGCGAAGCATGCGGATGACTTGCTCTCGCTCTTGAACACGCTACCTACCAGGACGAGGCACGCGCTCGAGTTCCGCGACGTGTCCTGGTTCGAGAACTCACGGGTCATGCGTACCATCGAAGATCTCGACAACGTCTCGATCGCCGGTAGCATCCACCCGGCCATCGACCCGTTCGTGAAGCGAACAGCGGACTTCTACGTCTTCCGGTTCATCGGCGACCGGGAGCTCCAGTGGTTCGGCGCGATCCAGCGCGACAGGAAGGAGCAGATGGAGCGGGTCAAGCGCCTCATGGACGCCGAGCTCCAGGGCGTGCGCGACACGTTCGTCTTCTTCAACAACCACTACGCGGGCTTCGGCCCGGCGAGCGTAAACCTCTTCCGCGAGCTGGCCGGCTTGGAACCGGCCGGGTTCGGTGGGGCAGGGAAGGGCCAGACGACGCTCGGGGATTTCCTCAAGTAGACGGTTCTCGCCAAGGATTTAAGGGTCGTTTTCCATGGTCATCCTAGCGAGATCCGCGGCGCGAGACTACGGTGAAGAATGCATGGGAAAGAAGCGAAAGCCCTTCCGGCCGTTCGACGACGACGATGACGACAGCGGCACCGATGACGACGAAGGGTCGCCTTTCGGCGACGTTCCAGATGATTTCTTTGACCAGTTCCAGGACATCTTCAAGAACCTCATGAAGCAGTTCAAGAGCAAGGACTTCGTCAACTTCTCCAAGAATATCTTCAAGCAGATCGGGCTGCCAAACCCCGACGGGTCGACACCGGACGATCCGGGAAAGGGGAAGCCCGAGGTCAAGGGGCCGTTCGTGTACGGCTTCAGCGTCCGCATCGGCCCCGACGGCAAGCCCATCATCAACAAGTTCGGCGACATCAAGCTGGCACCGCAGCCGGCCGCCGAGGAGGAGGCGAACGATGCCGTTCCCGTGCCAGAACCGGGCATGATCGTCAGGCAGCCCGTGTCGGACGTGATCAACGAGGATAAGGAGATTGTCGTCGTGGTCGAGCTGCCAGGCGTCGAAAAGGAAGACATCAAACTCGACGCGACCGACTACTCTATCGAGATCAGCGCGGACGCCCAGGGGAAGCGCAAGTACCAGACGCGGCTCGACCTCCCCGCGAAGATCAACCCGGATCATGCCAAGGCAAGGTACACGAACGGCATCCTCGAGGTGCGGCTGCAAAAGGTCGGCGAGAAGGCGCGGCGCTCATCGAGCATCCCGATCGACTGACCGGTCGTGCGATGGAGAAAAAAGGTGAAACGGCCATCATTCTGGCTTGAACATGTGGCCACAATTCCCGCATTTGAACATCCGCGCGTATTGAGGCGCCCCTTGCATGTTATAATAAAGCACCTTTTCCTTGTCCTGCATCTCGATGATGCGGTCGCCTTTCTTGCATTGAGGACAAGTCTTTCCACGGATCAGTGTCATGGTTCAGTTTTCCCTTAGTTTCGAGATCTGGTACTCCCTTGGATCTAGATAACCCTTTAGCCTTTCTAAAGGTGATGGATTCAGTGGACGGCGGATCTGGATCCCCGACAGAAGGGAGAAGAAAAAGAAGCGGCGACGTGGCCGCATTGGCTTGGGATGGGGCACGCGTTCATTGCACTTGGGAATCCAGCTCCTTCTCGACGTTGATGGCAGCTATGGTTGCCTTCGTGCCATCGAGCATGGACGATGCGATCTGGTAGAACTCCCCTTCCAGGATCACGAGGGTCTGGATGACCTCCTTCAACGTCGCGACCTTGAGCTTTGCATACTCCTCGGTTATCTTCGCCAGGCTTTCGTGATCCGTGGAAGCTTTGTTCTGCGCGGCAGTGACCTTCATCTCGGCTTGCGTCACCTCGCCGGGCTTGACCTTCTCGGCGGGCTTCTTCTTCAGCTTCTCGAGGTCCTGCATGGCGTTCTTGAGGTCCTTCGCTGACGACTCGTCCTCCTTGGTTGCTTTAGACACCTTCTTGTACTCATCGGCCAGCTTCATGAGGGGACCGAGGAACTGGGTCTCCAGCTTGGCCACGAGCTCCGTCCGGCTCTTCTCGATGGTGGCGAGCACCTCCGAGACGGCGATGTACGCTTCCTTCACGGCGGGGGTCTCGTTCGTGGCGAAAGCCTTCAACGCGTCGATGGCTTCAGTCGACTCCTTTGCCAGCTTCGAAGATGCATCGAGGAAGTCCTTGTTTTCATCGATGGCATTCTTGAGCTCGGCATCTTGGTTGGCAAGCTTGGCGAAAACGTCTGAAACGCCGCCCTTGAGTTTATCAAAGAAGCTAGGCATGGTCTGGTAAACCTCCGACATCCAAGCCCGGGCGAACGCTCGGCTCCGCTCTTTCTCGCAAGACACGAGCCTGGATTCTGACGTGACATTCTCTGCTGCACATATAAAGGTCTCGGTTCCCAGACCTAACCAAGAACTGGTTTCGACCAGCTATAGAGAAAAGAGACAACGTCGATGTTTTACGCATCCGTCTCTAGCACGCACTTTGACGGGGCGTGGTTATCTTCCTATTCGTGGAGGATGCGCAAAGGCCATAGTGATTAAACGCCGAGTTTAATAACGACCTAAACAGGTAGCAAGGTGAAGCCGGGAATGCGGGCTTCCTTTCGATAAAATCGCAAGGAAGGTATGAGTAATGAACCAACGCTCCGCGGATTTCGACCAAGATCTCCAAGCGTGCATTGATAAAGAACTTGGAAATTTGTGCTGCGAGGATTGGCATCGTTGGCTCGACATTTCGACGCGGGAAGAGTTTGAATCTGCTATCGATCGTGCTTTTGACCCGTTTCACGTAGACGAACTATTTCCAGACGTGCTGTCTGCAAGATGCGATCCGTCAACCATGTCCGTCGACCCCGATGAGTTTTTTTCCACCTTGCCCGAGGGCACCACAGGCATCGCGTGCCACACCTCGGGCACCTCGGGCGGGGCCGTGAAGTGGTATCCCATGACCAGGGACATCGTGTCTCGTCTCTGGTTGCCAGGCATGCGGGCGATCTACGAGTCGAGCGGGATGACCGGCGCTGCCACGCCGATAGTCTTTGTTCCCTCCCGAGCAGCTGGCGACGGGCTTGAGCGCCGGGGCACGGCGCGCAACGTGCGCTTATACTCATCTGAGTTCTCCCAGCGGCTGGTCATTGCGGCGTTCCTCCCCTCACGGTACCTGGTCGCTGAATACAAGAACGCCACGAGCGTCCCTGTTATTGGGCGGATGCTCGACCTCGACAGCGTGTCGATCGTCTCAGCCCCTTCTGCGACCGTGCTTGGCTGGGCTAGCGAGAAGGTGCTCGAGAAAGGCCTTGTCGCTTCGATGGATCATACCGACCCTACGTCGCTAGATGGCGAGGCAGCTATGCTCGCAAAGCGGCTCGCGATTGGCGATCCTAGCCAGGTAGCCCTGGAAGTCAGGAACCGGCTCTCCGAAAAACTTTCTGACGCGACGGTCATCTTCAGCACGTCCAACCTCACGAATGGCCAGTGGGCCAAGATCCGTGCCTTCATGCGGTGGAGCCCCGGGATCGATCGATTCACGAACCTCTACGTCGGCAGCGAGGTGGGGCCGTTCGCAGGGAGCATCGGGCACGATCGCGTTGGCCACACGGCGTGCAACGAGATGCGCGTGTTCCCTTTGACCCTACCTTGCGTTGATACGGGCAAGGAACTCCTAGTGATAAGTCGGGTGAAGCAAAAAAGGGGCAGATTGCTTGTCTCGCGAATCGGGCATGGGAGGCTCTTCTTGAACGTAGACACGGGCGACTTCTTGCAAGGCATCAGCGAGGATGGCTTGCCCGTTCTGCGAGGCGACGTCCAGAGGGATGAGTTCCCGTTGAAGCCTAGTGCTACCTTGCCGTCTCTCCTTCGAGACCTCGTTGGCTATCAAATATATGCAGGAGACAGATTCGCGATCGACGGCGGGGAGATCACGAATCCCGCTCGATTGATCGAATGCTTGTCCGGGAGAGGATATCCCGTGATCGAACCCTTGATATTCTTGGAACCGGCTTCACCGGGTGGGTCGTGGAAGGTGCTAGCGCACGTCAAGGGAGCGATAGCGGGAAATAATGCGAGGGACTGGCGAACCGCAATCTTATCATGCACGGGCTCCTCAAGCAATGGAAATGGCCTTGAGGGCGTCCCGATCGAATGCGATGTTCTCCCGCAAGACCCATGGGATGGCCCATCCCGGAAAAAGACCCTCGAGGCGGTCCGAAAGGGAACGCTTCCGAAGGGCGCGTTGAAACGTTGGCCTGCCTACGTCGCCCGCCGTGCGAGGGATCACGCGTAATCCTTCTTTCTTTCGCGCTCACCGAGCATTCCCAACAGATCCTTCACCTTCAGGCGAACGTAGTGCCCGTATAGCCGGGTCATGAATTTGCGGTCTATCTTCCAGATGCCCGTGAAGAACACGCTCATAACGTTCCGGATCGTCTCGTCATGCTGCCCCCAGCGCACCGCCTTCTCGCAGCGGCGCTTCACCTCGAGCATGTACCGCTTCGCGAAGTACTGGTAGTTGAGCTCCTTCTCGAGGCGCGCCCGCCACAAGCGCGGGTATTCTGCGAGTGCTTGCGGCGAGAAGTCGCCGGTGGCAAGAGCGTCCGAGGCGACCCGTGCGGCATACTTCCCGCTCAGCATACTGTAGTAGATGCCCTCGCCGCTGAGCGCGGATACGAAGGCCCCTGCGGCGTCGCCCGCGAGCAAGGAGTTCCTGCCGTGCGTCACGGAGTCCTTCAGCGAGACGGAAGGGATGAGGGCGTAGCTCGTCTTGGAGGTGTCCGCTACCCTAGCCGGGAGCAGCCCCTTCTGTTCGAGGTACACGACAAACGCCTTGAATTTATCGGCGAGCGCCCTCCCACCGTATGCCTTCCCCTCGAACTCGAGCATGGTACCCATGCCGATGGAGACCGACGTCTTCTTCGTGAAGATCCACGCGTAGCCGGGCAAGTTGTCGAAATACATGAAGATGTGAGTGGTTCTGTCCTTCCCGTATATGTCTAGTACCCTCTGCTCGCCCATGGGCACGTCCAACTCGGACGCGATGAGCAGGTCGGCCTTGCTCCAGGGGGCGAAGTCCGGGTGGCTTTTCCGCACGATCGACTTCACGCCGTCGGCCCCGATAACGAGGCGCGACGTCACATCGTAGGTGTTCCCCGATGCTTTGTCCTTCACGGCTAGTACGGCACCGCGGCGGTCGCCGAGCAGCTCCACGCCGGTCACGAGTTGCCCCTGGCGGAACTCCGCGCCTGCTTTCTCGGCGAGCCGGGCGAGGTGGTCGTCCAGCTGCGCCCGGTAGGTCTGGCCGAGCAGGTAGTGGTCGTCCGACCTGATGGAGAACTCGTGCTTGAGTGACGGCGAGTGGAACGCCATGGCGTGGTTGTAGGTCTCGATGACCGGCTTGATCTCGGGGAAGTCCTCGACATCGTGCCAGAGCACGCCTGCCGCGCAGCATTTGTACCGGGGAAAACGCTGGCTGTCGAGGAGCAGAACCCGCGCGCCCGCGCGGGCAAGGCGCTCGGCTGCGATGGATCCCGCTGGCCCAGCACCGACGATGCAGATGTCGTGCGTTTCAGCCGTCAAGGCAGTCCACCCTCGGTCATCTCGCCATGCCGAGTTTCTGGTCGAACTCCGCCTTCGCCTCGACGAACCTGTCGACAGAGGCAGTGTTCGTGCTCCATTCGACGAGCGTGTCGAGGTCGATCGCGGGAAATTCGTGCTGGTAGCCGAGCCCCTTCAGCTTGGAGACGTCAGCGAAGCAGTGCCGGATGTCCCCTGGTCGCCCCTCGTTGGAGATGGTGGGCCCCAGCCCAGAGCCGAGTTTCGCCGCGAGCCGCTCTGCGAGTCCCTTGATGGTGACGGGATTGCCCGTCCCGACGTTGATGCACTGGTACTCTGCTGCCGCGTGCTCCATCGCGAACACGTTGACGCCGGCGACGTCGTTGACGTGGATGAAGTCCCGCGTCTGCAGCCCGTCTTCGTAGATGTACGGCGGGTTTCCGTTCTTGAGGCGGCTGATGAAGATGCACGCGACGCCCGTGTACGGGTTTGACAAGCTTTGACGCGGCCCGTAGACGTTGAAGTAGCGCAAGCTGGTCACGGGGATGCCGTAGGTCCTGCCGACGCTCATGCAGAGCTCCTCCTGGTACTTCTTGGTCAGCGCGTAGATGTTGGTCGAGTCCAGGGACTTCGTCTCGGGCGTGGGAGCGGGCTTCAGGACGGCTGCGCATTTCGGGCATCTCACGTCCCATTCCTTCCGCTTGATCTGCTCCGCGTCCCGCAGCGGGGCCTCGACCTTGCCGCAAGCTGGGCAATCGTAAAGCCCTTCTCCGTAGACCGTGTTGCTCGCGGCGACGATCAATTTTTTGATAGGATGGTTCCCGTTCACGAGCTCGTCGAGGATCATAGCCGTGCCCCCGGCATTGGCTTCCACGTAGTGGTGCACCTGGTACATGGACTGCCCGACCCCCACTGCAGCTGCGTCGTGGAACACGACCTCGGCCCCCTCGAGCGCCCGCCTCACAGCGGCTCGGTCGAGCACGTTCCCGATCACGTACTCGGCCTTGTCGTTCGCGTACGGGGGAAACTTGCCTTGATGCACCTGGAATTCCATGCTGTCGAGCACGCGCACTGCGTGGCCTTTCTGGACGAGCTTGTCGACCAGGTGCCCGCCGATGAAGCCGAGCCCCCCCGTCACGAGGATCTGCATGTGTTTCCGTCACCGCACGTTCGATGGAAGGTATAAGGAGGCGAGGTGGTAATAAGTTCACCACGGGGGCGGGCTAGTCCTTGCCCTCCGGCTTGCCGCCGCCCGCGCCGGCCTGCACGGCGGAGGGATCCTCGATGGATGACCGGTATCGGGTCACCGCACCGAGCATCTTCTCGTTCTTGAATATCCGGGCGAATCTTTGGATGGCATCCAGGGCGTGCAGAATCGAGTCGAGGAACTCGTACACGTCTCCCGTGTACACCTGTATCTGGTACGTCTCCCTGAGGTGTTGGGAGATCTGGTGGGGCTCCAGGCGCTTCTGGCGCCGCAGCCTTACCATGATGCGGGCGAGGCTCTGAACCCCGTGATCGCAGTAGGGCTTCTCGTCGCACTCGCACGTGAAGATGTCCAATGCCCAGCGAGACAGGATCTCGATCGCGAACCGGCTCATCTTCTTGCGCTTCAACGCTGTTCCCGAGAATTGGCCCTGTTCTAGGGTCATGAAGTCGAGGATCTGGCCGCCGAAGAACTTCGAGGAGATTGCCGAGTGCCCCGACTTGTACCGCGACATCTCTGACACGATGGCATCGGTGACGTACACGTTCTTGAGCGGGTTAAGGCTCGATGCAATGTCTATGACTGATTCCTCGTAATCGAGCACCGCTCGCTTGAGCTTGAGACCATCTTCGATGCTCAAGAAACTTTCCGTTATAGCACGGCCGACCGGTAGGATCGCAATCTTTGCTCCCTTGTCCGTGACGGAGATGAGCTCTGACTTGTGGAGGTGGTTGAGGAGCTTCACGACGGAGACCGCCTTGGTCAGGAGCGCACCGTGGTACCGGGTGACCTCGTCGAGCGTCGTGTCGCCCCGCATGGCGACGAACGCGAGTACCTCGGCGGCGATCTTGTCGAGGTCGAAGGCGGGCATGGACTCTTGCAGCGTGCCGTTGAGCAGCCTTAACGCGATCTTGTCCTCCTCGCCTTGCTGGCTCGCGTGGTAGGACTTTCCCGGCTCGACGAGCAAGTAGACCTTCCCCATGTCGTGCTTCTGGAAGCGACCAGCTCGGCCGAGCATCTGATTGAACTCCGCGACTGTGAGCCACTCGATGCCCATGGCGAGCGAGTGGAAGATCACCTGGCTAGCGGGTAGGTCGACGCCGGCGCCGAGCGCCGCGGTCGTCACGACGGCCGCGACTTGTTGCTTCTCGAACCGCCGCTCGACCCGCACGCGCTCGCCGTAGGTCAAGCCGGAATGGTACGCGTCAGCTTGGATCCCGTCCAGCCGCAGGACGTCGACGAGGTCGTGGACGGTGCGCCGGGAGTTCGTGAAGACGATGGATTGCCCCTTGAAGCCGAAGGAGCTGGCCTTCCGGTACTCCTTCCTGACGAGCCAACCTATGATCTTGACCTTCTCGGCCTCGTTCAGGCAAGGGATGAGGTGGCGCTCGATGGGAACGGGGCGCTCGTTGTACTCGACGATGGCGGCGCCGAGCATCCGGGCGAGCTTCCGGGGGGCGGCGACGGTCGCGCTGAGGTAGACGACCTGCGCGTCCGGGAACAGGAACTTCATGCGGGAGATGAAGCCGTCCAGGCGGACGCCGCGTTCCTCGTCCTTGAACATCTGGATCTCGTCGATCACGATGGTCGAGACCCGCGGTAGCGCGGAGGACTTCCCCGCCCGCAGCAAGTAATCGACCCCCTCGTACGTGCCAACCAGTATGTCCGCCCCCTTCAATGACGCGCTCCTCGTGTTCGTATCTATCGACTTGTCTATCCGGCTCTTCCCGACGCGGAGGGACACCTTGATTCCGATCTCCCCGTAACGCTTCTTGAACTCCTGGTGCTTCTGGTTCGCCAGCGCGACGAGTGGCACGACAAATATGAACATACCCCCGCGCTTCGCCAGGATGTTGTTGATACCGGCGATCTCGCCGATTAAAGTCTTGCCGCTGCTGGTCGACGAGGCGACGAGCATGTTCTTGCCGTCAAGGAGCCCGGCCTTTAATGCCTTCACTTGAACGGGAAGCAGGTCCTCGATACCTTGCCTCAAGAGCGAGTCCTTGAGCCTCGGGTCGACGGCGACGGCCGCCACCTTGACGGGGGCGAACGGCTCCCTGACGAGGTCGCAGACGTCGTACAAGGAGTAGTCGGCGTCCTCGATCGGATTCCAGTTCGGGTCGAACGTCCGCTCGATCTTCTCGATGTTGCGGATCTTCTTGAACTTAACAGAGAGGATCTCCTGCAACCCTGCCGTGATCTTAACGCCCTTCATCTCGAGCCTTGATAGGAGCACGTTCCATCCACAGGACTCGCACGCGTACAGGTTCGCCTCCTTGACGAGCGGGATGGCTTCCGCATCGTGCAGGGCGATGTACCTCGAAGCACGCGTCCGGCACAGCGAGCAAAAGGTCGCCCTGCGGATCCCCTCGAGCTGCAGATCCTTGTACATGTCGACTATCCCGCGGAGGCGTTTGTCGGGCACGTCCCCCGGCACGATCGTGAAGCGGGCCTCCTTGATCAGCCGCTTGAGCAGCTTCTGGTCGTAGTAAGTCTTCACGTCCCGCTCGTTCCCCCGGGGTGGCTCCCAGATGCGGAATGGCCTCAGCTTTTCGGCACCCGGGCCGCCATTTTGCCCCATCTCGTCGCCGTCGGCCTGGTCGGAAAATTGGCAGTTATACAAGTGCAATGGCTTTTGGATGATGACCCTTCCACCCTTACCATCGGTCATAACGGGATACACGATGAGATTGCAATCCACGATCCCGTCCTTGGTTCCGGTCACGTCCAGGACGATGAAAAAAGGATCTTGCGGCAGCATTGAGATGACTTGAGTAGGATTAGGTGGTTGATTCCCTATTTGCGTTTGTGGTCCAGAAGATAGAGGGAACACGGAATAAAAAGCATAATGCCGAGAACCAAGGAGCGTCACGCTGTCGATTACTCCGACGGGAGCTTGAAAAAGAACATCCGCTTCGAGTACAAGAATCCCAGGAACGCGTACGACGTGACGATGACGATGGAGGATATCATGAACAACGACGCGTCGCCGATCGACATCTCGGACCCGTAATAATACAGCACCATGCCATTTCCGACCAGGAAGAACCATCTGACCACTGTGTGCAATGGTGTCTCCATAATTGGCCGCTGGAACTCCTGGATCGCTTCCTCGCTCCGTTTCTTTTCTGTCGGTCTGAACCACCCTGTCTCCCGGATGGCAAGCAGCGCGGCGACGAGTGCCGCTTGCACTATCATTAACCAGACGGGATTCATTTCGATCGTGAAAAAGAGGATGTTATAGACGAGATGGTAGGCGAGCGGTGCGACGAGACTGTCGTGGGCATCGCGGAGGATGCCCAGGATCAAGCCGGTGACGAAATACATGGCGAACAGTAACACGATCTCGATCAACGCGTTGCCGAGGTCGCCGGCGAGGAGGCCATCACAATAGCGTATGAAGAGGGAGGGGAGATGAATAACCGAGAAGAGGAGGGCATTTATCAAAAAGACATTCAGCATGGACTTCCCCTTTGCGAACCGGATCACGATGTACTTCCAATAGACGCCCCGGAACAGCGACTCTTCAAACACGACAACTGGCATCTGGCCGATGATGAGGAGGGTGTAATAGGGGTTTGCGAAGGAGGAGCTAACCTCCCATGCATTGGAAATGCCGGCGATCAAGAGGCAGAGAAAGGGGAGGAGGCCCATCAGGTAGGCTTTCTTCGAGTGCACGAACGATAATGGCTGCATCCCGAGACGATCGAGCGTCCACGTGTCCTTCGCGTATATCTCACGCTCAAGAAATCCCATCACGAGCAGCATGGCGACTGGCGTCGCGAGCAGCCCCCCATACAATGCCGTGCGTCGTTCGGCAAACGCGCCGACCCAGGTGACCGAGCCGTACATGGCAAAGGCGACGAAGAGCACAACAACAGTGACGCAGCTCCCGATGAAGAGGGAGAGGAAGTGCCTCTTATACAGCGTCATGAGAAACTCGTGAGCGATTTTTCGGTTCGATTCTGATGAAACCTCGATGTCGAACACGACTTCCTTCCTGATGTTACTCTCTTCGAGGTCTTTAGAACTTGATTCGATATCCTTGAAGGGATCCCGATCCGACAAGTCTCGATCGCCTCTCTGCTCCTTCGCTGCTATGATGGGCGCTGATCAATACAAGCACATTCAAAAAATAAAGCTTGTGCACGTTGCTTGCCAGGCCACCATCGTATCATTTACCAATTTATTCCTTGTTTGCAGTCACTTCAGCCATCCTTTTCCGGACGGAATCCTTAATGCTTACCTTTGCTTCTATTCGCTTTATCTCGTTCGTGAAGCAAGCATCGTGATAGACGCATCCGGAGCAAAAGCCGATCTGCTCGTCCTTTCGCTTTAGATACCTGTTATAGCAATTAAGGCACATGTAAAAGGTAGATCCGCCCTTGCCCGTTATGATGACGGCATTCATAGGGCAGATCAAGCATTTCTTATCAGTGTGCTCTATTTTACCCGAGATGGATTGCGGTACGTCAAGCACGTAGTTACACAAGGGGTTCTCGCACACGAGTCGCACTCCAGTGCCTCCCTGAGGATCTTTCACGATGATCATGCGCGACTTCTGGCAGCGGGGACATCTCTCGAAACCTGCTTCGTGCTGGGCTTCGAGCGCCGCCAGCGATTCCTCGTGCCCCACGGCGGACTCGGCAGTCCAGCACGCACCTAACTCGTCGCAAGTCGCACAATAACCCATTGATTCGCCGTTAGTTTGGGAATAACTCTCCATCCAGCAGATGGGACAGAAAAAGTAGGTGCCGCGCTCGGTAGATTCGATCTTCAGTACATTCTTGCCGCAGATCTTGCACTGCTTGTCTATCACGGCGATCTTCCCTTCCCGGGGGAGGGCGGCCGTTTTCCCGCATTCTAGCCTGTTCTCGCATGCGAGAAAGCGCGTCTTCGCCTTCGTCTCGATGACCTTCATCGGGCTCCCGCACTGGCAGAAAAGGTAGAGCTCGGGCGTGCTCGTGAAGCGGCCCTCCTGCTCAGCGTCGTAGCTACCCTCGCCACCCATGGACAGGTTGATCCCTTGCCTGAGCAAGTAATCGTTCGTGCGCTCGCGTGAACGCGAGAATTGGATGAGGTATTCGTCCAGGATGGCCTTGCGGGCCGCCGCGATCGCCGATGGCATCTCCGCCGGGCTACCTGTCGCGATCACCTCGTGCATCCGCTTCATGAAGAGCGTCGTGAACTCGAGGCTGCCGAGGAACGCGAAGGTCTCCCGGAGAAAGTCGGCGATCAGCTCGCCGCGCTTGGTCATCTTCAAGTTCTTATTTACGACTTGGATGTAATTGTTGGCGATGAGCTTTTCAATCATTAAAAGATAGGATACCGTGTCACCAAGGTTGTAGTCCTTGATGTCGTTGAGTAAAGAGGCGTCCGTATAGAATGCGCGCGGCCGGGCCGTCGGCACGGTGGAAAACCCATCGATCTCGAGGCTCTTGAGGACGTCGAAGGAGAATTGCGCATACTTGCCTAGATAGCCTTCCTTGCAGTGGTATGCGAAGCCCTCATCCTCGACCACGTAAGTCTTGAGGGACGCACCCGGATATCCTTTTAAACCGATGGTCAACTTGTGCTCGGTCAAGCGAGCGGGCTTGAAAAACCGCAACATGTACCGCCGGGCGACAACCACGAATATCCTCCAGTGGTTCGGCCGCGCCTTGAAAAAAGGCGAGTCCTTCCCCAGGGCGGCGAGCGGGTAGATCCCGCTTTCGAGGGTACTCTCTTGGGCCTCGTTCAACCGATCACTCGAGGGCGTATACTCCTCCAGGGCAGCCTTCGCTATATCCTCGAGCTCGTCGATCTCCGCGAAACCCTTCAAGAGGGTGCCGTGGTCGAGGTTGATGGAGCCGGGGGCAGCGCGCTCTGGATTCGGGTAAGAAATCAACCGGGAGTGGTACATGTCCACGAGGATCCTGTAAGTGTAGGTCGTCGGGAATCCCGTTTCGGCCGAGGCTTGTTCGATGAGCCCTGTGAGGTCGAATGCTTGGGGGGGTGGAAGCTGGACCTCGACCGACGCAACGGCCCCGATGCGGACATATCGCTCGCCCTTCACCGAGTCGAGGAACTTCCTTGCCGAATCGAGATCGGGAAGCGGGATGCCGTCCACTTGCACGTCGATGGTTGCCCCTCCCGGCTGCACGATACGAGCGATGATTGCATGGGCCCCCTCCTGGCCATCGGGCAAGGCTGTTGCCGCGAGCTTGTTGTTCGCTTGGACGAGCAGCAGGATGAGGGCCTGGGCGCGGCTCATGGGGACGAGCAAGTTCTTGCTCTCCTTGCTATCCCTTGAGAGGATGTCCCGTAGCTCCTTGAAGGAGGGCGAACCCAGGTCGAGGCACCGCTTGATCGTGTATGTGACCTCCTGGGTGATGGAAAACGAGATGATGGCGTCGAGGTAACTGCGCAAGTACTCGACCTCGGCACGCTTCTCGTCTTCAAAGGAGAACGGCTGGGCGCGGGCCAGTTGCACAAGGATCGCGTCGGGATCGAGCGTGTGGAGCAACAGCTTTTTCACCGGCCGGTCGAACCGGGACTTTTGCAAGACATTCTTGATCTCCTTCAGCCCGATCGTGATAGCGTTGATGTCGGGGGCAAGGGCAAGGACGACGTCGCTAATCCGCTCGGTCTGGAGGATCTTCTGCAGAGTGTAGTAATTCTTCTTGTTGAACGAGTTGAGAACCGGAATGACCGAGTTCTCGTCCTCGATGATCCTCTTCGGGTCGATGCCAGTCCATTTGTAGACGGACGAGTTCTGGAACACTTGAAGGTGCCCGTTCGTTGATAGAATGATATTTTTTTTTTTCTCCGTGTGAGCTGTGAAATAGAAGGGTTCGCTTGGGTTCAACCGCTTGGGTTTCTTGTCCAAGATTGAATGTAAATGCCGGGCGATGCGCTGGTCGTCCGTGATGATGAGCGTTGCGTGTTCAGTGCTCATAATGAAATCCGTGCCCGTTCGATGAAAAGAGACGTCCAACCTTGGTCTCGATCATGAGGACAAGGGGTCTCGAAATTATAATTTTTTGCATCTAAAAGGAAAGGATTAAAATCTTCGAGACAAAAACAAAGCCAAACAACTATCTCACGGGTAAAATGATGAAGTCCGACGTCTTTTACTTGAGCGCGAGGACCATTTCAGAGCTCGCCTCAATGTCCAGCGTGAAGTCCAAGGTCGTCCTTGGCGAGATCGGGCTTGACGGGTACTTGAAGCCAGGTATGAAAACGTGCATCAAGACGCATTTCGGCGCGCTGGCGAACACGAGATACATCCGGCCATCGTACACGAGGGCTCTAGTCGACCACGTGAAAAGCCTCGGGGTGACGGACGTGTTCGTCGCGGAATCATGTGGCGCGGGCCTTCCCAGGGGCGAGGGCGAGTACGCGGGGCGCGCGAGCGAGGAGGAATACCTCGAGTGCGCGAAGCGCCACGGCTTCACGGCGGAGTCCATGGGGGCCCCGGTAACCATGCTCGATGGACCGCTCGGCCTCGACTGGTTCCACCAGAAGATCAACGGCAGGTACTTCAAGGATGTGATGGTCGCGGGAAGGCTGCTAGACGTGGATTGCTTGATCATGCAGACCCACTTCAAGGGGCACGGCTCCGCGGGCTTCGGCGGCGCGCTGAAGAACCTCGGAATCGGCTGCGTCGCGAAGGGTGGGAAAAGCGAGGCGCACCACGGCAAGCGGATGGACATCAAGAAGGACAAGTGTCCCGATGGCTGCACGGCTTGCATCGACATCTGCCCCGTCCACGTGCTCGTGAAGTCCGAAGATGGCTTCGTCGTGAGGGACGTGAGCGCGTGCCGGCGCTGCAGGTTCTGCCACGCTGTATGCAAGGAGCGGCACTTCGTCACCGACGCGCACATCTCCCAGGAGCAGTTCGTCGGGCAGCTGGTAGATAACGCGCTCGGGGTCGTGTCGTTCCTCACCCCCAAGAGGATATTCTACATCAACCTTGCCATCGACATCGTGCCGCAATGCGACTGTTCCGGGGCGTCGGATGTCCCGATCGTGCCAGACATCGGGGTGCTCGCCTCGAAGGATCCGGTCGCGCTGGATCAGGCTTGCGTCGACCTCGCTCATAAATCCGATGCCATCCCGTACTCGAAGGCGTGGGAACTCGGCCTCGGTGAGAACTCTGAGAAGTTCTCCTACATCTACGGGAAGAAGGGCGACGCGCCTAACAAGATCTGGGAGGTGCAACTACGCCTTGCGGAAGAGGCCGGGCTCGGCACGAGGAGCTACGAGCTCATCGATCTAGAGGAGTGAGAATCTTCATCAAGAAACCGTTTTAAGCCGCGAGGCGTAGAGCTATTCTACACCATTTGGAGAGAAACGAGTCACGAGGAGCGCGAAATGAACTTCAAAATAAAACGGCTGGGGCTCACGACGGGCCAACTATCTGTCGTGATCCTCGACGACGATGATGCGTTCGCGCTGGGGGCGAAACCCGGCGATCGAGTCCGCCTCTTCCACATTAAAAAGGATGGAGAGCACGTGGGGGAGGGTATCGTCGCGTCGGTAGATGTCGTCATTGGTTCCGGGTTCGTGGAACGTGGTGAAGTTGGGCTCTACGAGGAGGTCGCGGAAAGGCTGAAGCTCGAAAGCGGGGAGAAGGAGGTCGAGATCCAGCTCTACTCCAAGCCCAGGTCTTTCGATTACATCAAGAAAAAGATCCAGGGCCACGAGCTGAACACGCTGGAGATCCAGGAGGTCATCACCGACTGCACGAAGGGCACGCTCCTCCCCATCGAGATGGCAGCGTTCATCGTTGCCCTGGAGATCAACGGCACGACCGACGACGAGGTGGTCAAGCTCACGGATGCCATGACCAACTCCGGCGAGGTGTTCTCGTTCCCAGGTGAGACCGTCTACGACAAGCACTCCACAGGCGGCGTTCCAGGCAACAAGGTCACGGAGATCATCGTGCCGATCTGCAAGGCCGCCGGCCTGTTCATCCCCAAGACCAGCACGCGGGCAATCACGTCGCCCTCGGGAACCGCTGACGTGTTCGAGGTGCTCGCCCCCGTCGCGTTTTCGAAGAAGAGGCTGCTCGAGATCTTGAAAAAGGAGCGGGCCGGCATCTTCTGGGGCGGCGCCATCGATTCCGCGCCCGCCGACAACGCGCTCATCAACATCGAGAAGCCGCTCAACCTCGACCCCTTCGGCCTGATGATCGCCTCGATCATCTGCAAGAAGAAGAGCCTGGGCGTGACCAAGCTCGTGCTCGACATCCCGTGCGGAAAGGGCACCAAGTTCCCTACGGTCGAGGACGGCAAGAAGTACGCGTTCCGGTTCAAGGAAATCGCCAAGCGGGTGGGGATCGAGGCCGTTTGCTTGCTCACGTCCGCTTCCCAACCGATCGGGCACGCGGTCGGGCCGGCGCTCGAGGCCAGGGAGGCGCTCCAGCTGCTGATCGACCCGAGCGGTGGACCATCGAGCTTGCTTAACAAATCGTGCGAGCTCGCAGGCGTCTTGCTCGAGATGGCCGGGAAGGCCCCCGAGGGAAAGGGGAAGGACCTCGCCATCGAGTACGTGCGATCGGGGGAGGCCTACGAGGCGATGCGCGCCATCATCAAGGCGCAAGGGGGGAACCCGGACATACAGCCGGCCGACATCGAAGTCGGCCCTCACGTCGCGGACATGCGGGCGGTCGCAGAGGGGCACATCACCAACGTGGACAACAGCGCAATCAACCGGATCGCGAAGATCGCTGGCTGCCCGGCGGCCAAGAAGTCGGGAACATACATCCACCAGAAAATCGGCGCGCAAGTCAAGAAGGGCGAGGTCGTCTTCACGATCTACTCGGATAGCAAGAAACGACTCGAAGAGGCGGTGGAATATTATAACCAGCATCTGCCTCAAAAAATCGGCGGGATGACGCTCGATCGCATCTGACTAGAGCAAAAAAAGGAAGACAATAACGAACGGTGTTTTTTTCCCTCAACAAGCGACTAGAATCACTGCACCTCAATCTCCTTCTTCTCGACCGGGGCTGGCGGGACGCGCTTCATCGTGATGTGGAGCAGCCCGTCTTCTAACTTGGCTTCGATGTCTTTCGACATGTCCACGTCGTCGGGCACGCCGAACTCCCGGTGGAAGCTCTCGTGACGGCGCTCCTTTCGTAAAAAGTGCTTGTCCTTGGTCTCAGTCTCTTCCTTCTTCTCCGCGCTGATCCGCAGGATGCCGCGCTCGAGCTCCACCTTGACGTCGTCTTTCGCGAGGCCCGGCAGCTCCGCACGCACCTTGTACTCGGTCTCGGATTCCTCGATGTCCATCGCGGGGATCCTATATTCAGGAACGGACATGGACATCACGTCATCGAACGGGGTGAAGAACCAATCCGAAAGGCGACGTGGGAACAGCGAGTCGAACGCGTCGAACCAGGAAAGTGGCGAGAGAGGCCGGCGCTCGGCGATAGCCTTGCCCTTCTCGTCGCCGACCTTCACGTCCACGGTCTTGATATCAGTATTGTCAACTTTCGTATTTTCTGTCATGGGTTATGACCTCCTTTCGTGTTGTGATGCATGTATGTGAACATGCAACTTCAGGTTACATATTGATCTTGGTCATATAAGAATCTACTCGTTATATGCCATAGGTGGAGCCCAAGAGCGAGCGTCGCGTCGATAGGCGTGCGTGTCCCCGCCGCGCGTGCTGACAACCTTTATTCGACTGAGCCGCCTATACTAAACCGACACGCCATGGTAGAGAGACCGGCGCGGCGCGCCCTCAAGGTCGATTGCTTATCGGGCATCTCGGGAGACATGCTCGTCGGTGCGTTCCATGATCTTCTATCAAACGCCGGCAAGGATCCAGGCGTATTGATGCAGACCATAGCGTCGATAAAGGATGCTGTTGGATCCGTCAAGCGCCTCGAAGCGAGGTTCTCCCGCGTTGACAAGAACGGCTTCGCAGCGACCTACATGAGTCTCGATATCGAGGAGGACGTAGACGATGCCCATGGTGGCATCCGGGCAATCGATCACAACTTGAGCGCGTGCATGGAAGCTGCCGGGCTCTCGAACCCGAGGGCGCGCGCTTTCGCTGAGGATGTATTACATATTATTATAGATGCCGAAGCCCATGCACACGGGATCGACGGGAAACGCTGCGATCATGGTCACGATCACGCTGCTGGCCAATTGCACGTCCACTTGCACGAGCTTGCTTCCGCCGACACGCTCGTCGACATCTTGTGTGTCGCACGTGCCCTCGAGGCGCTCGGGGCGTTCGACGGCGCGGGTGACATGAGGGTGTACTCCAGCCCCGTCTCAACGGGGAGGGGCTGCGTCAAGACTGTGCACGGCATTCTGCCTGTTCCGGCGCCTGGCACGCTCGAGATCCTCAAGATACACGGCATCCCGCACGTCGATGGCCCAGTCGACGACGCTGAGCTCGCAACCCCAACTGGATGCGCCATCCTAGCAGCATTGAGGCCATCGTTCGACGGGATGAAGGATCCAAGCAGGACCGTCGCTTCCGGCACCGGAGCCGGAACCAGAACCTTCCCGTCAGTGCCGAACGTACTCCGCCTGCAGCTGGTCGAGCCATCCGGCGGGCCCGTGGCCGATGCGGGCCGGATCATCGCAGAATACGTGAACCGATCCCCCTTGCAGGCCAGCGCCGGCGTGGTGGCCGAGCTCACCCTTTCCATCGACGATATGACGCCCGAGGACATCGGTTACTTGATCGAGAAGTCCTTCAGGGCCGGCGCGCTCGACGCCTATGCGCTGCCCGCGCAGATGAAGAAGCAGCGCCCCGGCGTGCAGGTCATCGTCTACTGCGCCCCGGACTCCGCGCCACTATTGCTGGCCATCTGGATGGAGGAGAGCACGACCCTCGGCTGCCGAGTCGAGATCGTCGAACGCGTGACGATCGGTCGCCACGCGAGGTCGTTCCATATCGAGTTGTTCAAGGGGAACCGAGCGTTCTCGGGTGACGTGGTCGCCAAGCTCGTCGAATGGCGGCAAGGCACTTCCGGGGCTCGAATGGGGTCGCGGCCGGGCTTCAAGGTGGAGCACGATGACCTGAAGCGGGTCGCCGAGGAGCTCGGGACGTCGCTACACGAGGCCCGCCGAATGGTCGAACGCAAGGTGCTCGACGAGTTGGAGCGCAAGGACTGAGGGAGAGTTTATAACCTCGATCCATGGGGCTACCTAGTCCCACGGGCCCATCTTGGCCAGGAGCTCCTTCATCTGCTTGATCTTCTGGCCGTCCCTAAGTTCCACGACGAGCCCCTTGGCTTGCTTCTCGAGCATACTGCCGTGGTTCGTGATGAACGCATCCCGCGACCACGACGGCTCCATTGCCCGCGGGCCTTTGATGGCGTCCTGGTAGTATTTGAGGGCACGGGCGAGGAAAGCGATGGCACCCTCCACGTCGGGCGACTTCTGGTTGAAGTAGACGCGGCCGATCAACTCTGAGCATTGGCCGGCCTTCGCGGAGAAGGAGCCCTTCTTGAACGCGACGGCCGCGTCCTGGAACGCCTGGCAAGCCTTCCCCGTGTCGCCCATCTTCAGGAACGAGCGGCCGAGGAACTCGTGCGCGTTCCCGAGGAAGTACAAGTTACCCACTTCGGTGGCCAGCTTGATGACCTTGTTGCTCTCGATGATGGCCTCGTCGGGCTCGTCCCCCCAGTAGTAGCATTCCATGAGCTCGTTCCTGATGAAGAGCATCTTGTGCTTCGCCTCGAGCTTGGAGTAGATGCGCAAGGAATTGCGCAACAGACCCGCAGCAACCTTGAACTCCTTCTGCTTCTTGAGGGCGATTGCATTCAAGTACAGCTGTTCCGCCTCTTCCGTGTGCAGATCCTCGTCACCGGATGCGAAGTCTTCGGCCGGGAGCACGTGCACCTTGTTACGGGCCTCCATCTCCTCGGGCAGCGACATCGAGAGGGAGGGCGCCTGGATCTGTGGCTCGGGCACCACTTCCTCGTCCTCTACATAGACGCTGGAATACGCGTCGTCGTCGATAATGCCAGCACGGGGATCCGTGCCCAGATCCTGGATGCGCGAGAGCCGCCCCGGATCCTTGGCCGTCGCCACGGAAACCCCGCCGTCGTCCTCGCGGTAGGCCTTGATCGGCGGTGCACCTTGCACCGTCTTCTCGAACACGTCCGCGAGAGACTCGATGAACAGTTGAGCTGTCATCCCGACGACTTCGAATGGCACCGTGTAGTACACGATCTCGCGGGGGTCGGACTTGGTGTTACCCTCCGGGTTGAGATCGAGGGCGAGACGGTCAAGCTCTTGCTGGGTGTAGTCCGTCCGCGTGAGCCGGAAGACCTTCACGCCGAACGGGGAGTCGCGCTCCTTGATCTTGCTCGGGTCGTGGACGAGCGCGATAGCGAGCGGATTGGGCCCCTGGAACCCGAGGTGGTTGCCGACGTCGATGGATGACAAGAAGATCGACATCGGGTTGCTCTTGAACGGGTGAGAATGCCACCAGCCGCAGACGAACGAGTTATCGTTCTTCTCCGCCACCTCGGCATCGAGCTCCGCAGCCTTGGAATAGTGTGCGGGACCGAAAACGACCTCTGTCGCCTCGCCGGACGTCATCGGCACAGCCGAGTCCACGTGCACGTCATCCTTCACTACGCGTCCGATGAGGAAACCGTATACTTCCTTCCAATCGTATTCCGGGATGTTCTCGTTGGCGTATCGCTTGGCATAGAGAAGGATCGACTTCAACGCCTCGGCGCTGATGAGAACCTTCCCCTTGCGGGCGACATGCTGGGCACCTTGGCTCACGGAAGGCGGCTGGTTGGGTGGCGTCGACATCGTGGATCCCGCGGCGTGCTCGATGGCAGTTGCTTCTTGGATGTGTCAATAATACAATTAACGCACATAAATCTGATATGCTGCCGGGCGCGTGTGATCCCAACCGACCAAGAGCCGTGATGCGACACATGGAAGGCCCTTCAATCAAGCTCGTCGCGGAGCGCCTCCAGAGGTTCAAGAACCAGCCCGTTTCCCGTATGGAGGGAAACGCACGGTTCCAGAAGGATCGCTTCATCGGGCAAGTGCTCGAAAGCGTCTTCGCGGTCGGGAAGAACCTGTTCCTCCAGTTCACGGGCGGGTGTTTGCGGCTGCACTTCTTGATGTACGGGCGGTACGAGATCGACGCGCCCCGCGAGGGGAAGCTACCCCGGCTCGTGATCGCCTTCGCCCGGGGCACATTCTACTTCTACAACGGCGCCGTGGAACCCATGGCATGCCAGGCCGTGCGGGAGCGGTTCGACCCGTCCGTCGACATCTTATCGCCCATGTTCGACCGTGCAAAGGTACTCCGGCTCATTCGGATGCAGCCAGGCGCCCTCATCTGCGACGTGCTCATGGATCAAACCGTGTTCGCGGGCGTGGGGAACATGATCAAGAACGAGGCGCTTTTCCGTGTCAAGATGCATCCGATGTCCCGGGCGGGCCTGCTGGCCGAGGAGCGCCTCGGCGAGCTGATCCGGGCCGCGAGGGAATACTCGATGTCGTTCTATGACCAGAAGCGGGCCGGGAAGCCCCTCCGCGACACGTTCCAGGTCTACCAGAAGACGCGCTGCGCCGCGTGCGGCGGCCCCGTCACCCGCGAGAAGGCGGGCAATGCCAAGCGCCTGAACTACTTCTGCCCGCGCTGCCAGCCTTTAAATGGCTAGGATTCCCTCGCTCCTATAACTTCTTGGGCAGGAAGTCGTCCAATTTCGCCCCGCTGGGTCTTGGTCCACGCGATGCAGCACCACTCAGCCGCCTCGCCGACCCGCGCAATTGCTTTATGAAGACGTGGATGCTGTTGCGCGGACTCATGAAGAACCGCATGCGAGAGGGATCATTAGGGGCCTTCTTATCAGCGACGACCCCGGGGGGGCGCTGTCCCTGATGGGCGCCCATGTAGAATTGTATCGCCCCTGCGAGGTGCTTTTTGAACGAAGGCAACTCCACAACCCCTAACTTACCTTGCCTCATTACCGCGTACGTGTTCGTCCAGGTCACGTGCTCACCGCCGGCATCGTCCCAGCTCACGTGACGGGTGTGGCTGATGATCGTGTCTCCGTCCGCGAGGGTGATGCTCGTCACCCCTTTCAATCCGACCAGCTCGAAGGTCGCTATGCGCAAGAGGCTTTGGTACCAATCCTTGCTCTCGGGACGCCTGTCCGCGGTTGCGAGGTTCAGCTGGTACCCACCGCCGGCGCCCGTGTTGTCCAGCGCGCTCGCAACCTTGATTCGTGCCTTTTTCCCCATCGTTTCCCACCCATCGCCCGGCGAGCCCGCTTTCATTCCATCGAGGAAGATTCCCATCCTTCTTTTTAAGAAGCACCGATTTATACCTTTCGGCGACGATGTGATTGTGATACACCGTGTTTTCCCACAAACCCCGGATCTCCGAAGACATCCCCGACTTCAAGGGCTTCCTCGTCTACCTCCAGAAGCAGAACACCGAGCTGTACGACCGCTATTCGCACCAGGTCAAGCGGGCAGTAACTTGCGACGTCATCATGACCGCGTTCACGGTTCTCGGCGGGCTAATGGCCGTCCTCGCCCTCGTTTCGCTCGTGACGCTGAACATCGTGACCACTGAGGCCGTCGTCGAGCTCGCCCTTTTCGTCGTGGGGCTCGTGGGCATGATCGTGGCATCGGTCTTCGGGCGGAAGGCGCACACGGAGGCGATACGCATCGAATCAGAAATCGTCGTGGAATACCACAAGTCGGGTTTTAAGGAGCAATGACCTCGGTCTTGCTGCTGCTTTTTGATAGTTTTGTCTCAAAGGTTTAAGCATTTCCAACAAGAATTTTTATCTATTACCGGTTTTCCGCCATAGGCGGGTGGGATCGGTCGCCCGCGAGCAGGCAGGCTATCATGATGGTATCCGGGGACGGTAACGCTCGGGCCAATCTCGTGAACGGCAAGAAGAGGCCCGACAAGGTGCAAGTCGACGTCGACCAGAACGTGTTCATGGTCTACCCGCGCCAGTCCGTCCTCATCACTTCTGCACACGATGGGAAGGTAAACGTGGCGGCCATCGCTTGGACCACGGTTCTTTCGTGCAAGCCACCGATGCACGGCTTCGTGGTCTCGCCCCAGCGCTTCACGCACCAGCTCGTGTCCGGCTCGAAGAAGTTCGTAATAAACGTCCCCGATCGCAGCATCATCTCGCAAGTCGTCAAGATCGGCTCAATCACGGGTCGAAAGGTGAGCAAGTTCAACCAGGTCGACCTGACACCGATACCGTCGCTCGCGTGGGGTGACCAGGGGCCGCCGCGTGTCGCGGAATGCCCCGTCCACCTGGAGTGCGAGGTCAGGCAGGCGATCGACATCGGGGACAGCACGCTCTTCGCCGGCGAGGTCGTGTCGTGCAGCGCGAACGCGAGCTTGATCAAGAACGGGCTCTACCAGCCGGGGCTCTTCGAGATTCCTTATCATTTGGGCGGGCATGAATTTGTATTCAATAATTTGAAGATCCACTCGTTCTAACGCGTCTGGGAAGGTCACGGCTTTGGACGCCACGTCCTTTGACCTTCCCTTCTCCTTGAGAAGATATTGAAGAAAATACCAGCATCGTTATTGCAGAGGCTTAAGATTGTCAAGTATAATTTTTAATTCCATACAAAGGCATATCGTGCGAAGCATGAGAATATTCGGTTTGTATATTGTATTTTAAAAATGAAGGCTTTCACATTCGCCCGGATAAATGTAATCCCCAACGGAAACGTGCCCTCCTTTGATATTTCTTTAGAGTTGCTCGAATGAGTATTCGAATCAAACATCATTTCCTTATGAACACGGCGACGGGCACGCTCGCGGCGCGCATCTGGGCGACCTTGTCCTGGCCCGAGAGGTTGATCTTGTACCGGCCGTGGTCCCCGCAAATCACGAGCAGCGTGTTGTTGCGAAGCTGCTTGTGCATGCTCACCATCCACTTGTCCGTGCGCAAGAGCAGCCGCTTGACGAGCTCGTCGAGGTTCTGCCCCCGCTGCCGCGCCTGGTCGGCCAGCCCCTCGAAGTCAAGGAAGTGGAGCCACGACAGCGAGTACGTGTTGATCACCCGCGCGGCCTCGACCCAGGTGGCCATGTCGCTGTCCTTCACCCGCTCTTCGGTGTTGCCCGAGTACCGCCGCAGGTCCTTCGGCCTGCCGATCATGGTCGTCTTGTGGCCGCTTTCGTTCAAGTACTTGAGCAGATGGAAGCCGTTGGGGTTGTAAGGGTGGCCGACCGTCGGGAGCAGCCCGGCGTAGAGGATCTGGTGCATGACGCCGAGCGTGTAGGGGTTTTTCGTGCTGAGCAGGGCCAGCGCGTTGGACATCTCGATGAGGAACTGGGGCTTGTACTGCGACAGCTCGAACAGGCCTAGGTTATCGAACAAGGCGAAGACGATGCGCTCTGCCTTGAACTGCGTCGACAGCTCCTTCACCGGCGGGGGGATGTCGGGTGGCGGGGTCACCCCGAGGATGTCGATGAACGTCGCGGGGAGCCGGTCGAGGTCAAGCTCGTAAGTGGGCATTTCAGCGGCGGCCATGATTCTTGCACTGTTTCGGTTGGAATTTCGGGAGAACCGGGTTTCTAACCAAGATATGGTGTAAAGGCTTAATAATTTTTTACCATCGGGTATTTTTAACCGTGATCCCTACAACGACACGAGATCGAACACGCATGGTCGACGAGCCGCCCGCAAACGGCGTGAAGGACATCGAGGACGTCCTCAACGGCTACAAGGAGGGCAAGATCTCCCTCGCTGACGCGGAGCGCATGCTCAAGGGCCAGGTGATGACCGAGATCGAGAACGTCGCGACGCTCGACGTCTTCCGCGAGCTTCGCACGGGCACGCCCGAGGTCATCTTCGCGGAGTCCAAGAGCTCGGCTGACGTGAAGCGGATCGTTCAAGGCTTCCTCGATAAGAAGGGCTTCGCCATCGTATCCCGCCTCACTTCCGAACAGGCAAGTGTGATCAAGGCCGCGTTCCCGGGCATGATCGAAATCAAGGAGGGGGGCACCACGGCGGTCGTCAAGCGCCCGGGCTTCGAGGTGGAGCCTCGCGGCGGTACCGTGGGCATCATGACCGCGGGCACGTCGGACGTCGCCGTCGCCGAGGAGGCCGCTGCCGTGTGCGAGGCCATGGGCTGCGAGGTGTTGCGGGCGTACGACGTGGGCATCGCCGGCCTCCACCGGGTCTTCCCGCCGATGAAGGCCTTCATAGAGAAGGGCGTCGACGTGATCGTCTGCTGCGCGGGCATGGAGGGGGCGCTCCCGTCCGTCGTCGCCTCGCTCACCGACGTGCTCGTGATAGGAGTCCCCGTCTCCACTGGTTATGGCTTCGGCGGGCAGGGTGTCACTGCCTTGAGCTCCATGCTGCAGAGCTGCTCGCCCGGCCTCGTCACGGTGAACATCAACAACGGCATCGGGGCGGGCGCCGCGGCGGCCATCGTGGCGCGGCGGGCCGGCCGCCTCCGGCTGCAAGAGAAATGAAATCATCGCGCGTGCCTAAGCGGTGTCGCCGCTCGCTGTTTGTCCGGCGGAAAGCAGGGCAGGCGCTTTTCTCTGGGAACACGAAGAAAATGAAAAGAGAACTAGAAGAACTTGGATCTCCGTGACGGGTTGCCGACTCGCTCATATCCTGAACTTGAGCGTGACGATCTCGTCATGGCCGACCCCCTTCACGACCACCACGCCGCCCTCGATAGTCACCGCGTGGCTCCCGGTGGCCGTGACCTCGTCGAGCTTGACCTCCGAGGCAGACGTGATGCCGAGCGCCGGGTGCAGCGTGACCCGTGCGTCGCGCTCATCCCGGCAGAGGTTGTAAAACCGCATGATGTAGCCGTCGCTCGCCTCGGCCCGCTTGAGCGCCGAGAGGATGAGGCAAGGCGGCTCCAATGCCAAGAAGCCGGCTACCGGCGGGAGTCCCTTGGGCTGGTCGAGGAAATCCGCGTTGTGCTCGTCGACGAGCAAGATGTGCGGGAGGTCGAACCGCTTGTAATCGAGCACGGCGGGAAGTGGCTCCGTGTTGCGCGGGTCGTTGAATGAATGCAAGACGCACGGCGCGAGCGGGTGCACGAATGAGTCGATTCCGGCGAAGACCTCGTCGGGGATGCAGGGGCAGCCGTCCGTCGTCTTGCAGGGCTCGAAGGGGAGCAAGGCGAGGTTGAACGCCATCGGGATCAGGCACTGCGCGTCGGGCGTGGCGACGTCTGGTCCGGCTCCCTGGAAGGGCCGCCCGAGCCAGCCGACCGACCGGTAAAGCGTGGCGACCATGTTGGCCTCCCCGGACGTCCCCACGCTGACCTCGTGCTGCTGGAAGTCACGCGTGATGACGGCGATGCCCGCCGCCTTCCCACCCTTGGCGGCCCCTGCGACCGCGAAGAAGTGGTCGTGGAAATCGGTCGCTTGTGGCTTCTGCACCCAGTTCCTCCCCTCCGGTATCTTCAAGGGCTTCTCGAGCACGCAGAAGTGCTGCTGCACGAGCTTGCTCGCGGTAGAAAAGCCGCTCGGGATGCACGCCCGCAGCCGGTGATCCCTGGCGGTGTTGTCGACGGCCACCCGAACGTCAACGCGCCGGGATCTCTTGTAGACCGTGATGGCCAGCTCGATAGCCAGCTCGACTTGCTGTCCCGAACGGGCCTTCCGATCCTCCGTCAGACACGCAGGAACACGAAACGGCACCGAGACGAGCGCCGTGGCGCGCGTCGCGTGCACCTCGACCGCCTTAACGACCGCTTGCACCCCCTCGGTCGTGATGACCTTGTGCTGCTCGGGCATCGGCACGAAGTCGTACTCGTCCCCGAAGTCGGGCTCGTCGAGGAACAAGCAGCATCCCTTGAGCTCGTGGCCGAGCGTCTTGTCTACCAGGTCGAACGTGCCGTTCGGGTTGATCCGCAGCGAGTGGAGCGGTGTCTCGATCGTGGTCGCGTCCCCGCGCTTGACCCCGACCCAGCCCGTGTCGGCGGCTAGCGGCTCGTCCTCGGTCGGGCGCAGGTAGAACGTCTTGTACCCGAGCCCGGGCACGTCGGCCGCCTCGAACTCGAACTTGTAGAACGCGTCGAACGGTTTCCAGTAGGAGAAGACCTTCTTGACGTCCGGCTCCCGCCAGTTCTCGACGGGAACCGCCTTGCCGTGGACGTCGATGACCTGGAAGGTCTCTGGGCACGTCGCGTCGCCCATCTCCGCGGTTTCGACCCAGACGTTCACGGTACCGCTCCTCGGGGCGGGCGACGGGTTGAACACGAGCACCTCGTACACGTCTTGCGCGGGCCGGGGCTCGCCCTTCCCGGGGTAGAAGTCGATGCGCGGTACGAGGTGCCGCACTGCGTCCCGCAGCAGGATCCCGCCGAGCTGGGACACGTGCATGTAGCGGTTGACCATGTCCCGGTGCACCGCGTCGATGCTGCAGCCCCCGATCGAGTCGTGCGGATGGTTCTTGATCAGGTACCGCCACGCGTACCAGAGGTAGTCCCCCGGGTAGTGGAAGGCCTGCCCCGTCGCGAGCTCGGCCAGGGCAGAGAACGGCTCGGCCCATCGCTCGAGCAGCGCCTCGTTCTTGAGGTTCTCCTGCAGGAGGTAAATCCGGGAGGTCACGATGTCCTCCAGCAGCAGGTGTTCCCTCCCGCCTTGCAGCGGGCCGGTGAACGACTTGATCCTGGCCGCCTCCAGCGCCGAGCGAAGCGCGTCGAGGTAGGCCATGAAGGTCACGTGCTTCATGTGCCCCTCCGAGCCCAGCGCGTTGAACTGCTCTACGAGGTCCGGCAGGTGCTCCTCGGGCGACAGGTGGTCGACGCCGCTCATAAGGAGTAGGACGTTCGTCGCTGCACGCTTCTTGAGTTTATCGCGGATCAACTTGGCTTGCTCGATCGCGGCGGAGATCGGGCGGTCGCGGGTCGCGTTCGCCATGTTCCCGTACCCGAGGGGCTGGTTGATCGCGAGCACGCTGGTCTTGCCGTCGGGCGCGATCCATTCGAACTCGGTGTTCAGCGTGTCGACCTCGTCGCCGTGCCCGCGCGTGAAGATGAAGTTGTCGATGTTGAAGCCTTGCAGTATCTGCGGCATTTGGGCGATGTGGCCGAAGTCGTCTGGCAAGTTCCCGACTGGCATCGGCTTCACGCCGAACGACTCGACCACTCTCTTGCCAAGGAGCAGGTTGCGGACGTGTGCCTCTGGAGAGATCATAAACTCGTCGGGCAGGATGTAAAAGGGGCCAGCGGAGATCCTCCCCTCCTTCAGGTAGTGCTCGAGCCGCGGCCGGTTCTGGGGCCGGATCTCCAAGTAATCCTCGAGCACGACCGACTGGCCGTCGAGCGTGAAATTGGCGAAACGAGAGTCATCATCGAGGATCTTGAGTAGCTTGTCGATCGTGTAGACCAGCTTGAAGCGGAACCCCTCGAAAGGCAAGTACCATTCGCGATCCCAGTGCGTGTGCGATACGATGCACAGCAAGAGATCCTTGTTCGGGATGTCGACCATTGGAATCACGTAACCAGTGAACGTGATGATGACGGTCATAACGTCTGGCTGGCATAAAAGGGTCCTCGCTCGCCACAGAGTGCCATAGACAGCGTCGTGAACGACCGTCTTCGCATGACGGAAGGATAAATCCCTGGAACTATGGTCATTCACCATGCATCGATACCGCCACTTCCATCGCCGGCATTACTACGGCGCCTACCGCCGCGGCACCTCGAACCCGATCGGCGCCGCCATCGCTTGCACGGTCTTCATCGGGTTCTTTATCTTCATGATGTGGGGCACGATGGGCCATGGGACGCTCGGCTATTTCGCACCCATCATCGGCATCGTCGTTTTTATCGCCATCAGCTTCATCATCGCCGCCGTCGTAGCCTCCGTGAGGCGGAAAAACCAGCTGCAAGCCCAGCCGGCCGGCACCATCGCGCCCCCGCAGGGCTATCCCCAGCAGGGTGGGTACCCACCGGCCGGACAGCCAGGCCCGCAGCAGAGTACCTCGAGCTCTGTCACGTTTGAAAGCGGGCCGCAGCACGCACCGGCCGGTATCGCGCAGCCCCCCACGCGAGTGCCGGCGAATCAAACCCGCTTCTGCACGTTCTGCGGCACCACCGTCGAAGGCAAAGACCAGCGCTTCTGTTCCAACTGCGGCGCCGAGCTCTGATCCATACGTCCTTTCCTCCAGCAACCGGTGAATCATGTGGTAGCCGCGTCACCGAGTGGCCCTGCCACGTCGATCCCACGGGAGGCCTCCCCGAGGCACAGGTTCCTCTCACGACTGGTGGACGTGCAGCGCGACTTCGCAACTCACAAGAAAATCGTTTCCCGCGGCCTCGCGAGCTCGACGGCCTACGCGGTGTTCTATGGTGTCTACGAGTATTTCATCGTGTACGAGTTCTTGATGTGGGACGTGTTCGACGAGGAGGTGAACTGGGCCATCATGGTCGCGGGGCTCGTCGTCGTCGTGCTCGCCTCGACCCGGGGTAACGCCGAGCTGTGCGTCGTCAACTTGCTCTACGTGTTCTTGCTCGAGGACCTCACCTATTGGTTTTGCCAGTGGGCTGAAACCGGAGCGTATCCCTTCCCGGCCCCCGACTGGTTCGACGGCTTCTTCGCCTCGTTCCGGGTGCTCGGTGGCATCGGCAGGGCGGTGCCGTTCTGGCCATACATCCCGCTCTTCTACATCCCTGGTTACAGCGCTGTTATCGTGTATTATATCGCCTCCTGGAGGAGTGCAAAAGCGGGACGCGTCGTCGCATGGATCATCGGCCCGATATTCATCGCGATCGTGGCGGGAACGATGCTGTCGGAGGAGGTCGCGACCTTGCTCTTGATAACGATCCCTGTCGCGCTGTTCTCGCTCGCCGTCGTCTCGCTCGCGGTGAAGCGGTACGGCACGCGCCCGCACGCCCAAGGCAACGCCGCCCTCCGCGATCCGCGTAGTAGCCATTAGTGATTTATAACCCAATGACTAAATATATGCTAAGGGGTACTACCATACCACAAACGGCTAGTATGGGCAAAAACGGTTTAATAGAGTGAAGGTCAGACAAGACATGGCAAAAATCAAACTCATCTTGCGAACAGCGCCCGTGATCTTCATCGTGTTGACATCGGCATTTCTCGGGGTCGTTTTCTTGGCCCCAGACGGCGGATCCAGCGCGACAAACGACGATACACGCGGGATCACTGGGAACGAGGGCATCGGGACGTCGGACACGTTCATCACGAAGAATTGGCAAGCCGTGGAAACGCTCGAGTCGTGGTGGAACAGCGCCTGGGACTACAGAAAGAAGATCACGATCACCGAACCGAACATGATGGCCCGCGAGCGCGAGCCGGTCGACATCTACTTGACGTTCACGGGGAACGAGGCCCGCGTGAACAGCATCCGCTTGACGCTATTCAACGGGAGCTCCAACGCCTGGTACGAAGTGCCCAGCCAGGTATGGAACGCGACCACGCACAGCAACGGGACGGCAAACTTCTACGACAGCTGCAGCGTGACGTTCCTCCTCAACATGACGAAGGCGGATAGCGAGGTCTACTACGTTTATTACGACCCGGTCGTCTCCACGCCACCTTCCTATACAAAGCGCATAGCCGCGCGTGGTCGAAACAACCCCGCCATAGACGACGACACTGTCAACCCGAGCTTTACCCACTCGAACGGCACGGCCTACAACAACGTCGACTCGATCGAGATCGCCACCGACGGGAACTGGGCGGCCCCGCGGGCAGCGGTGTGCCTGGTCGACACCATGCGGCAAGGGTCGGATTGGGGCGGGCCGGCGTGTTCGATATACTCGGCTCGCCAAGGGGCGACGGACGTCTTCAACCTCGCCCAGCAAACGTGGATGTCCATCGGCGAGATGGCACTCCAGGCATCTGACACGCCCACGGACGAGTCGTTCAGCCAGGTCGAGCGCTGCAACGTCGGACCCGACAACCCCTTTGAGGCTTGGGACGGCCTCGGCGCCATCACGATCCTCGATGACGGCCCGCTGTTCGTCCGGTTCAGGATCCAGACGACAGACGGCGCATACACTGCACTTGTCGCCGCTGGTAGCACGACAGATTGGCACAGGGATAGCATCCACGGAACCACCTCCGACTCGGTGACCCGTGGGACGTCGGGCTCGCTCGGGTACGTGAAGTACAACATCACCTATACCTTCTTCTTTTACGGCACCCAGACCTTCGTGAAGATCGATCTGGACATCCTTTCGGCGCCACAACGCGGCCCATCAGGTTCAGGTTACCCCGTCATGCGAACAAACTATCCCCGCGTCACTTCCGCGTATTTCAAGAATTTCGGCGACTGGCCGCACCTCGGGCAGCTCGTGCGGGCCAGCACGGGTGCCGTGAGCCAGGACCAGAAGGCGTGGCTCGGCTCCAAGTACTCCCCGGATGGGACGACCGTGTACAACATGCCCATCGGGGACAGGCGACGGGACTTCCCGACGGAGCCGTGGACCGCGTGGTACCACTCGACGAACGCCGCGCCGTCCATCGGCATGTTCGCCATCACGAACAGCATCGGCTGGGAGGTCACGTCGCTGGCCGTGGCGGGGATCGGCCCGAACTCGCTCCTCCAGCAGATCCTGCCGGAGGGACACCAGGGCGACATGTTCAACCTCACCAAGGGCACCACCTTGAGGTATGACTACTACCTCCTCACGAGCGCCGCGGGGACGAACTGGTCCGCGGCCCGCGACATGTGCCGCAGGATGAACGATCCCGTCTCCATCGTCGTATCGGATCGGGAGTCATTCAACAACAACGCCATGTTCATCCACGTCAACGACCGCACGGGTACCAACGCCACCGGCGTCCGCGTGATCGTGAACAACTCCGCCGACACGGTCACCTTGAACAGCACGTGGGTCGATGCAAACGGCAACACGACCCACCTTCGCTTCCCGGACGGCACCTACCGCGTCCACGTGGAGATGTTCACGCCGAACACCGGCTTCCGGTACATCGTGAACAGCGAGACCATAGTATTGGACCACACGGTTCCATCACAGCGCATCGTCTACCGCGAATACAACACGAACATGGCCAACCTCACCATCGACCTGCGCAACGCCTTGAGAAACAACGAGGCCCTTGTCGGCGCGCAGATACGCGTCTTGAACGCGACGACGAACGCCACGATCGAGCAAGTCTACACGACGGGCACCCCGCAGCGGTTCCGGCTCTACTCGGGTTCCCCGAACACGCCGTACCGGATCCAGGTGTTCTATGGCGGCATCCAGCGGGTCGCGAACGTCTCCGATCCGTACCTGCTCGCGGGCAACGTCGTGCTCCGCATCGGCGTCGCCGTCGACACGGCGGCGATAACGATCCAGTTGAAAGATCCAGCCATAGATATCGGGGATGCGTATCACATTTGGTTCTCCTACCACCAATCGAACGATCCGAGCGTGAAATACACGCCCACCGAGGTGTTCATCAGTGACTTCCCGGGGGCGCCCGACTGGAGCGGCTCGGACTATTCCTGGTCTGTCGACGGCCAAAACAACGTTTCTGTGACCATCCTCACTGGAACGCCTCACCCGATCAGTAGCCCCGGGAACAATCAAATCTACATCCGAGCACGCAATAACCTGGTCGAGGAGGCCGTCATCAACACGGAGGTCATCGTGAAGGCGTACAAGATGAACGCGACCTTCACGGTCAACGGGTACACCGGTGCACAGCTCAACACGGTCAAGTTCCCGCTCGGCAGCACCTTGACCTTCAACGTGCAGCTGGTTGCCTGGAACGGGACCATCCTCACCGGAGCGACCGTCACGGTGTACCATTACAACGCAACGAATCCCGCACAGGCTGCGATCGTCCACACTGCCACCCCGGTCGGAAACAACTACACGACCACGATCTCGCTCGATCTCAACACGTTCTACGCGATCAACCAGCCGTTCTACATCCAGGCAGAAGTGACGTATTTCACGGGCATCCTGGAACCGATAGTGCTCCGCATAGATCCCATCGGTTTGGATGTCGTGGCGATATCCGGAGGCGTGGTAGGCGGCGACACGATTTCCGCGGAAATCAATTCCAACGTCAATTTCCGGATCATCATGAACGCGTCGGGATATAGCGCCTTATTCCTCTCCATGGTGAATAGCATCGAAGTCCGGGTGAATGTTCCATACATACAGCAGGAAATCGTGATGACGCCCGTTGGAGGCGGGGAGTTCAGGGCTGAGTTCAAGGCTCCGGACTTCCCGCAGAAGACGCCCGTGAGGGTCACGCTGTACGTCCCGACGAACCTTTCGTCCATCCAGCTGCAATACAACATCCAGCTGTCCTACACGTTCTACGTGGACGCCATCTCCCCGACGGGTGGTGGGATAGAACCGTGGGTATTCTGGCTCGTGTTTGCCGGTCTGATCGTGGTGGTCGTCTGGTTCGTGGCCTACCAGGTGCGGTTCAAGTACCCGCCCATGATCCGCAAGATCATGGACCTGAAGCGGAGCGTGGGCCGCGATAAGGTCGCCACTCGCATCCCCACGCAGAAGGTGCGTTCCAGGGAGGAGGGCATATACCACAAGTACGCGAGCATGGTGAACGCGTACAGCTTCTTGCAGACCAGGGACACGAGGTACGCGTCGAAGGCAGCGGGCTACGCGCCGGTACCGGACGATTCGATCTCGCTTGACTTCGAGCTGAAGGCCATCGACCAGCCCGACATGGAGCTCCCCGCGGCGCCGGTGCCGAAGGGCATGATGAAGAAGGCGGCGCCCACGTCATACGCGGAGCCGCCGGTTCCGGTTCCGGGTGCTGCACATGGGATCCCGAGGCCCACGACGAAGCCGGCACCCTTGTCGCTCGAGACCCCGAAAATCTCGCCGGCCCAGCCGGGCGTCATCCAGGTCACGCGCCCGATCACCCCGTCCGCGGCCCCGCCACCGGCCATGCCGAAGCCGATGGCCCCGGCGCCAGGCGCGCCCCCGTCGATCAAGGCCCTGCCGAAGCCGGCCGCGGGGATGCCGCGGCCGTCCGTCCCGGCACCCAAGCCCGCCGCGCTCAGTAGCGTGCAAGATCAAGTGAAGCCGGAGAACCTGTACCAGGAGCTGGTGCTGCTGGAACAGAAGCGGTACAAGGCCGAGCGCAGTCTGCGCGACCTCGATGCCAAGCACGCCCGTGGCACCATCACGGACGCTGAATACAACGACTACCAGAAGAAGATCCAAGAGAGCCTGGACAAGCTGAAGGAGAACATCGCGAACCTGCGGCGCAAGATGCTTTCCTTCTAAGCTCGGCCCCCTTGAATTGCCATCCCCTTCCTTTTTTTATCACGCAACTCGATCAGTTCAGAGCTTCAAGCGCCTCTTCAAGTCGGGCGATGCGATGAGCATCATGAAGATGGCTTGCAGCCGCGGCTCGTCGAGGCCCGCTCGGTCGTCAACGCCCAGCTTGAGCTTGTCGAACACGCTCGCGAGCATGGGATGGAACGTGAACACGAGGCGGTCGTCCTTGGCGGCCGCCAGCTTTGCCCTCATCAGCGTCTTCGTCTCGTCGAAGTACATCTCCTGGGCCCTCTCGAGCGACAAGCTCCCCCTCTCGGCGAGGTCACGTAGGAACTCCAGCCCGAAGTCCTTCTTGGCGATGGCACCAAGGCGGTTGAAGACCT
>JAFGBX010000416.1 GCA_016932935.1 Promethearchaeota archaeon | reverse complement strand
CGTAGCCGGAATCATCTCCGTCCTGTTCGCCTTGACCCTCCTGCTCTTCATCTTCTTCATCGTGTATTCCCTGTTCGGCGGGTGGGACGACTTCAGCTTGTCTGAGTTCCGCCGCGCCATGGAGATGAGCGGTCCGTCCAAGCCGTTTGTCAAGCTGATCTACAAGCTCAGCGAGTACTTCGCCCGCCTTTCCCCGCTGCACAACCGGTTCCCCATCCGGTCGGACGAGTCGCGGCAAGAGGCGATCGAGCTCATGCTCATCAAGGAGCGGAAGGAGATCGAGCTGGCGGCCGAGAAGGCCAAGCAAGGCCAATAGGAAGACTGATTAACCTTGCATCGGACGGAATACCATGGATTCTCCGGCCATGGTCGAGCTCGCCAGGCTCGTGAAGGAGCAGGCGCGCTCGCTGGGCATCGACCTCGTGGGCATCACGGGCCTGGACCGCCTCGAAGGGGCGCCCAAGCGGTTCCACGCGACGGATTACATGCCGTCGGCGAAGAGCGTGATCGTCCTCGGCACGCACTTCCCGGACGGCGTGGTGGACAACTGGGAGCGGACGCCGTCGGGGTACCAGTACTACGGGTATGCGATACCGAACAAGGAGCTCGGCCACGCGTGTTACAAGCTCAGCAAGCTGGTCGAGGCGAGCGGGTACAAGTGCTTCCCGATCGTGCCCACGGGGCACAGCAAGGATATGGATCACGAGAGGCAGATGGGCGAGTTCTCGCACCGGCACGCTGCGGTTGCGGCTGGGTTCGGCGAGCTCGGTTACAACCGGTTGCTCATCACGCCGCAGTTCGGGAACCGCGTGCGGCTCTGCTCGATCATCACTGAGGCTCCGCTGCCCGCCGACCCGATGTACGACGGCCCGCCGCTGTGCGACCGCTGCGGGAAGTGCGTGCGGGCATGCCCCGGCAACTGCCTCGACGAGGGCACGCTGCTGCACTGCAAAGTCGGGGACAAGACGTACGAGTATGTAACGCTGTACCAGTTCCGTTGCTTCTACAACCTGGCGGGCCTGGGGCCCGGCACCGGCGGGCGCTTGAACGTCCCATTGCCTAGGAAAAGGGGGGAGCTCGGGCAGCTCGCTTTTCTCACGCGATACATCAAGGCCGCCCTCTTGAGGTTCAAGATGTTCCAGTATATGTCCCGGCAGCAGTACGCAGTCGACTGGTACGACTATTGCGGCCGCTGCTTGCACGTGTGCGACCGGCCGGTGAGGAGATCCGCCCAGCCGGCTGGACGAAGTAAATGAATCATCCCAATCTATGACCTCGGCTTGTGCTGGGGCAGTCCCTAATTGCACACACCCACCCGAGCAGCCATGACAGCACCTTCCCTCGTCTTCATCGGCGACGTCCACAACCGCATAGCGATGCTCAAGCGGGCGCTCGCCGCCGTTCCCAAGGGCGCGTCCCTCGCCTTCGTCGGAGACTTCGTGAACATGCGGCACCCGAGGCTCGCGCGGGCATCGGTGGTCGACCCCCAAGACGTGCTCGACGTGCACTCGGCCTTGATCGAGCACCTCAACTCGATAGACGCGACGTGCTTCTACGTGCTCGGGAACCACGACCCGCTGGCCCTGGTGGATCGCCTCGGCTCCCAGTGGCTCGGCCTCGACCTGGCGACGCGAGACCTGCCCGGCACGGACTTCACGCTCGGCGGCATCGGCGGCTCGCACATGATCCCGGCCGGGCTCCCGGAGGGTTCGGTGAGGCAGTTCCTCGAGGGGGTGATCCCCGTGGCAGCGGCCGGCGCGTACAATGACGCGGGGTTCGCGGAATTCCCCGTGACCGTCGCCGGCAAGCCATGCACGGTCATATCGAGGATCCCCGGCGAGCTTGGCGCTTACAAGGCGAACCCGCCGACCTTGCTGCTCACGCACACGCCGCCGGTTCTTCCTTGCGACGACGTGTCCTCCAAGGAGGTGCTTCAGTTCAAGAGCATGGGCCTGGCCCGTGCCATCGAGCTCGTGAAGCCGTCCTACGTGGTCTCCGGCCACTTGCACGAGCCGAAGCCGCTGTTCCACGAGTGGATCCACGGGGGCGGCTTCCGCACCGCGTGCCTCCAGACAGGCGAGTTGAATCCCGACGTCCCCCTTTGGTCGATGGACTTCGCGGGCAGCCGGTCTGTGCCGGCGCCCCGGCGGCTCGCGTGGAGGATTCTTTCTACCTAATGGTTCTGATACTTGTGTAGGTACAATCGTACGTGGCGATGGTCGTATCTCACAAGCGAGGGCAGCTATTTTCTGGTGCATCATTTTTATGGGAATATCGGGTTCGCTGTTCTCGCGCCCTTTATCGAGCTTATCCCCGACATCGTCGCTGTCGAGCTGCTCGCCGTCGCTCTCGTGAAGGTGGTTCTATTGAAAAGAGCGGGTCTCTCGAAGTCCATCTGGCACTCGGGCGTTGTAATTGGTGCGGTTTTCTACGCCCTTGCTATGATGGCATGGTCGTGTGCCATCACTTCGATCCAGTTCATCGGCTTCGCGATGATTTCAGAATTAACTACCAGATACCGTTATTTCAGCTGGTCTAAATTGTGATTTTCGTTTCTTATCCAATATTAATCCCCCGATTCGAAAACAGCGAGACCGAGCCGTAACTTAAATACGAGTACTCCCGATCCATCTGTGGCTGCAGTGCCGGATGTCGTGCACGACTTTCAGCCAAAATGTCGCTCGAGATCGGGTGATTCTATGGACACTAGCATCTACCGGATAACGGAATTGGTTGGCACCAGCGAGAAGAGCTGGGAGGACGCGGTCAAGAACGTGGTCGAGATCGCGTCGAAGACGTTACGCGACTTGAGGATCGCCGAGATATCCAAGCTCGACGTGAAGATCGAGGACGGGAAGGTCGTGGCGTACCGGGCTCGGGTCTTGCTGTCCTTCAAGTACGAGAAGGAATGAGCACCTCGCTGTGGATTAACGAGTCAAGCCAATAAACATACCCCCCTTTTTTCCCCCGCGCCGCGGCCGGTGGACGCGTGGCAGCGGTTCCGCTCGCCACCCGCACTTGCTCGATAAACATTTATCTTCCAGCCATGACACTTTCGAGTGGAGGAACACGACTCATGGACGGTAGAATTCATGCCGAGCGGAGGAAGGCGTTCAAGAACCTTTCCGGCATCGAGATCAAGCGCTTGTACGACGCGGGAGACGTGAAAGGCCTCGATCCCGAAGGCGATCTCGGCCAGCCCGGCGAGTACCCATTCACCCGCGGCGTTTACCCGACGATGTACCGGACGCGTCTCTGGACCATGCGGCAGTTCGCTGGCCTGGGCACGGCGGACGACACGAACGAGCGGTTCAAGTTCTTGATCGGGCAAGGCCAGACGGGCCTCTCCGTCGCCTTCCACCTGCCGACGATCTACGGCTGGGAGTCCGGCCACGAGATGACGGTCGGGGAAATCGGGAAGGAGGGCGTGGCCATCGACACGCTCGCGGACATGGAGAGCCTCTTCTCGGGCATCGACCTCGGCAAGATCTCCACGTCGATGACCATCAACGGGCCCGCCGCCATTTTACTGGCCATGTACGTCGCGGTCGGCGAGAAGCAAGGCGTCCCTGCAGAGAAACTCACCGGTACCATCCAGAACGACATCTTGAAGGAATACATCGCGCAGAAGTCCTGGATATTCCCGCCGGAGCCGTCGATGCGGCTCATCGTCGACACGATCGAGTTCTGCACGAAGAACGTGCCGAAGTGGAACACGATCAGCATCAGCGGGTACCACATCCGGGAGGCCGGCTCCACCGCGGTGCAAGAACTCGCCTTCACCCTCGCCGACGGCTTCGCCTACGTGGAGGCGGCGATGAGGCGGGGCATGGACGTCGACGCGTTCGCACCGCGGCTGTCCTTCTTCTTCAACGCTCACAACGACTTCTTCGAGGAGATCGCCAAGTACCGCGCCGCCCGCCGCATCTGGGCGCGCCACATGAAGGAGCGATACAAGGCGAAGAACGCCGACTCCACGCGATTGCGCTTCCACACGCAGACGGCCGGCGTCTCGCTGCAGGCACAGGAACCAGAGAACAACATCGTGCGCGTCACGCTGCAGGCCCTCGCCGCCGTCCTCGGCGGAACGCAGAGCCTGCACACGAACAGCTTCGACGAGGCCCTCGCCCTCCCGTCCGAGCACGCGGTCAAGATCGCCCTCCGAACGCAGCAGATCATCGCCCACGAGTCGGGCGTGGCCAACACCATCGACCCCCTCGGCGGCTCCTACTACGTGGAGTGGCTCACGAACAAGATGGAGGAGGAGGCCGAGAAGTACTTCAAGCGGATAGACGATCTCGGCGGCGTCATCCCGGCGATCAAGAAGAACTTCTTCCAGATGGAGATCGCCCGATCCGCCTACGAGTTCCAGAAGCAAGTCGAGAGCGGCGACCAGAGCGTCGTCGCCGTGAACTTCCAGCGCACGTCGAGCTGCGGCCCCAAGGTCGACCTGCTCAAAATCGGCCCCGAAGT
>JAFGBX010000415.1 GCA_016932935.1 Promethearchaeota archaeon | reverse complement strand
GCGCTGGACTTGCTGTTCTTCCTCATCGATGATTACCTCGACGAGGGGCGCCCCCTCCTCCACCTCGACGCGTACGGCCAGGGCTACCCGACGTGGTGGCTGGACTTCGAGCGCCTCTGGGGCAACGCCGAGCTGTGGTGCCTGGGCATCGGGACGTGGATGGGGTTCTTCGCCGCCTTCGCGTTCGGCGCCGCCCCCGGGACGCTCGGCGCCAGGAAGGCCGCCCTGGTGAGGTGGCCGCTGGCCATGCTGGCCGCTTTGTTCGCCGTCGCTGCCGCTGCCGGGCTCGCTGGCTGGTTCTCGCCCGCCCCGTACTCGATCGGCGCCATCCTCTCGGCGGGCTGGTACCCGGAATACTTGCCGGCGAACGTCCTCTTCTTGCTCGTCGCCTTCTCGGGGATCTGGCTCCTCCCGCCGGCCGCGTCGAAGCTGCGGCGCGGGCGCGCGGTCATGCCCTTGTCGCCGAGGATGGCCGCCGCGCTCCTGCTGCCCGCGGCCGCCGTCTTGCACCTAGCGATCGTCTCGGCGTGGGGCGTGCCGCTCGTGGGCGACCTGCAGAAGGCGATCACGAGCCTGGTCGGACTTCTCTTCGTCACGACGCCGCTGTTCGCGTTCATGGTCGCATCGATCGAGAGAAAGGCCGACCGGGTGGCGGTGCCCGCCGGGGCCGAGGACGCTGGGCTCGATTCCCGCCGGAAGGTGCACGCGTGGGGGATCCTGTCCGCCATGCTGGCCGTCCTCGGCGCGGTCCTGGTCGCGCTTGCGGCCTCGTCCGGGCTGGACGCGGGCATCGACATCAAGGCGGACTTCGTGCCGCGTAACTTCTTGACGTGGGTCGGCACGGCGCTCGTCGCCACGGTCACGTTCTTCACCGTACAAGGAGGTGGGCAGGGGTGAATCGCTTGAACAAGGCCCATGCCGTCGCGCTCGTCGCCATCGGCATGTTTGCTTCCGCTAGCATCATCGCTGCCATCCAGCTCTTTCCCCGATACACGCCAAGGGTTCTAGTGAACCAGGTGGGGTATTGGCCGGACATGGAGAAGGCCTTCGTCTTCCAGGCCGACAGCGAGTCGCTCGTTTCCGGCGCCATGTTCGACTTGATCCGCCTCGACGGGACGCCCGTCCTCGCGAACCAGCCCGTCATCTACAACGGCAGCCTCTGGGGCCACCACTACGGGACCGGCGACTTCACGGCGATGACGGCGGGCGGCAGGTACAGGGTCGTCGTCCGCTCGGGCGGCCAGGCGTGGTCGTCCCCGGCGTTCGACATCGGCGGCGACGCCTACGACGGCGTGATCACGCGGGCCGTCCAGTTCTACTACTACCAGCGCTGCGGCTACGCGCCCCAGGAAATCGTGCCCGGCTACGTCGGGCACGAGCTGTGCCACGCCGACGACGGCTACTGGGTGGACGAGGCGGGCGGCTGGCACTGGAAGGACTTGTCCGGCGGGTGGCACGACGCCGGTGACTACGGCAAGTACACGGAGAGCTTCTACAACACGCAGTATGCGACGTACGCGCTCGCGTACACGTACGACATGCTGAACGGCACCGCGCGCGACGGGCTGATCCGATCCGACGTCTACGAGACCCGGGCCCCCGACGTGGTCGACGAAGCCGTGTGGGGCGCCAAGTTCTTGCAGAAGATGATGGTGAACGACTTAGCAGGCAATCCCCGCGTGTTATGCGGCGTCTTCGGTCGGGACAGGGGTGAGTGGAACCGGTTCGGCTACTGGGGCGATCCTGCGAGCGAGACCGATAACGTCGCGAACAGCAGCGACGACCGCATGTCTGGCTCGCTCGGGGTGGTCTCGGGCGACCCCTGGTACACGCACGAGTACGGCACGAGCTACGTCAACGCGCTCGAGTCGCTGATGACCGCCGCGGCTCTCGCGCGCGTGGCCTGGGTCGAGCGGGAATTCACCTACTGGGACGCGGAGCCGTGCAGCGCGACGAACCTCGTGGCGAACGCGACCGCGTTGCACGACGCCCATATGCCCATGGTCATCAACGCCAGCCTGGCCGTGAACGATTCGAAGCCGTGGACCGACTTATGGCCCGCGCTGGCGTGTACGGTCGAGCTCGCTCGCTGGGCAAACGAGACCGGAAACTCGACCGCGTGGAACAGGTACGCGCAGGAGGCAGGGGCACTGCGCTCGAGGGTCATGGGCCAGATGAACCCGTGGGACGGTCGTGACTGGGTGAACGTGTTCGACACGCTGATCACCCTGCGGCACCACGACCTCGTCTTGAACGGCAGCCTCGGCGCGGACCTGGTCGCCTTCCTCGACGACTACGGCGACCAGTCGGTGGTCGCGGCTATGGAGGGGAACCCGTTCAACCACGTCCGCTCGAAGACCTGGGTCGAGCTGGACAACGGGACCCACGTGCCCTACGAGTTCTACTTCCACTACTGGGGACGCAGCTGGTTCCTGTCCTCGGCGTCGGCGGCCGCCATGGTCGCCTTCGACGCGACGGGCAGGGCCGAGCTGAGGTCTCGCGCCGCCGACAACGTGGTGCACTGGATCATGGGACGCAACCCCCTCGACATCTGCCAGATCGAGTCCCTCGGCACCAACAACCTGCCACTCTACCACCACCGATACGCCAGCATCCCCGGGAACCGCAGGGGCGCGCTGCCCGGCTGCGTGCCCAACGGCATCGCGCGGGCGCCCCCGATCGCCGACACGGACTGGTGGAAGGCCCCGGACGTCCCTTGGTTCGACATGCGGGGCGCGAGCCCCGACTCGGTCGAGCTCGGCGACTTCCGGTCGAACGAGGCGTACATCACGGACAACGCCGGGTTCTTGACCGGCTTCGCGACGCTCGCAAGCCTTTGGTGATTAGCCATCACGATCCGGACAGCCCTCGTGTTCCTGGCGCACCCCGACGACACGGACAACTACTGCGCCCATTTCCTGCGCTCGCTCGTCAAGGCCGGCAAGGAGGTGCACTTGTGCTCGTTCACGCGGGGCGAGCACGGCCTGGGGGGCAACCGCGACCCGGACAAGGAGGCCTTCCGGGGGGAGCGGCTCGGGCGCATCCGGTCGAGGGAGCTCGTGCGGGCGGCGGGCTTCATCGGCATCCCCCCGTCGCGGGTGCACTTCCTCGGCATCGAGGACAGCACCGTCCCGCGCAGCCGCCACGCAGCATATCCCCTGGCCAGGGCCATCGTCGCCAGCCTGCGGCCGGGCCTGGTCCTCTTGCCCGAGTTCTACCACGGGTACTACAAGCACCCCGACCACGTCTACGCGGGGATGATCGCCTTCATCGCGACCCGCAAGGAGGCACCCTCGGCGAGGGTCATGCTCTACCACTCGCTGAAGGGCACGTACTACCACCCGGCTGACGACGTCGCGTTCGGGCAGCAAGCCGTCGGCTTCCACGAGTCCCAAGCCGACTTCTTCAGGTTCATCCGCCCGCTCTACCTCAACGTGGAGCAAGTCCTCAACGGATTTCGATTGGGACGCTGCAAGCGGGCGGAAGCATACCGGGTGACGGGCCCCAAGGCGGCGCAGGCCCGGCGGCTCCGGTACACGTTCGTCGACAAGATCTTCGCAGCCTTCTCGTGAAACCCCGTGTCACAGCCGCATGAACAGAGGGGTGAAGATGATGGCGATCACGCCCAGTAACAATATAGCGGCGACTGCAACGACGCGCAGCCTTCGCTTCCGCTCGCTGGCGATCGTTTCAGCAGGCGATTCCTCGCACCCGTCGCCTGGGCCGTCGTCGGGCATGCCGTCGAGAACGGGCGGCCGCCCGGCCGGGTCAGGGGCCATTGCATACACGCTCGCGTCGCATACGCGCGACACGAAGCGAACCGCGCATAAATTTTTATCCCGCAGAGACAACCGTGAACGATGCGAGGCCTCCGCATACGGGAGAAGTTCGCCAAGCACTTCCAGGACTCGGACCTGTCGGACCTTTTCAGAAACATGTGCGACATGGTCGAGGGCACCTTCGACCCGTGGGAGAAGGTGAACGACCTCGACCTCCGCTTTTACGAGTTCGACGAGGATGAGTTCGACTTCGACAACTGGCTCATCAACGCCGGGCAGTTCGTCCTCACCGTGAAGGCGCACGTGATGCTGCACAAGGACGCGAGCACCGGCGAGGTCGGCCGGCTGTGCGAATGGTTCCAGGACACGCTCGATTCCATCAAGGACGGCTTCCTCGGCGACGAGCGGCACTACTACTACTCGTTCTCGACCCTCTCCGAGTTCCTCAAGTTCTACGTGCAAGAAGGTGCTCCTGGCCCGGAGGTCGCGCGCATCGAGGCCTACATGGGGGACAAGCTCCGGGAGGTCGCCACGGAAAACCAGGGCACGAGACACGCGACCATCGCGCTCGTGGTGCCGTACGTCCTCGACGCGGTGAAGATCCACCCCGACGCCACCGAATGCCTCCTCCGCGTGCTCGACCGGTGGCTCGAGGGGCTCTCGAACGACACCGGGCGGCTGGACGAATCGCTGGGCCTGTGCGTGCGCACGCTCGCGTTCAAGGACTACGCGACGCCGTCCCCTGACGGCCAGTTCGCATGGGCGCTGGAGCGGTCTGGGCGCATCTCGGACTCGTTCATCGGCCTCACGAGCAGCATCCACCTCGCTATTGGCCACTCGCTGCGCGGGGAGAAGGAGAGGGCCGAAGCCTTGCTCGCCGCCGCCCTGGCCAGGAGCGAGCCGTTGCCGTCCCCGAAGAAGGAGGTCCACATCGGCTTCCTGATGCGCGGCTGCATCGAGGCGGGCATCCTCTCAGGCACCGCCTACGACGGGATCGCCGCGGGGTTCCAGCAGGTGACCGGAGGCGCGGTCGAGAGGATCCGGGCGCTGAACGACGAGCTCGGACAGCTCAAGGGCCAGGACGAGCAGGACGATGGGATCGCGGAGGAGAAGATCCGCGAGATGGAGACCGTGTTCGTCGTCTTCTCGGGCATCCTCGACAACCTGGCCATGGCAGGCGTGCACACCAGGAACCCGGCCTTCCTCGGGAAGGTCGAGGCCCTCATCGAGCAGGTCCAGGAGGTAAACGTCGTGATTAACTTCTCGAGCAAGCTGGCCCCGTACTACCGCGAGACCGGCGACGGGACGGGGAAGTCGCGGGCGCTCGTGGCGGGCGTGGCGAGCATCATCGACAAGGAGGTCGAGAACGTGTTCCTCGAGGACTTGTTCGACTTCTTCATCGAGTTCTCGCGGGATGCCCTCGACCTCGCCTATCACGAGCAGGATCCGTGGTACGTGGAGCAGCTCGAGGCGGTCTTCAGCACGATCAAGCTCCGGAAGAACCTCGACGACGACGACCTGGAGACCCTCCAGTACCAGCTGCTGAGCGCCATGAACGCCACGCTAACGGCCATGTGGAACGACCACTTCGGCACGACCCTGCTCCAGGGCTTCTCGGGCGCGATCGACTGATCCCCCACGGGCGGCGGGCCCAGGCCGAGCCTTCGCGGCCGATATGCGGGATTTGTAGGGATGGTTGAAAAACGATCACCACGTAGAGTGGGATAGGTGCACGCGATGGTAAAGGGATCAGATTTCGAACGGATCGTGTTCTCTTGCGAGTTCCTCACCCCCAAGGACATCCTGGAAAAGGAAGTCCCGCAACTGCTGGCCGACACGGGCGTGGGGCTGGCCTTGCGCACGATGCCCAATGACCTCCGGGGGGACAGCGACTTCAAGGCGATGCTCTCGGCGTTCAAGGACCTGGGCATCCAGCAGCAGTTCATCCCCTGGCCCATGCTCGAGGTCGAGGACGGCTACTACGCCAACGTGAAGACCGCCAAGAAGTTCTCGGCGATGATGAAGACGGTTCTCGACTGGTACAGCGACAACGGTTTCGATGCCCCGCTCGGAGTCGTGGTCGACCTCGAGCCCTCCACCGATCCCGAGGCGGCGAAGAAGGCCGAGGCGTTCCGGAAGGAAGGCAAGGTGGTGGAGAAGAAGGGCATGGACATCATGTCGACGGTGGGCAAGATCATAGACCAGATCGACGACAGCCTGGACCCGGGGGTGTTCGAGGCCGGCTCCCGCGAGTTCACGGCCATGGTGGACTCGATGCACGGCTACGGAACGAGGGCCATCGGGGTCGGCCTGCCCCTCGCCTACGAGGACACGCTCGACGGCGAGCTGCGCCTCCAGCAGTTCATGACGTGCCCCGTCACGAGCGTCGAGTGGGACATGATCAACTTCATGGTCTTCAACACGGACTACGTGGCCTCAACGAAGGGGATCATCTCGAACGAGGACTATCGCCACTTGATCTACGTGTACGGCAAGGAGTTCGTCAAGAAATGGGGCACGTTCAAGCCGTCCATCACGCTGGGCATCACGAACACCGGCATCACGGATATCCGCGCGGTCCAGACCGACCCCGAGCTCTACCGCCTGGAGGCCGGCGCGCTGCTCGCCTCGGGCATGGTGAACACGGGCATCTACGCGCTCGACGGCGTGCTGCAGCAACCAGACCCGAAGGCGTGGATCGAGACCGTGAAGCGGGCCAAGGCCTCCGACTTCAAGCCAGAGCCGGAACGGCTCGAGATGGCCGGCCACGTGAGGCGCGTGTTCCAGGCCCTCGACTTCATCTTCCCGGTCGGGCAGTACCTCGTGAAGTCGGGTAAGATCATGAACATCATCCAGATGGTCACGAGCGGTGGTTTAAAGTTCTAGATAAGTTGGTTGTACACTATTGAGCATTCATAATACATTAGAAGACAATCTCAGCCCAGTCTACGATGCCTAAGACGATGATAATGATCCCCGAGAGAATAGGCGGTATTTTCTGATTCAATCGTGTTTTCCACGTGCTCACAAGCATTGCCAGATAAACCAAGATGGTATTCATCAGGATCACAGAGATGATGATCCACGCGATGGGGATTGCCAAAAATGGATAACCGATTCCGATGGCTCCTTCGTCAATACTCCCTAAAGTTCCCATGACTAGCAATACCCAGAACGAAGTGAGATCCTTCTTTTTCCATTCTGAAGACTCGTCCTCGAACGCCTCTTTAATGATCCACGCTCCGACGCCGCAAAACACGATTAAAATCACCCAGGCGCTGAATGAAGCAACCCATTCGAAGATTGCCAACCCTATCAGCCAACCTATTAACGGCAACACCCCGGTCGATATGGAAAAGGCAAGTGCCATTTTACTGGTATACCCCAGCCGGTCTTTGGAGGTTTGCGTGGGAGTATTTAGACTTAAAGCAAACGCGAGGGTAAAATCATCTAACGATAGCCCAATCGATAAGAGGGTGAGTGATACGAAGTCCATTTCAAGTCTTCTCGTCGGGTAATCGTATCCGGGAAGTCAACCCTTTTCATCCCAGGTATGCCTACCGTGGCTTGAGCTGTTCAACGACCTTGGACACGGTCTTGAACCGGGCGATCCTGGCGTTCGGCGGCAGCTCGTCGCTCACGCCGAGGATCAGCCTGCTGCCGAAGAGGTCTATCAACCGCCGGGTCGTGTCCTCCAGCCGGCCCTCGGGGAACTCCTTCATGAAGAGCGTGGCAGGGATCCCATCGAGCAAGACCTTGTCGCCGAGGCCCTCCTTGATCTCGTCGACCGTCACGTCGCCCTGCGGCTCGGGTGTCGCGGCCTCGACGCCGTCGAAGTGCGTGTCCTTCACGAGGGGGAGCAGGTCCTTGAGCTCCCCGTCCATGTGGATGTGGCAGTACTTGCCCGCGTCGTGCAGCTGCTTGATCCGCCGGTTGTAGTACGGGATGCAATAGTCCCGGTAGTAGCGAGGCGAGACCAGGTTCCCGTCGATGTTCTCGCCGAAGTTGAGGATCTTCACGGGGCAGTCGACGAGCGTCTCGTACATCTTGTCGTCCCACTCCGAGAGGAACCGCATGAACTCCTCGGTCTTCTGCTTGTGCCTCCGCAAGAAGATGATCGTGGTCTCGAAGCCGAGGTAACTGAGCACGCAGCTCATGAACGGCGACCGGTGGTAGTAGGCCTGCGCGATGCCCCGCCCCTCGAGCACCTCCTCGGCGAGGTCGAAGCCGTAAGGGTTGAACGAGAACTCCTGCCCGGAGATGATGTGCTTCATGACCTCGAGGTCCTCGACGTGCTTGACCGGGTGCTCGACGGGGTAGCCGCCCTTGTGTTTCTCGGTGACGCTGCCCACCGGGGTCTCTTGCACCAGGACTTGCGTGCCGTCGTCCTCCCCGTAGCCGCGGGACTTGACCTTGGCCCCTTTTTTCATCATCACGTTGAATAGGCTGATGCCAAGGCTCTCGGCACAGTAGCGGATCGACGCGCCGAGCTCGTCGTGCACCTCGAGCATGTCCATACCGAAGAAGTTGTCGGGGATCGTGGGATCGTGCCGCGTCCATAATCTGTCGTGCCTGGCGAGTGGCACGTTGACGTTGTTGCCCGAGTACCAGTAACGGATGCGGGGCTGCCAGACGACTTGCTCGACGCGCTCGCCCTGGTATATCTTGAGGATGCGCTCGCGGGGACTCAGCATGGGCTAACCTCCCGGTCGAGCCATAAATAGCTTCAATGGCCCACGGGCACGAACCGCAAGGGCTCGATGCGGAGCGAGCCATCTCCAGCGATAAACGTCCTGCTCGTGAACGCCTTGGCCTCCACGCCGCGTCCCACCGCATCGGCGAAGGCCGCGGCGAAGTCGGGATCCATGCGCGCGTTCGGCTTGAAGGAGACGGCGTCGCCGCGCTGGATCGCGAGCACGATGACCGGGAGGTAGCCGATGTCCAGGGAGCCGGCGAGCTCGCGCACGTGCCTGGTGCCCCGCGATGTCGGCGCGTCGGGGAAGAGGGCGGTGCCCCCGTCGACGAGCGTGACGCTCTTCACCTCGATGAGGTACTTGTCACCGCCGCGCGTGGCGAGGAAGTCGATGCGGCTGCGATCCCCGAACTTGAACTCGGGCCGCACCTCGTCGAACGAAAACGGGAAGATGAACCGGCTCCCGAGTAGCTCCCGCACGTACCGGTTCGGCACCCGCGTGTCGACGCTCACGACCGTGCCGCCGTGGTCGACCGCAACGAAGTCGAAGCTGGTCTTGCGCTTCGAACCGCCGGCCGGCACGACCCAGCCGCGCGCCCCG
>JAFGBX010000414.1 GCA_016932935.1 Promethearchaeota archaeon | reverse complement strand
TGGGGGTGCCGGGTCCAAAGCTCTTGGTAACCCCACTGATGTAAAACTCGTGCACGTCTTGCACGCCTTCCTCCGGCTTGGAGACGTCAATGCCATAGGCTGCATCATCGCTGGATCCGCCCCAGGTGGTGTTCCAGAGCATCGTCCCGTTCGACCAGTACTTTGCGACAAACGCGTTGCTTTTTGTTGGGATGCCCGTGCCGAAGCTTTTCGTTTCCCCGGTGATGTAGAATCCATCCGCCATGACTGCGATGTTGTTCCCGTAGTCGTCGTTCGGCCCGCCCCAGTATTCGGCCCAGAGCAACGTCCCGTTAGACGCGTACTTGGTGATAAACGCATCGGAGCCCCCTGAGCCGAAACTTTTGGTGTATCCGGTCATGTAGATGCCGTCCGAACCCGCGGCCATGGCATATGCGCCGTCGTGTTGCGTCCCCCCCCACGTGGTATTCCACAGCATCGTCCCGTTCAACGCGTACTTGGCGATGAACGCGTTGCCAAGGCTCGGGGTTCCGGGCCCGTAACTGAAGGTTTCCCCTGCCATGTACACGGCATCCTCATAGACTGCCACGGATCGCCCGGTCTCTAGTTGGGTGCCACCCCATGCACTGTACCACATTTGCTGCCCGTTCGTTGCGAAGCTGGCAATGAACGCGTTCGGCCACCCTGGCAGCCCCGCGCCGTAGCTGTAGGTCGTGCCTGTCATGTATACCAAGTCCCCCGTCGCGAGGATGTCGGTTGCATACTCGTTTTCGGCCCCGCCCCACGTGATGTTCCACCGCTGGTACCACGACAACGCGCTCTGCCCGCTCGTGCCATCGGGCAAGACCATCCCGGGCGAGGCGCGTTCTCCGAGGAACGCGAGGCTGGCCACCGTTCCAAACAGGAACAGCACCAAAGGTACGATTATGAACGTCCTTTTTCCTTTGTGTCCCATTGTACTGCTCACCTTTATCCAATCGCTCGAATCACGCTATCGTGCTCGAGTATGCATGAATGTATATTCCATCCCTTGAAAAAGTGACGTGGAGGGCCGAGGATGTTGAAACCAAAACGTGCACTTATTCTGGGCTGGGATGTTGGGAACCATCCTTCCTATGTCGATAATTGGTACACTTACCGAGTTCTCACGAAATGAGTAAAATAGATGGCTTCCCTTGTGACATCAATACCCTCCAAGGTCAATCCGAATGGTTGGCATCGAATGGTACGTGATCGTGGTCTCCGTCGCGGCGTCGTTCGCCGTCACCTTCTTGCTCCTCCCCAGGCAGATACGTTTCATGCACAAGATCAACTGGGTGGGCCACGACATTCACAAGCTGGCGAAACCGGCAGTGGCGGAGTCCGGTGGCATTTCCGTCTTCGCGGGGATGATGGCCGGGCTCGTCGCAGCCATCATCTTGATGCCGGATCAAGCGCTCGTGACGACACCGGCCCTCGTGAGCATCTGTGCGGCTGCAGCCATCGGGTTCCTAGATGACAAGTACCGCCTTTCCGCGCTGAAGAAGATCGTCTCCGTCATATTCGCGGCCATCCCGATGACTGCGCTGTATGTCGGGGGGTTGCCGGTTCTCGGCCTCTACCAACCGATCATCAAGGGAGACCCTCCTGTACCGTTCCTCGGCTTGCTCCAGGTGTCGTACCTTTATGCATTGTTCATCCCGGGCTTCCTTGCGGTGCTAATGAATGTCACGAACATGCTGGAGGGCTATAACGGGCAAGGTTCGGGCACGTCCATCGTCGTGACCCTCGCGCTGGTCGCCGGCGCTGTCATCAGCGGGTCAGGCATGGCCCTGGTGCTGGCCTTGCCGCTCCTCGGGGCGCTCGTCGCTTTCTACAACTACAACCGCTATCCCGCCAAGGTGTTCCCCGGGGACATCGGCACCCTGACAGTCGGCATGGCGTTCGGCTGCATCGCGATCGTCGGGAGCATGGAGTTCGCCCTGATCGTTGCCATCATCCCCCACGTCTTCAACGCCTTTCACGTGATCCGATCCGTCCGTGGCTTCAAGGAGAGCGGGACGATCAAGGCGAAGGACGTGGAACTGGTCGAGGGGGACATGATCAAGGCTTCAACATCGAAGGATTCCCCCCTCACGATCCCCCGGATCGTGACGGCAAGGGCACCGTTGTCGGAACCCACCCTTGTGAAGAACATCATCGTCCTGAACCTCACGCCGGCCGCGCTGTCCGTGCTTTCCTCGGCGCTCGTCGCTTCGACCATCAACAGCGTCTGGTTCAGCCCCGTGCTGATTGCCTGCTCGGCCATCGCGGTGGGGATCTTCGTCCTGGTATCGATATTCTTCCCGGCGATACGGGGTTTGAACTTGATCTTCGGCATCGTGTACGCGGCGTTCATCGGCCTGCTCGTGTTCATCGACCAGCTCGTTGTTGGATTGGGTTTCTTCAACTGGCTCGTTGCCGGCGTGCTGGCCATGGCGGGCCTCGGCGCGTGGTACGTCTTGTCGATGCGCTACTTCAACCGCCTCACGACCCGGAAGGGAGAGGCCCGGAACGCGTGAACCACCGATGGATCCCTCCCGATACGCGACTTTCTCCTCCCTCGACCGGTCCCGCCACGCGGAGCGCCGACTACTTGGCAAGTACATCCCCGCCTTCGACGACATACGCGCCTTCGTGGAATCGGGCACTGTCGTTTTCGTCGGACAGAAGAGCGTCGTGGGAGACTGGAGGGCGATCCTGGGCAGCGTGGTCGCGGCGATCTCGTGGGACGTCCTGCAAGGGCTAAATATAGTCATGGCGCTGCTCGATGACCCCGAGTTCGGCCGTGACATCAAGTGGTACTTCTCGCCGGCTGCGACGAAGGCCGTGGATTTCAAGCTGCTGCTATTGTTCGTCGAGACATCCCTGGAGATGATGCTGCAGATCATCAAGGATCCGTCGATCGTGGGGCGGATCATGGAGGCCCCCGTCGCCGACGTCCCCGCTCTTGGAGGGGATCCGGGGAGGATCCGCTCGCCATCGTTCTGCCTCGCCGTCGAGCCGGGGGATCTCGTCCCCCGGCGGCTCGGGCAGCTCGCCGGGCACGTCGACCGCGCCTCGGCCGCGCCGCCGCTGAGCGCCGCCCTCCTCGACGGCGGCTCCTTCGAGGCACCCCTGTTCTCTTGGGCTATCCTGGCCGACTTGCGAGGCTGCGTGGTGCGTGATGCAGCGCGCGCGGGCGAGTTGCACGTGCGCCTCGATAGGGCCATCTTGTCCAACGATGCTTTCTCAAAGTCCTTGCTACTCATGGTCAAGGTGCAGCTCGAGGCGATCACGGGCATGATCGCCGCTTCCCTGGACACCAAGCCATCCGCCGAGTGAGATGCACCCATGCCAACGTTTGTCCTCTCCGAAGTCGCCGGCCCGAAGGGGGAGGTGGACTCGTTCGACTGCTACTCGCTGCCGGGCGACCTCCCGGGCGAGTTCCACGTCGCGTGCACCACGAGCACCATGGAACTGGTCGGCATCACGGCACGGGTCTGCGGCGGCGGCATCGAGATGGAGGAGCGGTGGCGGCGCGGGGTGGGCTCGCGCTCTTGGCACGTGGTCGCCCACGTGCTCGATCCGGCGTCGGAGCCGGCCGTCTTCACCGCGAGGGAGGACGGGCACTTCCACGCGTACAAGGTGGACGGCACCCCGTGCTGGTCCCACGACTTCGCCGCGACGGTCTCGGAGTTCAAGCTCTACGTCGAACCCTTCTCGGGCGAGCGGATGCTCCTCGTCCCGAGCCTCGACAAGACCTTGCGGTTGCTCACGGCCTCGGCCGGCCGGCTCGTCTGGGGGGACACGTTCCAGTCCGGCGTGAACGCCGCCGACCAGTGCCTGCTCGAGGACGGGGAGACGCACGTGATCGTCGCCGGTGGGAACGACCACACGCTCCGGTGCTACAAGCGCGGGAGGGGCGACAAGCCGGGCGCCTACAAGATGGCGTGGTTCCACAAGTTCGGCTCGTACGTGCGCGACGCGTCGGCATCGCCGGTCGGGCTGGTCGCCGCCGTGTCCGATGACGGGTTCTTGAAGGTGCTCGAAGCGAGAGACGGCAGCGCGTCGTGGCAGCACGAGCACAACTCGTTCGCGTGGAAGTGCCGGATCCTCCCGGACGCCGGTAGGGTCGTGTCTACTTCATTCCAGCTACCTATCGCCGTCGACGAGTCGGGCCAGAAGCTTGGCAATCCCGGGGTGGTCGCGTGCCACGATTTGGAGACCGGAGAGCTGATCTGGAGCACGAGGCCCGAGGACGGCGTGAACGTGAGTGCGTGGTCGTTGTTCGAGGCCGTCAAAAGGCCAAATTTGCTCGTCGGCACGACGGGCGGCGACGTGCTTCTCATGGACGTCGCTACGGGGGGCGTCGCGCAGCGGCTCCGCGTGCCCCACTCGGTGAACCGCATCGCGGCGATCCCCCTCCCCGGCGGCCGAACGGCCGTCGTCGGGTGCCAGGAGAGCGAGGATGGCAGCTTGTTCGCCGCCGTGGCCCAGGAATGAGGCCCAGGAATGACAGCGGGCTTCAAAAGGCAGGGGATGGCATCAAAAGAGCAGCACCTTGGAGCACGACTTGCACGTCCCCTCGGAGTTGACCTGCTGCTGCACGCAGTCCTCGTGGTACACGGCGTTGCACGAGTTGCACTCGTATATCTTTCCCGAAGACGACGAGAAGTCCTGCCCGCAGACCGCGCACGTCTTCGTCGGGTCGACGAGCATCTGGATCTCGACTGCTTGCGCGACCCCGCCGAAGTCTGGCACGACGCCCTGTGCCGGGTCGGGCGCGTAGGAAGAGGGGCCTTCCGTCGGCAGGGCGTAGGGGGAGTAGCCCGTGGCCGGGGCGCCTTTCGAGGGGGCCGGGCTCCCGTACGGGTTGTAGCCGCCGCCCGCCGGGGGCGCGTAGGGGGCGGGCCCGCCGGCTGGCACGAAGGACTGCTCCCACGACGGGCTGCTGGCGACGCCGCCGGCCGGTGCACCCATGTCCTGGTACCCGCCGCGCTGGCGGCCCGCCTCGAGGCCGTACTTGTGCTTGATGCACTCATCAAGCAAGTTGGTGATGATGATCGCGCTCGCGAACTTGCCCTTGCTCGCGCCCTTCTGGAGGTGCGTGTGGCTGATGAAGTGGGCGACGACGCCCTTGCCATAGTTGAAGTAGACGAACACGGGGTCGGCCCGCCACTTCTTGCCGATTTCGTAGGAGCGAATCAAGACCTTGACTTCTTGAGGGTTCAAGACGGAGATCGGGAACGATTTATCCTCCAACCACCACTTGAAGGTCGGCTGCAGCCCCGGGCCCTGTGCGGCCTTCAAGGACTTCGGCCCCATCTTGGAATCGTCACCGCCCTTGAAGCCCTTCAGGCCCTCGATGACCCCGTGCATGAACGGGTGGCTCGGCTCGGCGATCTGGCAGTCCACGACCACGTCGGCAGTCTTCTCGCCGTTCCACGCGATGTACCCCGGAAAAATCGGCTCGACGATCGTGCGCAGCACCCAGTCCGTGCTGAGGATCCAGCCACCCGCCGCCACGTAGTCTCGGAACCGGAGGTGATATTCCGAGGGGATCTCGTTTCCAGGGCAGCCGATGACGACGAGGTCGTAGTTCGAGATGTTCGACTTGTTGAACTGGTTCGGGTTGATCGCGTCCTTCACGGCGGCGTAGCAGTAGTTCATGACCTTGTCCGGCTGGTCGTACTGGCCCTTGATGCTCAGCACCTTGCCCTTCTGCTCAACGGCCTTCACGATGCTCGCTTTGCCGAGGGCCTCCATCTTCCGCCGCTTAACTTCGCTGTACAAGTCTTTTTCCGAGATTGGCAACACCTCGCGCTGTCGTTCCACGCGCCGCGAACGGATGACTAGTCTGATTTACCTTTAAAGAACCTTGTGCGTTTGATCTACTCGAGACCCATGGCGAGCGACGTCGTGCAAGTGAAGATGGTGTTCGAACTGCCCGAGCAGCGCTGCATGTTCCGCCTCTCCAAGCTCTACCCGAACCTGATCTTCAAGAACATATCGATGCTCCCCATCGCCGACAACATGGGCAACACCCTCGTCGAGGTCAGCGGGTCCAGGGCCCAGCAGTTGCTCGGCGATATGGAGGGCGAACCAAACGTCGCGTCGGCCAGGATCGTCCTCGACACGCCGGAGCAAGTCATCATCAACGTTCACGTGAACGAAGCCATCGTGCTCAACCTGCTCGGCGAGACGAAAGTCATCGTTGACTACCCGATCGTCTTCCAGGACGGGCACGGCTTCCTCACGCTCATCGGCGGGCGCGGGGACGTCGACGCGCTGCTCACGAGGTTCGAGGAGCGGGGCATCATCTTCACGGTCAAGAGCATCGGGGGCATCAGCTCGAAGGAGATCCTGTCCGAGAGGCAGAAGGAGGTGCTCGTGCGGTCGCTCAAGGCCGGCTTCTTCGAGACGCCGCGCCGGGTCTCCCTCACGGAGCTCGCCAGGGAGTTCGACGTCTCGCCCACCGCGCTGTCCGAGATGATCCGCCGGCTGTCCAAGCGGCTGGCGGAGCACTACGTCCGCGGCAGCGCGTGACCGGGTGCACTTTTGCGTGCATTCGCCAGGCCTTGCTTTTTTTCTCTTTATCCATCTCCGTCTGCGCAAGAACGGCTAACGGCTTTACTAATGAAGGCATTCATTGAAATACGACTTGCGGGATTGTGAGGATACATTTAGTATCGGTGAAGGAATATGGAAGGAAAACGTATCTCGGAGCACGAATCGGTTCTGAAGATGTACGAGCGCATCAAGAAGGACGGCATGACGAACATCTGGGACCGGTTCGAGGCCCAAGGACTTGGAAACAACCCGGACAACCGCTGCCCGTTCTGCCTGGGCGGAACACGTTGCGACCTCTGTTCAAACGGGCCCTGCAGGGCGGACGCGTCGAAGGACAAGCGGGGCGTCTGCGGCATCACGGCGGACGGCATGGCGATGCGCATGATGCTGCTGCGGAACGTTTTGGGGTCATCCACCTATCACTACCACACGGAGCAGACGATCAAGACGTTGCGTGCGACGGTGGCTGGCAAGACGCCCTACAAGGTCTCGGAACCGGACAAGCTTCGCTCATTTGCCAAGCGGCTCGGGATAGACACGTCGGGCACCGATGCCGACGTCGCCAACAAGCTGTGCGACATGGTGACCGCGGACTTCAACCGGCACTACGACGACCCGAGCAAGGTCGTGGCGGCCCTGGCACCGCCCGAGCGCCTGGCGACGTGGAAGAAGCTCGGGATCTTCCCCGGCGGGATATACGGCGAGATGATGTTCGCGACCTCGTCGTGCCTCACGAACGTCGATGGCTACTACCAGAGCCTGGCCCTCAAGGCCATGCGGCTCGGGATCGCCATGGCGTACCAGAGCCAGATCGTGAACGAGTTCTGCCAGGACATCCTTTTCGGCATCCCGAGGCCCCACGAGATGCGCGTCGACCTCGGCGTGCTGGATCCGGATTACGTCAACGTGTTACCCAACGGGCACGAGCCGTTCCTCGGCTTCGCCATGGTGCAGCTCGCTCGCAAACCCGAATGGCAGGAAAAGGCCAAAGCCGTCGGAGCCAAGGGCTTGCGGGTCGTCGCGAACATCGAAACGGGGCAGGAAATGATACAGCGGTGGGCGATGGACGACGTGTTCTTCGGGTTCACGGGCAACTGGATCATGCAAGAGGCGGTTCTTGCAAGCGGTTGCGTCGACTTGTTCGCGTGCGATATGAACTGCTCGATGCCCATCGATCCCAAGTACGCGGAGAAGTACAAGTTCAAGCTCGTTCCCGTGAGCGAGCTTGTCGTGTTCGAGGGCGTGACGGATCGGGTGGACTACAAGCCCGAGCTCGCCGAGCAGCAAGCCGCGTCGCTGCTGCAGATGGCCGTCGACAACTTCAAGGTGCGACGCGCGTCCGTTGAGCCAATCACGGGCCTCCGGACGGGCAAGGCCATCGTCGGTTTCTCCACGGAGAGCATCGTGGCCGCGCTCGGCGGCACGCTGGATCCGCTCCTCGGAGCGATCAAGGACGGCACGATCCGCGGTGTCGTGGGCATGGTGTCTTGCACCACGCTCCGCGACTCGGGTCAAGACGTCCACACGGTCGCCGTCGTGAAGGAGCTCATCAAGCGGGACCTGCTGGTCCTGTCGATGGGTTGCGGGAACGGGGCAGTGCAGGTCGCGGGCCTGTGCACCCCCGAGGCGAGGGATCTCGCTGGCCCGGGCCTGAAGGCGCTGTGCGGGAAGCTCGGCATCCCCCCCGTGCTGAGCTACGGCACGTGTACCGACACGGGTCGCGTCGCGGACTTGATCCACGCGGTCTCGACCGCCCTCGGCGGCGTCCCCGTGACCGACCTGCCCGTCGCGGCCGCAGCCCCCGAGTACATGGAGCAGAAGGCGACGATCGACGCGGTCTTCGCGCTCGCGTTCGGCCTGTACACGTACGTGAACCCCGTACCGACGGTCACGGGCGGCCCGAACCTCGTGAAGCTGCTC
>JAFGBX010000055.1 GCA_016932935.1 Promethearchaeota archaeon | reverse complement strand
AGGCCCTTCTCGAAGGCGTTCACTATCTCGCGGAACATCGTCGCGGCGACCGGGTGGAACATCATGGCGAGATCCATGCCCGCGACCGAGAGGCAGATGGCCGTGTAGACCTCCCAGAGTGGCCCGCGCAACTCGCGGAGGCCCCACTCGGGGCGCTTCGACTCGCTCATCCAGGCCTCGCGGGCGCCCCACGCGTTCGTCGTGCCCGCGCTCATGGGGAAGGCCATGTCCGCGTCGCCGCGCAGGCCGGCGAGGTGGTAGCGCTGGTAGATGCTGTACGAGTACTCCAGGCCGTACCCGAGCGTGGCGCACGTCGGATCCATGATGATGTGGTCGCGGGGAAGGCCGAGTTCCAGGGCGCTTTTATTGATCTTTTTCTGGTTATTAGGATCTAGCTGTGTCCAGAGAAGGACGTTGTGGTCGTATTTCATAGCGATCGGGACGACCTTTTCGACGGTCTCGACCTTCGCGGCCGAGAGCATGAGGCGCTCGCTCTGCGAGGCCGCCGCGACCGCCTCGAACATCTGCAGATCCTTCTCGTCGTTGCCGGACGAGCCGATGGACACGGGCACCTTCACCGATTGCAGCACGTTTTCCATGAGCTTGGCCGACTCCTTCGGGGGCGTGTCCTTGACCGCGGGGTCGGTCGACACGAAGTGCAGCGACAGCATCTGGGCGCCGAACTTCTTCACGGCGAGCTTCGCCCACTCGGCCGGGTTGTGCAAGATGTCCTCCCCATAGCGGTCCTTGATCGGGCCGGGCACGTGCTCGACGTGGTCGAACACGTCGTAGATCACGACCGGCGGGTTTGGGTTCTTGCTCTTCTCCCAGCCGTAGAAGTGGGGCACGGTCTCGCCGCCGATCTTCACGGTCGTGCCGTTGGACCGCTTGAACTGGATCTCCTCGATCCGCTGGGTGTACTGCTGGTGCGGGAACTCGAACTTCGTCGCTTCCCATTCGAAATCCTTCCACGTCTTCCCGGCCGCGAGCTCGGGTGCGACCATCCGCTGGGCCACGGACGTAACGAGCTGTGGCAAGAACTGCAGCTCGAGCGTCTCGGCGGCGAGGTCGACGTTTTCGAGCTCGATCTCGCCCACGTCCTTGAGGACCTTCGCGAGGGACTTTGAAAGCTGCTGGATGTCCAAGATTGTTCACGGTCTCAGCTGTCAAGTATTAGCGTAGATGACACTCTGCGCTAAAGATATTAAGCATTAACTAGAACCCGATATTTTTGATTTTGCTCCTTTTACTCTCGTCGGTCACTAAAACGAACCTTATTCGATGGAAATTGCCATGAAGCGGGGACGCGAGCTCGAAAGCGGTAGCGCGATCGCGACGAGACGATCGCTCATCGGAAGCGTGCCCGGAAGTCATCGCGACCCCGTGTGGGAGCACATTCTTATGCAGCCGATCCGAAGCTCCAGCGTGATACCGCGTCGATCCACCCCCGTGAACCACCATGTGTGCAAGCGAAGCACCGATCGATGCACCGCCCGGCGTGGGCCGGAATATCGCGATCGCTGTCGCGGTCTCGGTCACCGCTGTCGTGGCCATCGTCATCGTGATCCTGTTGCTCCTCGGAACCCCCGCCACGCCCCCGGGTGGCGGCTGACCCGGTTAGGCATCCCGACCACGTGAGCACCCCCATCTTCCGGACGACCGTGACGACGGGCCGCAAAAACCGAGGGCCCGCCCGAGTGCACCCCGCAGGGTGCGATCCGGCCAGCACGCCTGTTCCTTTTTCGTGCGATTCTCTTTCTCCAATTCAAGCCCATGGAAATGGATTGATGCCCATCTCTTCCAAGTGCGCCAGGAAGAATGTACTAGTGTAATTGATGACGACGGGCTGCGTGGGGAACATCGCATCGAGCTGCCCGAGCACCGCTGGCTGGTCACAGCGCGCCTTCCCTTCCTTCACTATCGTGGATGGCGCGGCCTGGCCGGTCACGACCCTGGCAAAGTCGTTCCGCGACAACGGGAGCACGGCACATCCGTCCCCTTTCGACCTCTCCGCGTCCTTGATGACAAGGTGGCCACTTGTGCATGAGAGCAGGACGCGTTCGCCGCCCACATCGAGGGTGACGTCCGTGCCCCCGTCGAGCTTCTCACGGTTCAGGAAGGCGACGAGGCCGCCGTCGAGCTGGTCTCGCGCGTGCCCGAGGAACTCCTTTACCGTGTTGATCCTGACCATGTCCACGTTCCCGCCGACCTTGACCTCGGTGCCGCCGAGCTCCTCCATCGCCGCCGCGAGCCCGGGCACTACGTAGAACCCGGCAGAAACCGCCCCGAACTCGTCGTCGAACGCGAGCAGCTCCTTGAACACGTTCGCGACGAGCGCGGGATCGTACTCGTCCAGCGCGAGTTCCTGGACGGCTATCCGCAATGGCTTCGCCTCCTTGACGGTCGCATCCCGGGTACCGAGCACGTACCCGGCGAGCTTGCCGCCACGCCAGATCTCGTGGAAAAAATCGACCAGGCCCCCCTGGCAAGCCTTCTCGACGAGCGGCTTCATATATTCCTCGTTGGCATGGACGAAAAACCAGCACTTGCTCGCCATGCGCTCCCGAAAAGCCACGTAGCTGGCAAGCCGGTCGAGAGAGCCATCGCGTAACTCGACGTGCACCGGTGCCTTCGCAACTCGCGCGTCGACCGCGGCCCGGGGTATCGAGACATCCGCCCGCTCGCGGACGACCTCCCAGCCCTTCGACGCGTAGAACCCCGGCACCGGGGTCTCGAGGAACGAAAGCACCAGGCGTTCCGACCGCATGGTCTCGACCGCCTTATCCATCATGGCGTGCCCGATGCCCTTGTGCTGGTAGGCGGGGTCGGTGCCCACCATGTGCAAGACGCCAGCTCGCACGATCGAGCCGCCCACGTGGAAGAGCATGGGCCGGATGGACGTGTGCCCCACGACCTTACCGCCGAGCTCGGCGACCACGACGAACCGCGATGGCGGCAGTGGATAGGCGTTCGCGGCCGGGTTCTTGAAGCTCTTCTGGATGACCCCGTTCATGGCCCGCTCGTCGCGGTGCTCGAAGGTTCGCGCCACGATCTTGCCCATGTTTTGATCGCCAGGTCAGCAAAGGCACGCGAAAGAGTTAATAGTGAGCATCATGTCATTCCCGTGCACCACGCGGTTCAGAAGGCTGGTAGCGGGACGATCGATCTTGGACGACATCATCGAGATCCGGAACCTGGTGAAGGTCTTCTCGTCGAAGAAGAGCAATGTCGTCGCGCTCAACGAGATCAACTTGAAAATCAAGAAGGGAACGATATTCAGCTTTCTCGGGCCGAACGGGGCGGGGAAAACGACGACCGTCCGGTTGCTCTCCTGTCTCCTAAAACCGACGGCCGGCGAGGCATACGTCTTCGGCAAGAACGTGCTCGACGACCCCGTCGGCATCCGGTCTCGGATCGGCGTCCTGACCGAGAACCACGGCATGTACGAGCGGATGACCGTCAAGGAGAACCTGGACTTCTTCTCGTCCTTCTACGGCATCGACAAGGTGGCCATCGCCAGCCGGATAAGCGAATTGCTCTCGGCGTTCAACCTTACCGATCGAGCAGATGACAAGGTCGGCACGCTGAGCAAGGGGCTCAAGCAGCGGGCGGCGCTCATCAAGACGCTGGTGCACGATCCCGAGCTGGTTTTCCTTGACGAGCCGACAGCCGGCCTCGACCCCAAGGCATCGGTCGAGTTCCGCGACTACATCCAATTGCTTGGCAAACAATACCACAAGACCATCTTCATGTGCACGCATAACCTCGTCGAAGCCCAGAAGCTCAGTGACCTGGTTGCCATCATCGACAAGGGCTCGATCAAGAAGATCGGCCCACCAGCCGAGCTGGAGAAACAACTATTCGAAGCGGTGACCTTCAAGGTCGTGTCCGCAAGGCCGATGTCCGGGGACATTGCCCTCAGCATCGCCGACAACGAGGGCGTGAAGGCATCACTGGCAGGCCCGAACGAGCTGACCGTGTTCCTCTCGAAGCCAGAAGAGGAAATTATGCCCCGTATCGTGCGGAAACTTGTTCACCTCGGCGTGCCCGTCGTGGAAGTCGCGAGGCAGTCACACTCGCTCGAGGACATCTACTTGAAGCTTATGGGAGGTGAGGTGTGAGATGGCGCAAACCGAAGAGAAACCACTCGACACGGGAAGGAAGGGGCGCAAGTTAAGGCCCGAAAAGATCAGGTTAGGACTGCTGCTGAAGGTCTCGAGGAAGGATTGGCGGGAGATCCGCGGGAACAAGCAGATCATGCTGCCAATGATCGTCGTTCCGGTGGTATTCGCCATCGTGTACCCGATCCTCATGATCGGCGCTCCGCTATCAGATCCTGCAAGCGTCATCAGCCCATCATTTCCGACCGTTTTTTCTTACATCGCCTTTATGACAAGCAGCGTCGTCAAGCCACTGTTCGTGCTGATCCCACTCCTCATCACTATGGCAATCGCGAGCGATAGTTGGGCCGGCGAGAAGGAGCGGAAGACTGCCGAATCGATCTTCCTCTTGCCACTCTCAGACACGGAGCTGTTCACTGCCAAGGTGCTGTCGTCCTTCATACCCGGTATGCTCGTAACCTGGGCGTGCGCCGCGGGGACAATGACTCTAATCGACGTGATGGCATTCCCGTTCTACCCGGCCATTTACCTGCCAGATTGGTCGTGGATATTCATGCTCTTCGTGTTCACACCTATTATGTCCTTCTTTACCATCTACATTAACGTTTGGGTCTCGTACCGGGCCCGTGACACGAAATCTGCCCAGCAGATCGGCGGCTCTGTCATCGTGGTCGTGCTCGGCGTGATGGTCAGCTCGTTCCTGGGGGTGATAGACCCTGTATTGTATACCCTCACCGCCGTCTTCGCGGCGGTCGACTTCATCCTATTCTACTTCGCGCCCCGTGTCTTCTCACGCGAGACCATGATCGCAAGGTTCTAATCACGCACCCCTACTCCTTTCTATTCCTTTGCAGAACCAGCACGACGACCTGCGTCCGCCAGTTATCGATCAACGTGGAGATCTCCTTCCCGTATTGGTCTAACAAGATCTCGTACGAAATGCCGATGCCATGCTCTTCGCAGTAGGCGCGGAAGTCCTTGAGGGTGAGTATCGACGCGTACGTGTTCTTCCACGAGTACGGGAAGTCCTTGGGGAACGTGCCCTTGAAGAGCAGGCTGAGCCGGTACTTGAAAAACGCGAGGTTAAAGAAGGACACGATGACGTGCTTGCCAACCCGGAGGGCGTCAAGGATGATCTCGTCGGGCTTGGGCAGCTCGTGCAGCGTCTGGCTTAATATGATGTAGTCGAACGTGACCTGGCTGATGTTTTCGAGCGCCTCTGCAATGTCGCCTTGCACGACGTTGATGCCTTTTTCCACGCAAGCCCGGATGCCGTCGGTAGAGAGCTCGATCCCCTGGCCCTCCACTTCCTTTTCGTGTATCAAGTAATCGAGCAAGTCACCATCGCCGCAACCCATGTCGAGGACGGTCGATCGCGCCGGTATGATGTTCCCGATGCGCTGGAAGTCGGGCCGCACCACGCCCGGGCTACGAACGTGGTCATGAGAGGGTTGATTCGCCAGCCGTCTCGTGTTCATCATCTGCATCGTGTTTTCCTAGTAACTTTGCTCGTTGGTTCTTCAAGAAGCCTTCGACCGCGTTCTCTTGCACGTCGTTGGGGAGCAAGAACGCATCGTGGCCGTAGTTCGATTCGATGTTCACGTAGGTCACGTTCACCCCGTTCGCTTGCAATGCGCCGACGACGTGCTTCGACAGCTCCGGCGGGTACAGCCAGTCCGACGTGAAGGAGATGACCAGGAAGGTAGCTGTAACGTTCTTGAACGCGTTCCGGGTCGATCCAAACCTGCGGCTAAGATCAAAATAGTTGATGGCCTTCGTGATGTAGAGATAGCTGTTCGCGTCGAACCGTTTCGTGAACTTGTTCCCTTGGTACCGTAAATACGACTCTACCTGGAACTCGGCGTCGTCGAAGCTGTATTCGAACGTTTCCTTGTCTTGCAGCCGGCGGCCGAATTTTTCCTTCATGGAGTCCTTGGACAAGTAGGTGATGTGGCCGATCATGCGCGCGACGGACAGCCCCTTCTCGGGGATGCCCTTCCCGTAGTAGTTCCCCTTGTATTTCTGCCAGGTCTCGTCCGTGATGATGGCCTGGCGCCCGACCTCGTCGAAGGCGATGCCTTGCGGGGGCAGCCCGCTCGCGGTCGCGATGGCGATGACTGCTTGCACCCCATCCGGGTACGAGATCGCCCATTCGATCGCCTGCATCCCGCCCATCGAGCCGCCGATGACGGCGAGCAGCTTCGGGATGCCCAGGTGCTCGACGAGCCGCGCTTGCGCGGCGACCATGTCGCGGATGGTGATGATGGGGAAGTCCATGGCGTAGGGCTTGCCCGTCGCGGGATTGATGGATGATGGCCCCGTGCTGCCCGCGCAGCCGCCGAGCACGTTCGCGCAGATGACGAAGTACTTGTTCGTGTCTATTGCCTTGTTCGGACCGATGAAATCGCTCCACCATCCCCCTTCTCCAGACACGTGTGAATCGCCAGACAGCGCGTGGCAGACGAGGATCGCGTTGTCTTTCTCCGCATTCAAGATCCCGAAAGTCTCGTACGCGAGCGTGATGGGGCCCAGCTTCTTTCCCGTCTCGAGGGCCAGCTCGTTTGGAGGATCGGCAAAAGTGAAGGTGAGACAATCCCTCGTCATTGCCCTCTTCGTCAGCGCCTCGTCGTATGATTCCGCGTGCAGCATCTTTTTCGAACCTCCGGTCCGCTCTCGTCCCCCGCGTCATATTTTCGAAAGCGCGGTGTCTAGATCTTCGATGAGGTCGTCGACGTTCTCGATACCGATGGACAGCCTGATGAAATCCGGCGTCACGCCCGCGGCGACCTGGTCCTTGGGCTCCAGTTGCTGGTGCGTGGTGCTCGCGGGGTGGATGATGAGCGACTTCGCGTCACCGATGTTCGCGAGGTGGGAGAAGATCTTGACGTGGTTTATCAGGTTCTTGCCGGCATCGTAGCCGCCCTTCAAGCCGAGGCCGAGGATCCCGCTGTAGCCTCGGGGCAGGTATTTCTTCAGCAAGATGGCGTCTTTTCCCTTGCGCAATCCCGGGTAGTTCACCCAGGCCACTTTCGGATGCTCTTTCAAGAACCCCGCGACCTTCTGGGCGTTGGCACAGATGCGTTCCATGCGGAGGGGGAGAGTTTCGAGGCCGATCAAGGCCAGCCATGAGTTGAACGGGCTGGCTGCGGTTCCAACGTCACGAAGCAGCTGCACGCGTGCCTTCACGATGAAGGCAGCGTTGCCGAACGATTGCCAGAAGTTCAGCCCGTGGTAAGTGGGATCCGGTGCATCGAAATCCTTGAAATGCGGTGCCGTGTTCCAGGGGAAATTCCCGCTGTCGACGATGACGCCGCCCAGGGAATAACCATGGCCCGAGATGTACTTCGTCGTCGAATGCACCACGATGTCCGCGCCGAACTTGATCGGGTTCAAGAGCACGGGCGATGGCACGGTGTTATCCACGATCAACGGGATCTGGTGCTCGTGGGCAATGGTCGCGATCTTTTCGATGTCCGGGACGAGCAAGCTGGGATTGGGCAGACTTTCGATGAACACTGCCTTAGTCCTGGGATTGATCGACTTCTCGAGCTGTTCCGGGTCGTTGGGGTTGAAAAAATTGGCTTTGATGCCGAGGCGGGCGAGCGTGTGTTCGAAGAGCGTGCGCGTGCCGCCATAGAGTTCCTGGCTCGCCGAGAACTCGTCCCCCGCGCGTAAAAGCTGCAGGATGGTTAAAGACTCAGCACTTTGCCCCGAAGAGACCACGAGAGCGCCGATGCCACCTTCCAGCCGGGCAATGCGTTTCTCCAGCACGTCGTTCGTCGGGTTCATCAACCGGGTATAGATGTTGCCGGGTTCCTTGAGGGCGAAGAGGTTGGCCGCGTGCTGGTCATCCTTGAAGGTGTAAGACGTCGTTTGGTATATCGGAACGACGCGGGATCTGGTGGTTGGCTCCACGTCCTCGTAACCGCCATGCACGGCGACGGTCTCGAGCCGGTAGATCCGCCTCGTATCATGCTCGGGCATCAGGGATCGCTATCCTATGCATCTGTTGCATATTCCGTGTCTTTCGAATTACGTCTCATAAGGAGGTAGTCTATATAATAATGATGCCGTAGAAATTCATAAAAAGGGGGAACGCCGATTATAACATATCACTTCGTATGCAGCAGATGCATAGACCATGAAGAGCTATCCCCCGAAAAGTGTTCCATCGATGCAACCACCAGACTCAAAATGCCGGTTCTCCATCCCGACGGGAAAGGATTTGTACCTGTTAAGACTCGAGAGAGGGTTATCCCAAGCCGAATTGGCGAGGATCGCCGGCGAGGGTTTCAGCCAATCCCTCATCGCTCGGATCGAGAATGGCACGGTAAACCCCCCCTTGTCGAAGGTCAGGCGCTTGCTCGAGGTGCTTTACGAGGACACGAGCGGGGTTGTTGTCACGGCAAAGCAAATCGCCGTGAAGCTCGTATTGATCGCAAGCCATGCCGATTCGGTCGCCATTGTCATCGAAAAGATGAATAAGAAGGGTGTATCCCAGCTTCCAGTGCAAGGCATCGACGAACGCTTGATCGGGAGCATCACGGAGAAAAAACTAGCCGAAGAGATCATGACCCTGGGCAAGGACGTGTTGAAGCTACCCGTCTCCACCATCATGGAGGCCCCGCTTCCGGAGATCGACGCGAGCGAGTCGATCACCGAGATACAACAGCAGCTCTTGAATGCCCCGGCAATCATCGTGAAAGACGGGGAAAAGGTATCCGGTATCCTCACGAAAACGGATCTCTTGCGCCATTTCGGCACGTTAGAGAAATGAAAGGGAACAATGAACGGTTTTTAGTTCTTTTCCTTCCTCTCGGATCGTGATTGCGAGAACACGCGCTGCGTCTCGCCCTGGCCCACGTCGAAGCCGTTCGGCGGTTCCGCTGGCAGGATCTCGCCCCGGAGGTTCGTCTCCATCATCTCCTTGATCTTTGCTGGATCCTTCTCGTGGCCGAGCACCCACATGAGCTTCACGACGGCCGTCTCCGGCAGCATCGATTTGCCGTCGATGATGCCCAGCGCGAGCTCCTCCCGGCCGGTCTCGTACACGTTCATGCCCGTGAACCCCCAGAGCGTCTGCACGACCATGACGACCGACACGCCCTTGCCGATGATGTTCTTGATGGCCGGGAAGGTGGCGTGGGGCACGTGCCCGAGCCCAGTGCCGGCGATGACGAGGCCCTTGTAACCCGCGTCGCCGTAGAACTCGAACACCTTGGGATCGATGCCTGGGTACGTGTAGACCAGGCCGACCCGCTCGTCCACCTTGATGTCGGCCTGCGTGGCCTTGTCCTCGCCGCGCCTCTTGTATTCCTTCGCGAGCACCTCGATCTTGCTGCCGTCGACCTTGCCGAAAGGTGTCGCCTTGATCGTGCGGAACGTGTGGCGCACCGAGCTGTGCATCTTGCGGACGAGCACGCCCTTGTGGAGGTAGGCGAACGTGTGGTTCTGCGTGCCCATCATGCAGATCACCACGTCGGCGAAGTCGCCCCTCGCCGCCGCGGTCGCTGCGTGGATCAAGTTCAAGGCCGCATCGCTCGATGGGCGGTCGGACGACCGTTGGCTACCCACGATCACGACGGGGATCGACAGCTTCGGCAGCATGAACGACAGCGCGGCCGCGGAATAGCTCATCGTGTCGGTGCCGTGGCCGATCACGACCCCGTCCTTCCCCTTCTTCGCGGCCTCCTCGACTGCCTTGGCGAGTTCTTGCCAGTGCTTCGGGGTCGCATCCTCGGAGAATATCCGGTACTTGACCACGGTCTCGACGTTGGAGATGTCGGCCAGCTCGGGCACCGCCGTGAAGAGCTCGCCGGGCGAGAACGCCGGAACCACCCCGCCCGTCGCGTAATCGAGCCGTGACGCGAGCGTGCCGCCCGTGCCGACGAGCAAGATGCTCGGTTTCTTCGGATCAGGCACGAGGTTTTTTTCTGGTAGCTGGTAGGTACCTTTCTGGTGGTCGAGGATCTTGAACTCGGTCTTGTCGTCGACGCGGATGCCGACGTTGTACCCGTTCTTGAGCTTCAAGTCGATGAGGCCGGGGGCGTCGAACTTGTTCCTCGGCAAGAGGATCCCGTCGAATTGCTTCCCCCCCGCGTTGACGGCGAGCTTGTCCCACGTCCTTATTCCCTTGGCCTTGAGGAGGTCTAGCACGCCGCCGGTGTACCCCTCCAGTTCGTTTTTCTCACTGCTCATGGTGTTCGCCTCACTTCTTCCCCCGCTTGTTGACCTCCTTCCGGAGCTCGTCCGCCACGATCTTGCCGTCGATCTTGCCGCGCGCCTCCTTCATGACGTCGCCCATGTAAGCCTGGAACGCGCGCTCGCCCTTTTCCGCTATCACGCCGGGATTCGCGTCGATGACCTTGTTGATGATCGCTCGCAACTGGTCGACGGTCATAGCCGAGATGTTGAGGCCCTTGGCCGCCCTGGCCACCGTGAGCGATGGATCCTTGCAGACCTCGCGCAGCACGCCGTCGATCGCCTCCTTGCTGATCTCGTTCTTGGACAGCGCCTTGAAGAGGTCGAGGAAGTGTTTATCCGTGATGTTCTCCGTGTCGAGGTTGTCCCGCCCGATCGCGGTGAGCGTGTCGAGGAAGGTCGTGAGCACGATGGACGGGTTCACGTCCAGTTTGTCGACGATCTCCTCGAACAGCACGAGGAAGCCGTCGAGGATCAGCTGCTCGACGCGCCTGGGCTCGAGCCCGTGCCTCTTGCTCATGGCGTCGATCACGTCCCATGGCTTCGGCGGTATCTTGATCGCGTCGACGCGCGCCGGGTCGAGCAAGATGGACCTCGTGTCGGTGTCCGGATAGAGCCGGGAGCCGCCGTGGAGGGCGCGCAGGAAGTCCGTGTTGCCGTTCTCCAGGGCGCGGCGGGTCTCCTTTGGCACCCCAACCAGCGCGAGCCCGATGCGCTCCTTGATCACGGGGAACGCCCGCTTGAGCTTCGCGTCTGGGCCAAGGACGAGGACGAACGCGTCGCCGGTGCCGACGCCGAGCCTCTTCCCTATCGCCGTGACCTCGTCGGTGGTGAAGCCGTACTTTTCCAATTTCTCGTCGGAATGGATCAGGCCGCTCAACGAGACGAGGGTCTTGACCCGGTCGCTTAGCTCCGTGCCGAAACGGCGGTCGGGCTGCAGCTCCATGCCCAGCAGGCCGGCCATGCCTGGCACCTTGATGCCCGCGACCTTGTCGCCCCTCTTGAGGCCCGCGGCGAGGAACTTCACGGCGGTCTTGGACAGCTCCGCGGACAGGTCGGTGCCCTCGTCCTTGATGGTGTCCAGCACCGGCTTGGTGATCTTCCTCTTCACCATGGCCTTCTTGAGCTCGACGAGCCTGGACTGCCGCAGCGCCTCCCGCTCGACGAGCAGCGGGATCCAGTCGAGTTTCTGCACGCCCTTGATCTCCGTGCGCTCGCCCTCCTTGATGCTCACGTTGAGATCCTGCCTGGTGACCCCCAGCCCGCGGCGCACCTTGCCGGTGGACCGGAGCAGGAGGCCGAGCCGCGCGGCTGCCTCCCTCGCCTCCTCGGGCCCCTTGATGTCGGGCGCCGTGGCGATCTCGACGAGCGGGATGCCGAGGCGATCGAGCCGGAACGTTATGGTGCCCGCGCCTTCCGTAACGCGCCTCGCGGAGTCCTCCTCCAGGCACAGGATCTCTATGCCGATCCGCTTGTCGTTTGCGAGCGTGTAGTGGCCGTCCTTCGCCGCGATCATCGTTCGCTGGAAGCCCCCCGGCACGGACCCGTCCACGTAGTTCTTCCGGCAAACCTTGAACTCGTCGACGATGGTCATGTTGAGAACCTTGGCCAGCTCGATGGCGATGTCGATCGCCTCCGGGTCGCACTCGAATGGCGGCGTGTCGTCGAGCTCGTAGGTGCAGTTGATGTCGTTGAACACCTCGTATATGACCTTGGTCTTCTTCTCGAACTCGAGCAGCATGGCCTCGTCGAACACGCCCATTTCGCCGAGCACCGGGCGGAAGGTGCGCATGACTGTGAAGTCCGGGTCCCTCGTGGTCATTTCCACGGGGCAACGGCAAAACAGCTTACGCCTGGTCTTCAGTTGTTGATGGATCTCGATGCCAGCCTTTAAACCGATTTGGGCGTAGTCGAGTTTGTCTTTCGTGCTCATGTTGACCACAATCCTTCCAGGCATCAAAGACGATTCTTCCAAGCCTCAATGAATGATTCAATGAACCTACCTCGAAATATTAAAAATGCGACGGGTTCATTTGACTAAGAGTGAATATCCCCTTTGGTTGAAAGCCATGTTCAAGCCCGTCGACGAAACGAACGCGGACCAGGTCCCGACGAAGAAGATGATCTTCACGGGCCTCGACAATGGCGGCAAGTCGAGCATCATCCTCGCCTTGCAACGCACCCTCGCCAACCTCGCGACCCTCGCGCCGACCAAGATGGTCGACCGCACCGTGTTTGACTACCTCGGCTACCGGATATCGAACCACGATTTGGGCGGGCAGAAGAAGTACCTGATCACGTACTTGAAGCAGCCCGGCAAGTACTTCATCGACACGTCGGTCATCATCTACGTGATCGACATCCTGGAAACGAACCGGTACGAGGAATCGATCTCCTACTTCAAGGACGTGCTCGCGGAATTGGAAGCGCTCAAGACCAACCCGCTGGTCTACGTGTTCTTCCACAAGGCGGAGAAGATCCTGCTCCAGGGCGACCCGGAGACCGAACGGGAGCTCGAGGGCTCTGGCATGCAGCGCGTCAAGCGGCTGGAGAAGTCGGTCTCGGACATCAACGGCGGCCGGTTCAAGGTCGAGTTCAAGGTCACGACGATCTTCGACATGTGGTCGATCACGTCCGCGTTCTCGGACATCATGCTCAAGATGTTCCCCCAGAGCGTCTTGCTCGACAAGACGCTGGGCGAGTTCGCCAGCTCGAACCAGCTCGACGCCTTGCTGCTGCTCGACTCGAACTCCCTGAACCTGGGCACCTACTACCGGAACAAGGACTCGCAAGACATCGTCCGGTCGTCGACCCCGTACTTCCTCACGCTGCTCGACTCGTGGAAGCCGTTCAAGATGGGCTCGCAGCGCAAGCAGATGAAGGTCACGCTGAACGAGTATGCATTCTACTTCAAGGAGATACGGCAACCGACCCCCTCCGCGAAGGACGAGGACGCGTACATCTCCTTCTATTTCCTCGCCATGACGACGAACGCGAAGTTCGACGTCGACCGGCTGGAGGACTTTTCCAAGATGGTGCTCGGGATCCTGAAAATGTGAGCGCGGCAAGACCGACGATGCCCGTTCCCCTCGATTTCTTTTCCCACTTCGTCCCCGCGCACACGGTCGACTTCACCACCGGGCGCGAGGTCGATGCCCGCGTGGGCATCACGTCGCGGTTCCTCGACGCCTACCCGGTGGCCGACGTCGGGTTCGAGTTCGTCGTGTTCCCAGGGAAGCTCACCCCCGGCGACATCGGGTTGCAGGTGCAGAACTTCCGCGCCGCCCGCGGGCGGCTCGAGGACGAGCACCGGGTGAAGGTGCACGCGTCGATGCACTTCCCGACGGCGAACAACACGACGGCACTGTTCTTGGGTGCCGATGACCCCGAAACCAGGGAGAGGATCCTGGGCCTGTTCGATCGATGCCTCGACCTCGCGTTGGAGGCGGGGATCCGAACCATCGTGGTACATTCCGGCGCGAACATCGACTATGCCGCGTGGGCACGCGTGAAAGGTGACTACGGGGCGAAGCGGCGGCAGCTCCGCGTGGCTGCTGGCAGGCTCCAGGAGGTGCTCGACATGTGCGCGGAAAAGGGTTACGGGGGCGAGCTCGCGTGGGAAAACGTGCCGTGGCCGTTCGACATCCCGGACGCGCTCTCGTACACGAACCTCGTCGCGGGGGACTTCAGGGCGGTGCTCTCCGACCTGGATGGGATGGCGGTTCAGAACGCCGGGCAGCTCGGTATCTGCGTCGACCTGTGCCACTCGTGGATCATCGGGCGCGTGGCCCGCCACTACGGTCGCAGCGAGTTCCCACCAGGCCGTGCCCGCGTGCCCCCGGGCGTGTTCGCCGAGGAGGAGCGCGACTTCCTGGCGCTCGCGGAAATGAACGCCTTCGTCGAGGAGTACGCTGGCAGGATCGTCCACGTGCACCTCGCTGACTCCGCGGGCGAGTTCGAGCCCGGAGCGGACGGTGGCACCTGCAAGGCCCAGCCGAGCGAGGGTGCCGAGCTCGGCACGGGTGACTTCTCGCGGTCGCCCGAGTTCACGGACGTCCTAGGAACGATAGCGGCCGGGGTGGGGCCGGGGCGGAAGGTCATGTGCACGCTCGAGGTCAAGGACGCCGACTTCGCCCGGCCCGAGAAGGCGTACCGCAGCCTGCTCTTCCTCGGCAAGACCTTCTACCGTGGGGGCTAGTCGCGGTCAGTAGGACAGCCTGAACCGCAAGAGCGCTGCCATCCCGCCGAGGCCCCTGATCTTCTTGCCCGCCTCGTGTAGCGTGCTGATGACCGTGACCCTTCCCCGTGCCGCCTCCACTTGCTTGAGCAGCGCGAGCATCGGTGCGTTCTTCTCAGCGTTGACCTTGCGCATGACCTCGTCGGCGACGAGTAGGTCTTGGATGGCCCCCATGTCGGCGGCCCGCTTGATCTCCTCCACGCCGTAGGCGAAATCGGCCGAGTCCTTTCCGACGCGGGCCAGCAGCTCGTCGACCAGCCTGGTCTCCTCGAGGATCCGCGAGTCCTTCAGCAAGGCCTGGACGGTCTGCTTGGCCAGCAGCTCGCGTATGCCGCTCTGCGTGGCGGAGCTCGACGCCTCGGTCATGAGCATCGCCCTCAGGCCGGGATCCTTCTTGAGGCAGTGATCCATGAAGTGCTCGCGCGTGAAGCCGGGGCCCGTGATGATGACCTTCGTGTAGCTCGCCTGGGCCATCATGTTCTCCAGCACCTTGAACACCTCGGCGTAGAAGTTGTTGCGTGCATCGGCGCCGCCCTTCACGTCACCGTAGCGCTTGCCCGGGATATGTTCCGACACCTTGACCGACGTCTTCTGGTAGTAGTCGCCGATCTCGCCGAACGTCGCGTCCCCCGCGTCGATGGCGACGACGAGCACCTTCTGCACGACCTTCCGCCGCGCCGCTTCCTCCAGCAGGCGCCACTCTTGCGGGGTCCACTCGTCCTTGGTGAGGAAGAAGGTGGTTCCCTCCTCGATGTTGAACGTGTGGTACGAGTGCAGCTGCACGAGGTCGTTCGGCCCCTCGACGATCTTCCCCTTCGCGCGCAGCCGGTTCGCGAACTCGTGGAACTCGACGTCTTCGACCACGATCTTTAGGTGCACGAGCCGTCGCTCGCCCTTGTCGTCCTCGTGATCGGTCACGATGATGCGGCGGCTTGTCTTGCCGTCGATGCGGTCGCCCGGCTGGACGAGGTTGTAGAGGATCCACAGGTCGTCGAGGTTCTCGACCTGGATGCCGACGGTCTCCTTTCGGGACTTTCTCGAGATGATCTTCATCCGGCCTCAGACCGTCCGCTTCTTGGCGAAGAACTCGATGGCGGCCTCGAACGCGGCCCGGTTCGGCAGGCCTGGGAAGTGCATATCAAACGCGGCCCTCGCCTCGTCCGCGTATCGCCCGGCCATCCGCTCCGCGTGTTCGATGGAACCCCGCTCCCTCATCAGCCCGATGACGAACTCGACGTCCTCGGGGGTCTTGCTCGCCCTCGGCTTGCCGATGATCTCGAGCACTCTCTCGTGCTCCTCCCCCGCCGTGTGCTTGATCAGGTGGATGAGCATGATCGTCCGCTTGCCCTCGAGGATGTCGCCGCCGATCTCCTTCCCGTAGGCGGAGCCCTTCCCCACGATGTTGAGGATGTCGTCCCGGATCTGGAAGCCCTTCCCGAGCGGGATGGCGAACTGGCTGATCTTGTCGAGCGTAGCGGCGTCGGCGCCCGCGATGATCGCACCGAGCCGGATCGGGCCAGCGATCGTGTACTCGCACGTCTTCCCGTACACGATCTGCTCGTAATGGCTGTAATCGAGCTGCTCAAGGGGGATCTTGTCGAGGAACGTCAGCGAGTTCTCGAGGTGCTGGCCCTTGGTCGTGATCTCGAGGAAGCGCAGGAACTCGGCCATCACGCGGAAAGTGAGCTCGTCGCCGAGTACCGGCCGGTTGGCGAGCAGCACCTTCCACATGAGCACGTGCAGCGCGTCGCCGGCGTTTATCGCGAGCTCGCTCCCGT
>JAFGBX010000413.1 GCA_016932935.1 Promethearchaeota archaeon | reverse complement strand
CACGTCGCCCGTGACCTCGTCGGTCGTGCGTCGCATGGCCGGGCAGGAGAGCATCTCCGTGCACTTCTCGCACAGCACGCAGTTGTATACCTGGTACCTGTCGAACGCGTATTGCTCGTTATTGGCCTTCAACGTGCGCCGATCGGCGTCATAGGCCCGCTTGGCGACGAGGGCACACTCGCGCTGGCAGATGATGACCTTCAAGCCCGCCTGCCCGAGCCCCTCCTGGACCGCGCGGACGGTCTTGTCGACCTCGAACGGGTCGACGGCCTTGATCCACTTGACGCCCATGGCGGAGATGAGTGGCTCGAAGGCGATCCTGCCCTTGCCCACGGGCGGCTGGTGGCCGGTCATGGCCACCCAGCGGTTGTCGAAGACGATGAGGAGCACGTCGGCGTCGTTTGCGATCGCGTCCGCCAAGACCGGGAGCCCCGTGTGCATGAGCGTCGAATCACCGATCAGGGCGATGATCTTGTCGTCCGTCTTTTTTGACAGCCCGATCGCCGCGCTCAGGCCGCCGGACATGCAGATGATGAAGTCGGACATCTTCAGCGGCGGGTTGATCAGCATCACGTAGCAACCGATGTCGCCGGCGATGATCGTCTTCGGGTCGGTCAAGTCCTTCGTCGCCATCTTGATGGCCATGCCCATCGCCCGCTCGGGGCAGCCGGGGCAGAAGGTCGGGTACCGCGATGGGATCCTGGCCTTGTAGGAGTTGAACGCGTCCTGGGATCGCTGGATCCTGGCGCTCGGGATCCTCCCCGTGAGCTTGGCGATGCAGCTCGCGACGAGCCCCGTGGAGAACTCGTTGAACCGCGGGAACACCTCGCTGCCGACCACGGACGCTACCATTCGGTGCTTATGCGCGATGGACCGGATGTCCACTTCCAGGAACGGCTCGAGCTCCTCCACGACGATCACCTGGTCGAGATCCTTCATGAAGGAGACGATCTCGCCCTCGTTGAGGGGGTACGTGATGCCGAGCTTCAGCACCGGGACGTCGTCGAGCCCGAGCTGGTGCAGCGCCTCCATGGAATACCCGAACGGGATCCCATAGGAGACGAGTCCGATCCTCGCGTCGCCCGGGAAGACCTCGTTGAGGCCGAGCGACGGGACGTCCCTCGTGAACGCGGCGATGCGCTCGTACAGGCGCACATGGTTGTTTATCGCGTACGGCGGGAGCGAGCAGTACTTGCTCGTGCTCCTCGCGAACTCGCCCTTGGATTTCGGCGGGAGCTTGAAGTCCCCGATCTCGACCATGCCACGGGAGTGCGCGCTGCGCGTCGACGTGCGGAAGTAGACCGGCAGGTCATACTTCTCGGACAGGTCGAACGCGAGCTTGATCCAGTCATGGCACTCTTGCGGGGAATGCGGCTCGATCATGGGCGTGTGGTGCATCCACGTGAAGAACCGCTCGTTCTGCTCGTGGTGGCTGCCCAGGGAACCCGGATCCGAGCCGACGACGAGCACGAGCGCCCCAGGGTTCGGCCCGGCGAGCGCGATCGAGTGGAGGGCATCACTCGCCACGTTGACGCCGACGTGTTTCATGGGGTTGAGCGCGCGAATCCCTGCCCACGCCGCGCCAGCGCAACTGGAGGTCGCGACCGCCTCGTTGACCGCCCAGTGGTGCACGATGTACTCCTGCAAGTCGGGCTGCTGCTCCAGGATGTCCTTGAAGGTCTCGCCGATGTCGCTGGTCGGCGTGCCGGGGTATTGCGCGACGAAGCCCACCCCGGACTCGAGGCAGCCCCGGATCAATGCCTCGTTACCGAGGAAGAGGCACTTGTCACCCCTCCCGAGCGCGGGAGAGAACCTCCTATCGATGTCCATGGGATGCACGCGTCTCGCTGGTTATCGTCATTGTAAAGGCCGCGACGACATAAAAGATGCAAGGTGGGGCGATATTCGGGACGGCTCGATGGCAAGGTAAAAAACGTGTGATGCCGATAGTATAGTGATGAACCCAACGGGGAAGCGATGGTAATGCTGATCAAGAACATCACGGGCATCGACACCGAGGACGAGTACATCAAGGTGTCCGGGGAGGAGACGCTCCTGGAGATCGCCATGAAGCTAGTGCACCAGGAAAAATGCGACGCCGCAAACCCGGAGCACATGTGCACCCCCATCCTTGCCGCTTACGTAATGGAGGGGGCGAAACCCATCGGCGTCATCCACACGGACGACTTGATCCGGTCGGTGATCGTGGGTAACAGGGATCCAGGAACGACCCGGGCGAGGGAAATCATGGAAAAGCCCGCTTGCATCTCGGAAACCCACGAGGTGAGGGAAGCCATCAACCTCCTCCTTGACAAGGGCTTGTTGACCCTCGCCGTGGTGGACGGAGACGTGCTGAAGTGCGTGCTCACCATCTACGACGCGATCCAGCTGCGGGAAGCGATCGCGGACGAGCCGTGAGAAAAATCCCAGGAGGAACCCGCAACGAGCCAGGATTTGAACGAACGGGTCGTCGACCTCTTCAAGCAGATACGCGAGGCCCCCTTCGGCAACACCGAGTGGTTCTTCCTCTCGAACCTCGCCCAGCGGGTCGCGCTCGTGCGTGGCTTCCAGCATTTGCTCTCGCTGGAGGACCTGAACATCACGCTGTTCCCGCACCAGGAGGAGGGCGTGCTTCACGTGCTTCAGTCGATGCAAGGGAGCGCCTTGCTGGCCGACGAGGTCGGCCTGGGCAAGACGATCATAGCGCTTACGGTTCTCTCCGAGCTGAAGATACGCGAGCTCGTCAAGTCCGTCCTCATCATCGTCCCGTCGTCCCTCGTCGACCAATGGCACGATGAGCTCACCGACAAGTTCAACATGGAGCTACCCGTGCTCGCCACGAGCAAGCAACGGTTCGACGTCGACCAGCTCATCACGACCACCCCCTTGTTCACGAGGTACCCCGACAGGTTCGCGAAGCGGGCCTGGGACATGGTCATCGTGGACGAGGCACACCGCAT
>JAFGBX010000412.1 GCA_016932935.1 Promethearchaeota archaeon | reverse complement strand
TCGGGCCGGAGAACGTGGTCGTGTTCACGGCCGCGAGGCCATCGCTCGCGGTGAAGAAGTAATTGTGCGAACCGGGGGACAGCGACGTCGGGCTGCACGCGTACACGCAGCCGTCCGTGTAGGTGTAGTCGCCGCCGTTCTGCTTAGACATCGTATAGGACGAGCCGTCGATGAAGACCCGCACGTACGACGGCCCCACGTTGTCCGGATGGAAATAAGACACGCTGTAGAGGAACGTTGTTAGGGTGTTACCGACCGCCGGATCGACGCTTCCGTTCGATAACACTGGGAGTTGCCTAAGGGAGAACTGGCCAGGCGCGCTCCAATTGCCCCAGAACCCGTGCGACTCCGGGCGGATCCGCCAATAATAGCATCCCGTCGCCCGCGAGACGTTCCTCACGAACGACGTTCCCGGAGACGCGCCGGGTATGCCCCATGCCTCGTCCAGCACCGAAGAGAAGTTGGAACTAGCGGACAACTGCCACCGGAATGTCAGCGGGATCGGCGCGGCGTTCGTCCAGGAGAAATTCACGTTCCCGACGGGCATCATGGTGCCATTGGAAGGGAGCGCCAGCGTGTGCGTCCAGTTCCCGGTGAGCGCCGTGATCCGCACGTCGTCCACGAGCCAACCCCGGTAGTTGTTGTTTATCGAGTCGATCGAATCGAAATAGAACCGGATCCTCACGTCCGGGTAGCCGCAATAACCGGACATGTCCAGGGAGCAGCGCTGCCAGCTCGCGATGTTCGCATTGCTCTTGTACAGCGGCCCCCACGAAGTCCCCCCGTCTGTCGACACGTTCACGTAGCAGTAGTCCCAGCTACCGCCCTCCCCCTGGAGCCACTGGTAGAACTCGAGGCGCGCGCTCGCATACCCCGCCAGTGAGAAGCTCGTGGACATGATGGCCCCGTACGTCCTCGAACCCGTCGCGTATGTCCCGGACGATTCCTGCCCGTACCACATCGAATGGGTCGGGGAGTGGCAGGGGTTCGGCCACGAGCTCGAAGACGAGGTCAAGTGCCACAAGCCGGAGATCGTCGGCCACTTAGACGTCCCACCCTCGAAATCATCCTCGAACACGGTTTCGTTAACCGCTGCCATCACCCCGAACGGGTCGACCTCTGGCCCGGGCATCCAGGATGTCGAATTCTGGAAAGAGCCGTTGGAGCAGTTCATCTTGAATTGGTAGCGCCCCCAGGGCAGCGTCGTCGAGTAGGTGTACACCTTGCCGTCTACGACGTTCGTGTCCCCCGGGAGGAGCTGCACGAGTGCGTAGGTCGTCGTGTTTATAGTAACCGTTATCGAAGTCGGATACGCATTCGCCTGGTCGAAATAGGTGACGGTGAAGTTAAACACCGTCGAGTTGATCCCGACAGAGGGGGTAACGCCAGGGTTGGCCAACCACGGCACCGTGGCGTTGGTGACCGCGATCGTGGATGCCGACGTCGACACAACGTCATACCCGTCGCTCGCGTTGAAGTAGAAGGAGTGCGAGCCAACGGCAAGGGTGGTTGCGTAGTAGTACACGCAGCCGTCCGCGTACGTGTTGTCGCCGGCATTTTGTTTCATCATTTGATGACATGTACCGTTGATCACCACGCAAACGTTCGACGGGGGGTGGTTGTCCGCGTCATTATACGTCGCCAAGAATGTGAACGTTGTCACTTGGCTCCCGTTCGCCGGCGTCACCGAACACGATGCCAGCACGGGCACCTCGTTCACCACGGTGGGGCCGGACACCGCTGGGGTCGTCAGGGACGCATACCCATCGCTCGTGCTAAAGTAGAAGGAGTGCGATCCCACCGATAGAATCTTGCTGTAGGTGTAGATGCAGCCATCCGTGTAGTCGGAATCGGTCGCGTTCTGCTTCGACATCGCGTAGATGGAACCATCGATGTGCACGCGCATGTATGAAGGTACCGTGTTGTCCGCATCCGTGTAATTGACCGTGAATACGAACGGAGTCGTACAAGAGCCGGCAGCGGGTGCCACCGAACCGGACGTGAGCGTGGGGGGGACACTAGTCACGAGCGGGCCGGAGGTCGTGGTCGTGCTCCTGGACGAGTAGCCGTCGCTCGCCTGGAAGCGGTAATTGTGGGAACCGGCGGCGAGCGTGCGGTTATAGACGTAGGTGCAGCCGTCCGCGTAGGTCGTGTCGGTCTGGTTCTGCTTGGACATCGTGTAGGAATAGCTGTCGATGACGACCCGCACGTACGACGGGGCGTTATTGTCGGGATCCGAGTAGGTCACCGCGTACGTGAAGACCGTAGAGAGGTTCCCGCTTGTCGGCGTCACGGAGCCGGCGGTGAGGCTGGGAGCGGTGTTGGCCACCGTTGGCCCTGAATACGTCGGGGTGGAGAAGGAGGCAGAGCCATCGCTCGTGAAGAACCGATAATTGTGGGCCGTGGGCGAGAGGGTGATGTTGAAGGTGTAGGTGCAGCCGTCCGCGTAGGTCGTGTCGCTCGAGTTTCCTTTCACCATCGTATATGACAATCCGTCGATGGCCACCTGCACATGGGCCGGTGCGACCTCGGACATGTGCGTGTAGATGACCGTGTATTCGTAGAGCGTGCTGGCGTTCCCATTCGAGGGGGAAACGGAACCGGACGTGAGGAAGGGGGAGACTGCTGGGCCCGATGCCGGGCTCGTTGCTGTGGCGGTGTAACCGTCGGACGCTGAAAAGTAATAGATATGGGAACCGGTCTGCAGCGTTTGGTTGAAGATGTAGACACAGCCGTCTGTGTACGTGTTGTCGCTCGGGTTCAGCTTCGACATGTTGAAGCCGATGTCGTCCACGTAAACGTACAGGAACATCGGGGCTTCGTTCTCCGCGTCCGAGTAGGTGACCGCATACGTGAATGTCGTGGACGCGTTCCCGTTCGATGGCGTCACCGAGCCGGACGTGAGCGAGGGGGCCCAATTGATGACCGTTGGGCCGGCGATGAACGGTGTCGAGCAAAATCCAGAACCGTCGCTTGTAGAGAACGAATACGTGTGCGGTTGGGGATCCAACGTCGTGTTGTAGGTGTATACGCAGCCGTCCGTGTACGTGTTGTCGGTCGGGTTCTGCTTCGACATCGGAAACTCCGGTCCATCGATGTAGACGTACATGTACGTGGGCGCGTCGTTGTCGGGATCCGTGTAGGTTACTTCGTAGACGAACGTGGTGTTGGTGAAACCGGTTTCTGGGGAAACGTGATGACCGGAGAGTAAGGGGGCGCTGTCCGAGGGCGCGGGTCGCCCGGGCGATGGCATCGATAGAATGGGGGCGCGCGCGTGTCCAAGCGCAACCAGCCCGATCACGACGACGAAAGTCAGGCAGACGATAACCTTCAACGTGATCGGGTCGATTTTTTTCACGATCAGCTCACCCGCGGGGGAGTGCAGGCCCGTTCCCTAGACGGTCAAGTACTCGGATCGGCATGCGGCCTTGTCAAGGGACAATCTAGGAGGAGCATATATAAACCAGTTTCAACCGGTCTCGGCCAGTGTACCGTGGCTAGATGACATGGGGCGACGACTGACCGGACTGCGACGACCGCACGCGCGACTGAGCGGGTCAGATGCGAGCGAGTATGCCCTCTACGACGGAGATGGCCTTGTCTATCCCGATCTCGATGGCCGCGTCGTAGTGTTCCAGCTCGTAGAATGGCTTCTGGGTGACCACGTTGTCCGATATCCCGTGTATCGCTATGGCCGGGATGCCCGCTTGCCGCGCCTGGAGGTACAGGCAGCTCGTCTCCATGTCGACCGCCTTCGCGCCGGCCGATGCCCAGAAGGCGACCTTGTCCCTCGACTCGGTGAAGAGCCCATCGGTCGTCCAGATCGTGCCGTCGACCATGACCACCCCGCGCCCCCCGGCGACGTCCCTGGCGATGCCGAGCAGCCTGGGATCGCACGGTACCGCGCCCGTGAGGCCGCGAGACGCCATCCACGAGTAGACCGTATCCGGCGACGGGTCGCCGGTGGCCGGTTGGCCCTTCAAGAACCCGTGCGCGCCCGGATCCGCGCTGATGTAGTGGATGGAGGTGCCGTCGCCGGGGATCGCCGCCGCCGCCGTGAAGACCGCCCCGACGGGGATGTCGGGCAGAAGGGAGCCGGCGTAGTCCACGCGGACGATGGCCCTGGGCTTGACCTCCTTCAGGACCTCCATGACGTTGGCCATCGATGGGGTGCCGATCCCGGTCCTGATGAGCGTGACGCGCGCGCCGCCGAGCGAGCCCGACTCGATCATGCCGTGCTTCTCGGCGTGCTTCAACTTGTCGTGTAATTTCTTCCAGACCGTATGGGAGGCCGGGAGCACGACGATGGGGGCTATGTTGCTCGCCATGGTGGTGAAGAACAGCTGGGAGAGCTTGTCCCTCTTCGACATGTGCTTCAGCGCCACGTTGATGGCCGCCCCCTTGATCTTCTGCGCGAACTCGTCAAGCATGGATTCAATCCTCGTCGCGATATATAGAGGCTATCTTGCAGGTGCCCTCGTCGGACACCATGCACGGGCCGATCGGGTTTTCCGGGTTGCACTTCTTGCTCCTGAACAAGGGGCAGCCGGCGGGCTTCATCTGCCCCATGATCACGAGGTGGCAGGAGCAGCCGGGGGGGATGCCCTTGTCCTTGCCGATGCTGGCATCGACCTTGGCATCGAGCCCGAACCGCGCGTTCGCGTCCGCGCTCGAGAACCCCGCGCGGATCGACAGCCCCCCGTGGGGCACGGGGCCGATGCCCCGCCAGACGGCCGTCGCCTCCTCGAAGACCTCGTGCATGATCGCGAGCGCCTCAGCGTTTCCGCCAGGTGCCACGATGCCCGTGTACTCGTTCTCGTTCCGCGCGGCGCCGTCCCGCACCTGCCTCGCCAGCATGGCCAGCGCCAGCAAGATGTCGTTGGGCTGGAACCCGGCGGTCACGATGGGCATCTTGTAGGCAGTGGCGAATACCTCGTAGGGGTCGGTGCCGATGATCGCGGAGACGTGCCCGGGCGTGACGAACCCGTCGAGCTGCACGTTGCCGAGGGAAAGGAGCAGCTCCATGACGGGGGTGATCGTCTTGAGCGCGCACAGGAACGAGAAGTTCGGAGGCGGGCCGGACGCGACGCTGCTGGCCACGACGGGCGCGAAGGTCTCGAAGCCGACCGCGAAAAAGACGACCTCCCGGCCCGGGTTCTCGCGAGCGATTGCCACCGCGTCGTCGATCGCGTAGACCACGCGGACGTCGCATCCCTTGGCATGGGCGTCTTGCAAGGAGCCCCTCTCGGACGGCACCCGCATCATGTCGCCGAACGTGGCGACGATGTGGCCCTCGCGGGCGAGTGTGAGCGCCTTGTAGATGTCTCCCGTGTGGCACACGCAGACCGGGCAGCCGGGGCCGCTGATGACCTCGACATTCTTCGGGAGCATAGATCGTATGCCTGCTTGGGCGATGACGTGCTCGTGGGTACCACACACGTGCATCACACGCATCGGCCGCCTTCCCCCGTCGAGGTATTCATCGATCTTGGCAAGTAACTTGGCGGCGACGGCCTTGTCGTGAAAAACGCCGGACGTGTCGAATCGGATCATGTGGTCATACAATAGAACATAGTCGCGGTGCAAAAAAAGATAGCATTCACGCGAACGCGATCGCGACCTCCACGGCGAGGACGGCACAAGCCAGGGCGATCACGACGGGCATGACCTTGAACCCTTGCTTGGCGAATTCCTTGTAGGTTATCTTGACGCCGTTTTTCGTGGAGATCGACGACCACATGATGCCGGCGAGCGCACCGATGAGGGTGAGGTTCGCCCCGAAGTTGCTGCCCATGACGAGCGCGTACAAGCTCGCGATGACGACGCCCGCGGGGGTGACCGACGTGAAGTGGGTGTCTCCCAGCAATCTGGTGAACAGGATGGTCATAGGTTGGTTGTTCATGATGTTACAAGAAAGGGCGGAGATGAAGCACATGGTGAAGGTGCTGCCGACGATGCCCAACGACGACAGTGCCCCGCCGAACACGCCGGCAAGGAAGCCGACCCAGCCTGAGACGCTGAGGATCTCGACCATGATGAACATGCCGAACACGAACGGCATGATCTTCCAGGGCATACGCCCCGCGGCCACCCTCACGGAATGGAACACGCTCCGGGCAGTCGACGGCCTGCCGGTATGAGCGTGTCCCGCGCGGACGCGTGCTTCGAAGACGACGTCCTTCCCGACCATGATTGCGGCGAAGATCAAGCAGATGATTCCCATGTCGAGGTTAAGAACCGGGGCCATCGTGAGCGAGGCGAGGCAAGCCCCGAGCATGGCGAGGCCGAACACGGCGCCGGGGCGATCCTTCAGGGCATCCTCCGGCCGTATCGCTGGCGGTGACACGGGCAAGGATATCTCCTTGCGGAATGTGAACGCGAGGAGGCCATAGCACGCGAGCCCGGCGACCACTGTCGGGAGCAGCATCCACGCTGAATACTCTACGAACGTCAAGTCGTACGCTTGTGCCACGATGATGTTCGTGGGGTTCCCCACGTAGAGGGCAACGCTCCAGATGTTTGCCGCGAAGAACTGCCCTATCAAGTAAGGAAAGGGGTTCATCTTCGTGTACTTGCAGAAATAGAGGATGATGGGCGTGATGGTGAGGATGACGATGTCGTTGCTCGTGAAGACCGTGAGCGCGCTGCTGAGCAAGAAGAAATACAAGAACAATTTCTTGCCGGACGAACCCGACTTCTTCGCGGCGCTCAAGGCTAGGTACTCGAAGAAACCGGTCTCGTCGATGGAGATGCACACGTAGGCAAGCGAGAAGAACAGGAGGATGATCATATAAGGCCGTATCGTCAACGTGCCGACGATGCCGGCCACGAGCACGGACGGACTGACCTGGAACGTGAGCAGTATGATGGCAACACCGATCAAGGGGGCGTAACCATAATCGAGCTGGAACGGTTTTGCCCTACCAGGCAGCTTGATCCGGGGTTGCTTGATGATGAGGACGATGATGAAAGCGAATACTACCATCGAGGTTATTGCGGTGAGCACGCGCGCCCTAAACGCGGGCGGGCTTAAATAACCGGCAATGGAGTGGGCGACGTCGGGAAAAGGAGGCGAGGACAAGCCGCGCCGCGAGCGGGTGCCAGCCCTGCGCCAGCCGCACCCCGACATGCGATCGGTTGCTCCCGCC
>JAFGBX010000411.1 GCA_016932935.1 Promethearchaeota archaeon | reverse complement strand
GCCCTCGCCACCGAGGTCATGGGCAGCATCGCAGGCACGAAGGCCGTGAAGGGCTTGAAGAAGGACGGCGCCGTAGCTGCTGATGAGAGTGCTGCTGCACTGGAGCCACTCGACAAGACCGAAGAGGAGGTCACCACCTTCAAGGATCAGAAGATCTGCGTGGTACACAAGGGCCCGATCTCGGGCGCCATCTACTTGTGTCCGAAATGCGAGACCTTCTACTGCCTCAAATGCGCCACGTTCTTGAAAAAGAACGGCGAGAAGTGCTGGTCGTGCAAGGCCGAGATGGACGTTCCCGACTTGGAAGCGTGAGTGCCGAGAGGAACCGCCAAGCCTTCCTTCCTTTTTCTATCAACCACGACGCTGCCTGACGTGCGATCCCGGACGCTCATCCCTTCTTCATTAGTGTCGCTCGCTGTTCCAACAACCGGGACACCTTGGCCAGATCGCCATCCAAGGACTTGAAGCACGCCGCCCAGAGCAACGTGCCCGCGAACCCGATGAGGCAGAGCGTGATCGTCGTGAGCTGCATATTTGAACCGTACAAGGCGAACACGATGCCCCCGAAGGTGATGCCCATGCCGCTCCCGAACACTTCCAGGAACGTGTTTACCGAGGCGGCCATCCCTTGGGTTTCGGGAAGGTTGGCCGCCTGGACAATGGGGCGCTGGTTGTGGTTGTATAATCCGCCGATAGCGGTGGCCCCGAACCAGACGGCCGTGATGCCAACATAGCCAGGGCGCGCGAACACGATGCCAAGCGCGCCCCCTTCCGCGGGGGTGAGGGGCTCCAGCGGAACTAGAACGAACACCATGTACATCAGAATGAAGAGCGCCAGACCCGTGATGATGAGGTATATGCGCTTTTTCATGCTCCGTGCGCCGTACTTGTCCGAGAGCCTGGCGAACACGATCAGGGCGAAGATGTGCCCGGGAAAGCTCGCGATGAACCCGATCATCGCGTTCGTCCACGAGGTGAGATTGCTCGGCGGCGATTGCAGGTAGATGTATATCAAGAAGTTCGGCACGCCGAGCACGATCTGGGTAAAAAAGCCCTCGATATACATGATCATGTTCGACCTGGACATGACGACCGACTTAAGCGTCGCCCGATCGAGCTTGAATGAATACACCCCGCCATCCTCGACGGCCGATTTTAGCTCCTGCCGCATGGCCCCCCTGACCGGTTCTTTTGCCTTGACGATGATGACGAATCCAGTGGCAACGAGCGAAACAGCGGCGACCAGGAGATAGATCCGCCATTGAATCGCGAAAAGGACGGATGAAAGAAGCATCATCAAGTAGGTGAAAACGCCCACGAGCAGGCCTTGTAGGCCGTAATATTGCGACAGTCGTTGCTCGGGGATCGCATCGCTCACGTATGAATCACCGACCGGGAAGCAGCAACCGCTCAAGAGGTTCGAAATCGAGCCTAGAGCGATGAAAAACACCCAGGCGGCGGCACCTTGCCCCTCTGGGGTGAAGAGCATGAAGATGATAACGATGCCTTGGGCGATCGAGGTCATGGAGAGCAATCTAACCCTCGAATGACGGTCAGACAAGTGCCCGAAGATCATGGGGGACAGCGCGAACGCAAAAAATGCGATGCCCATGCCGATGCCGATCTCGACCGAATGGAACGACTCACCAGGCCACATGATGTTCGACACGTGGACGATGTTCACACCCGCCCACGACCCGTAAAAGGTCATGCTCGCGATCAGGATGCGGGCCAATGATGGCCAACCGGCGAGCAATGAAATGGTTCCATGCCGAGAGACCTCGGTCTCAGGCGCTTTTTCTTGACCGGTCATATGAGTCATGCCAGCTGTTTGGTCGGCTGTTTGGTCGCGAACTGCGGGCTCTCCTCGCTAAAACCCCGCGATCCCCATTCCACTACCTCGTTGTTTCTACAATCGAACGGTATGGCTGATTCTAACTCGGAAATGATATAAAACTGATCCTCGATTCCCGACCCCCACCCGCCTCGGAGGCGACTGGCACGATCGCCTACTCTTAGACGCGCATGCTTAATACCCGCACGTGATTTTCCCACCCGTGCTCTTCAACATCGTCACGACCCACGACTGCAACCTGGGGCACTGCCGGTACTGCCGGAACAACGAGGCCGACCCGCCGTTCCCGCGCCGCATCTCGTACGACATCGGCACGCTAAAGCGGTTCGTCGCCGGGGATCCGGACGCGATGATCGGGTTCTACGGGGGCGAGCCGCTCGTGGGCATGGATTTCGTCGAGCGCATCATGGACGAGATCCCGTCGAGGAAGTTCGTGCTCCAGACCAACGGCATCTTATTGGACAAGGTCAAGGACAGATACTTGCACGGGCTGGACTGCATCTTGCTGTCCATCGATGGCCCGGTCGCCACCACGGACTACTACCGCGGCGCCGGGACGCACGACAAGGTCGTCAAGAACGCGCGCCTGCTGCGCCGAAAGGGCTTCGCCGGTGAAGTCACCGCCCGGATGTGCGTGTCCGAGCATTCCGACGTCTATCGGGACGCCACGTACTTGCTCGGGCTGGAGGACGATGCTGGAAAGCGTCTCTTCGACGGCTTGCACTGGCAGAACGACCTCATGTTCGGCGACCGGGAGGAGTGGAACGACCTCGACGGCTGGCTGACCAGCTCGTACTACCCTGGCGTCGACCGGCTCTTGTCCGATTGGCTCGGGGGGATCGAGCGCGACCGCACGGTCAGGCTGATCTACCCGTTCAACGGGCTCGTGAAGACCTTACTCTCGGGCGTGCCCGCAAAGCTCCATTGCGGCTGCGGCCACCAGTACTTCAACATTTGCACGGACGGCAGGATAACGGCATGCCCGATCGCATCGGACTTCTACCACATCTTCCAAATGGGCACGATTCAAGAAAGCACGCCGGATGACCTCAAGAAGGCCATGGACGTCGTCGAACCGTGCCCGTCGTGCGACATCTATTCGATCTGCGGTGGCCGTTGCCTTTATGCCAACAAGCTCAAGCCGTGGGGGGAGGACGGCTATGCGAAGGTGTGCGAGAGCGTGCGGCACCTCGTGACGGCCGTGCAGGCCGTGTTACCGAGGATCCAGGCACTGATCGCCTCCGGCGAGCTTGCACCTTCACAGTTCGACTACTTCCGGTACAACGGCGCGGAGATCATCCCATGAGTCGCCCGGTCGACTTGCTGCTGGAGAAAATAATCGCTAAGATCGCCAGCTCCAGAGGGATTCCACGGCAGGACATGCCGCCCCGCCGAGCGCTAGCGGCGCTGCTCGGCGCGTGGAGCCATCACTGGGGAGACGCCCTCGACGCAAAGATCCTCGACGTCCTGGTTGAACGCGTGTTCGCGAGCAAGGCAATCGCGAGTTGGAGCCAAGCATTAACCGACTTCTTTCCCGCTGCCGAGGAACTGATGCGATTGAATCTTGACAAGGGTGTCTCGTGCCCGGAACTGGCAATGCTGCTGGAGAAGTCGACACGCGAGAGAATCGAGGCCCAGCTCCACGCTCTCCAGGACTCGGCGACGTACGCGGGTCAGGACGAGTGGGACTCGCTATTCGGTTTCACGGGTTGACGCGATGCTTTTTTCTCCCCGAGCTGCATCCTTGATTACCATGAAGCAGAGCAAGTACTCGCACGATGAGCTCTTCGCCCTCGGCCCCCAGCGCGTCTATCGAGAGAAATTCCTCGACCAGATATCCTTCCCCCTCGGGGGGATCGGTACCGGCTCGATCGGTTTGAGCGGCAGGGGCACGCTCCAGGACTTCGAGATCCAAAACCGCCCGAACATGGGCAGCAAGTTCCCGAAGACCTTCGCCTTAATCCGCTGCAAGGGGGAAGGTAGCGAGCCGGTCTGCCGGGTACTGGAGGGCCCCGTCCCGCGCCCGTACACGCCCGTGGATGGCGGAGCGTTCCACGCGAACGGCGAGGGCTTCCCGCACATGGACGACTGCCAGTTCCGCGGGGAGTACCCGTTCGCGTGGATCGACTTCAAGTCGGCCGCGATGCCGCTGGACGTCACGCTCGAGGCCTACAACCCGTTCATCCCGTCCGAACCCGACGCGTCGGGCTTCCCCGCGGCCATTTTAAAATATCAGGTAACGAACAAGGGCAACTCTCCGGTCGACGTCTCCATCGCGTGGTCCATGCTGAACATCGCCGGGGTGACGCCGGAGGAGTCGCTGAAGATGCGCTTCATCAACTGGTTCCAGCCCAGGGGCCAGTTCAACAACCTGGCGCTCGACGAGGGTGGGACACGCGGGATCCTCTTCGGCAACAACGCATGGCCGGAGGACCACGCGCGGTTCGGAACCATCGCCTTGACCACGCCGGACGCCGGCGCTACCGTCTCGCCGTCGTGGAAGCGCGCCGCGTGGTTCAACGCCCACTACGCTCTCTGGAACGCCTTCAAGGCCACGGGGCAGGTCGCCCGTGAGCCGTCCTACATCTCGAGCACGCCGGAAGCGGGCGCCGTTTCGATCGAGAGGAAGATCTTGCCAGGAAAAACCGGGACGTTCACCTTCTACATCACGTGGCATTTCCCGAACTTCGTGAAGTACTGGCAAGGTGGTGACCCCGAGAACCAGGACGGGAAGCCAAGGTGGAAGAACCATTACGCGACGCGGTTCAGCGACGCGTTCGACGTCGCCGGCCAGCTCGCCCGACAGGAGGCCGCTCTCCACGCGGCGTCTACTGCGTTTCACGACGCCTTGTTCGGTTCCACGCTCCCCCCACACGTGATAGACGCGGTCGCCTCGAACATGGCGATCCTCAAGACCGCCACGTGCCTGCGGTACGAGGACGGGACGTTCTACGGGTGGGAAGGGTGCAACTGCTCGACGGGCTGCTGCGAGGGCTCTTGCACGCACGTCTGGGGCTACCAGCAAGCGCTCCCGTTCCTGTTCCCCTCGCTCGAGCGGGGCATGCACGACGCGAACTACCGGTTCAACTTCGTCGTCCCGGAGGTCGGCGCCTTGAACTTCCGCATCCAACTCCCGCTAGGCAGCGGCTACACGTGGATAAAGCCGTGCGCCGACGGCCAGTTCGGTGGGATCATGCACGTGTACAGGGAATGGAAGCTATGCGGGGACGACGAGTGG
>JAFGBX010000410.1 GCA_016932935.1 Promethearchaeota archaeon | reverse complement strand
CGTGCAGCTTCATGGTGCACGCCGCGACGATGACCCGCTCGATCCCGAGCTCCTTTATGGCCTTCTTCATCTCGGCAAGGCCCGCGTCGGAGCAGAAATACTTGTGATCCGTGATGACCACGTCCGGGTACTGCTCCTTGCTCGAGAAGTGGTCGATGATGCGCTTGACGTCCAGCACTCCACCGATGTTGAAGCCGCAATGGCAGATGAATATCCCGATGCGCTGTCCCGCCGTGGCCACGGTCGTTGTCCCCTTAGGTGGGTTCGTTAAGTGGTGCATGCATTTAGTGAATGGAACTACGATCAATCGATGATGGCCGGCTCGGCGAGCGACGCCGGCACGATCTTCCCGTCGATGTGGGTCGAGTAGTACTTCAAGAACTGCTTGTCCAGGTTCTGTTCGATGCTCTCGGAGATCGATGGGTCGGCCCGTGTTTCGTGCAAGATCGTGCTTCCACGGATCTGCCGTTCGATCTCCCCGTTCTTCAGTGCCACGTTCCCTCCCTTTATCACCGCGTGGGGTCTGCTGAGCAGGGTATGCAGCTCGCCCGGCTCGTCCCGCAACCGTTCGATATCCCCCGGACGTGCGTCGAGGATGATCGCGTCGCCGAGCTGGCCGTCCCCGAGGCCGCCAAGGATCTTGTCCAGCCCGAACATCCTCGCGGGGGCCGCCCTGGTGAAGGCAACGAGCTCAGGGAGGGTCAACATCTTGCCCTCCAGCCGTTCCGCGGCTCCGGCACGGGTCGCCTCGTCGTGGAAGCCCATCCTCGCGGACAGCCGGTACCGCTCGCTGAGGAGGCACCCCAAGGCGCTCGTGATGTTCTCGGGGCCGTCGACCAGCTGCGGCATGAGGCTGAAGGCCACCCGTTCCTTGAGTTGCGCCGGCATGGAGAGCGCGAGCTCCATCCCGGAGAGCCAGTACCTGACGGCGAGTTCCTTCTTGTCCTTCTCGCTTATAGAATATGCGACGACGAGGAGCTCTCCCTCGACGATGCCCCTGGCGACCATGTGCCCGGGATCGTGGAGGGGGGACGAGGCGTTGTCCACGAACGTCGTCGACGAGAACTGCATGCTCGGGAAGTCCATCACCCCTGCGATGGAACCGGCAGAACTCAACGCGGCGACCGTGGAGGCCACGTTCTCGGATATGTCGCCGCCCTTGAAAGCGGGATCCAGGGCGCTCCTCGAGAGCTGCTTCATGGCGACGAGCGGCGAGGCTCCTCCGGGCGTCCCCGCTCCCCCGATCTTCCCATAGAGCCCGTCGAGCTGCTCCCTGGATCCGGGCGAGCCCTCGATCCCCGTCTCGATGAGGATCCCGGTCTTGAAGGACCCGTGGCCGTGGATGGCAGGGAGCTCCGCTATCACCTTTTCGATGCTCATGTTCAAGAAAGGAATCGGATCGCGTAATTTTTGTGCCCTGGCCGAGCCGGCGTCGCTCCAATTGAGGGCGCTCCCCGGGCCGATGCTGGATATGCCATGGCCTTTAAACTTGCCAAGCACCGCGGCAGCTACCGCCGCGGCGTAGTTGTGGACGCCGTTATTCAAAAAACCAGTGAAGAATTGGAAGTTCGCGAGGTCGATGATGGGAACCTTGTTCACGACGGGGAAGCGCTGCATCTGCAAGTGGGCATCCAGCGCGGTGAACGGCGTGATGCCATCGACGATGACGGTAGTGAAGCCCGTCTGTAAGAGGGCGCGTGCGCTAGCCACGGGATCGAGGGTGAGCCCACCAGCCGCACCAAGCAAGACCTTGAACGATGGCAAGATCCCACCGGGCACGACGATCCGGCCACTGGCATCGATTTCCTTGGCATCTTCACCATCTCCGCCGGCTGCCGGGCGGAACAGGCCTTCCTTGATGAGGAGGTCTTTCGTCTCGAACTCCACGCCGTGGAGGGGGTCGAGGCAGCAACAGTTCCGGAGACGGACGGAACCCGAGGTCACGGTGCACCAGGCCTCTTGGCAGATACTACTTGCTCGAGCGGGAGGGCGCTAGCGGCCGACGGCTCGACATCGATCTCGACGAAGCGTCTGTCGTCTCGAACCAGGCAAGCAGTCCAGGGTGAAAGGATGACGTTCACCATCCCCTTGCGGGCATTCCTCGTTTGCTGCACGGCAAGGATCACGGCTTGGTCGCTTTCCTGGCTCGAGCACGAGACGTGCATCCCCTCCTTGAGCCCCCATTCGGCCATGTCGTCGGGGTGCACGAGCAAGGCTGTCGCCTCCCGCTTGTATGCCTCCGAGTGCTTGCCCTCCTCGGCGCTGGCCTTGTATTGGGCGGTCTTCACCATGATAGCACGCATACGCATGTGCCGATCAACTCTGTTCGACACGATATATCAATACCCACGCAATTTAACCTTGATCGCGTTCTTAAAATACTCCGCATCAGCCTTGAAGCCAGTTACGTGGCTGTCGACGGGCAGCAACCTTCAGTTCCTTGTGGGTATGTTCACGATGCATCTATTGCCGTCATGAACGAGGCCAAGGGAGATCCCCTCCGTGTCGATGTGTTGGCGGCAAGGCGATCGATCCGCCATCGATCGCGCCCTGATGAGGTTAATGAAAGAATTATTCAGAGGGAGCATCTTGTACAAATCCCCTCCGAGTGGAGGAAGGGTTAAATCCCTTCGCGGTAGAGGTTTAAATCGGCGGGATGAATCGCAACGCCGGCGTGGGCCGAGTTTGGAAGAAATGAACGCCGAAAATAGACCTTAGAACATTTTAACCGAGGCAACCGCTTAACTGGTGGAATTAATGACCGAAACGGCGAATGTTGATCTCTTCAAATCTCGTCTCGCGCAGCTGAAGAAGGTGTTGGAACGTGACGGGAAGATTGCCGAGAACTTGTTCTATGCTGCCTTGCAACTCGAAAAGAGTAATGAATTGAAGTCAGACGTTCAGAGCATCATCGAAAAGCACAAGATCAAGGCCAAGAAGGGATACCTAACCCTCCCGGACGACGAGAAGGACAAGCCCGCCGCGGTCAAGGCGTTGCTCAAGGACGCGTTCGACTTCCTGCTCAAGGCGTTCAACGTCGACAAGTCCCAGCTCGTGCAGCGGAAGCCAACAGAACAGAAAGCCCATGCCTTGCAGCTGTTCGAGTTGCAGAGCACTCTAGAGGCACAAGCCGCAGCGCAATCGGGCGCGTTCGAGTCCACCATGCAAGACCTCGACCAGATCGACACCAGCACGCCCCTCGAGCAGGCCGTCATCGTCCCAACGCCAACGGAGGGGGCGGAACCCACGAAGCAAGAGCCACCCGCCCCGGTTCCCCGGCCTCCCGTCGCCCCGGCGCAGCCGACCTCGGTCTCCAGGCTCGCGATTGCAGAGCAAGTGGGAGAGACATCATCGAGCGATGAGAAGCCTCCGGTTCACGGCCCGTCCCCCGTCACGCCGACGCCCGTCCGAAAGCCCGTGCCCCTGCCCCCCAGGTCAACGCAAAGGGGCACTATCCAGGCCACCCCGGTCGTCCCGCTCTCGGTCACTGCACTCATCAAGCCACCGGCGGTGGCGGGAGGGCAGCCTGT
>JAFGBX010000409.1 GCA_016932935.1 Promethearchaeota archaeon | reverse complement strand
GCCCTCGCCGGGCGGCAAGGACTCGCTCGAGAAGACCATGAAGCGCGAGCTAGTGTCGTTCAAGGAGAAGATGGACGTGCTCCCGAAGGTTCCCGCGGCGAAGCAGAAGGAGCAACCGGTCTCGGCGAGGAGCGAGCTGCCGTTCAAGGAGCCGGAGAACCTCGGGGACGTGCTGCGCGACCTGATAAAGATTGACCCCGTGATCAAGGCGTCGGCGCTCGTCAAGCGGGACGGCACGATCCTGGCGTCCGCGATCTCGTCGACCTTGAGCGACTCGCTCATCGCCATCATCGCCACGACGGTGACCACCGTGGGCAGCGACATCATCTTCGCGACGGATGCCGGCGAGCTGAAATACATCACGTTCGGCGGCACGACCGGGATCGTCCACGTCGTGCCCACGATCGGCGACATCTTTCTCATCATCCTCACGGGGCCGAACTCGAAGCAAGGCATCATCTCGGTCGTGGCGAGGCAGGTCGAGAAGGGCGTGAGGAACTACTTGAACCTCTAAGCACCGCCCCACTAACATGTAGCTTCTTATTTTCCCGCTGGTTTGTCCATGCAACGACCGCGGTTCAATGATGCCACTTTGCAAGAGATCAACGCCGACTTCCACATCCACGGCCCGCGCTCGATCGGCGTGAGCAAGAACATGAACCTGCCCCACATGGTGCACGGGGCGCACCAGAAGGGGCTCCAGCTCGTCGCGACGGGCGACTGCTTCCAGCCCGACTGGCTGAAGCACTTGAAGGAAAACCTGGTGCCTGTGGCGGGTGGCGGGGCAGGTGGCGGGTTCGTCCACGGCGACGTGCACTTCATCCTCCAGACCGAGGTCGAGGACGCCGAGTCGGTGCACCAGGTCATCCTGTTCCCGGGCTTCGACGTCCTCGAGGCGATCAAGAGGCGCTTCAAGCCCGCGTCGACGAACATCGACCACGAGTGGGGCGGCCGGCCGCGTGTGAACCTGTCGCCCGAGGAGATCGTCGAGATCGTGGTCGACGAGGGGGGCATGGTTGGCCCCGCGCACGCGTTCACGCCGTTCAAGTCAGTCTTCCGGCAAGGGAAGTTCGACAGCCTCAAGGCGGCCTACGGGGGCCAGGCCAGGAACGTCCACTTCCTCGAGCTCGGCCTATCCGCGAACACGGACTACGCCGACCGCATCGGCGAGCTCCACCGGCTCACCTTCATGACCAACAGCGACGCCCACGCCCCCTCGCCCGTCTCGCTGGGCCGCGAGTTCAACACGTTCCTTGCCGAGGCCCCGACGTTCGAGGAGGTCGAGCTCGCGATCACGCGGAAGGACGGCCGGCGGTTCACGCGCAACGTGGGCTTCGACCCCCGCATGGGCAAGTACAACGTCCTGTTCTGCAAGGCGTGCAGGCGGCGGGTCCTGGTCGAACCGGCCGCGGGCGGCACCGGCGTGGCGAACCTCCTCGGCGGGGACAAGTACGACGCCGAGTTCGTCCACCACCCGGTGGCCTCCGACGCCGACTACATGAACTACATCAGGAAGGTGAGCGCGGGGAAGGTCACGTGCGTCGCGTGCGCCAAGGACGGGAAGCGCTCCCGCATCATGCTCGGCGTGTCGGACCGCGTGCGGTTGCTGGCCGACCGCCCCGAGGGCGAGCACCCCCCCCACCGCGCCGACTACGTCACGATCGTGTCGCTGGTCGAGATGCTGCGCGTCGCAATGCGCATCGGGTCGAGCGGGTCCAAGGCGTTGGAGAAGCTCTACGACGCGTGCGTCGAGCGGTTCGGGACCGAGATCGACCTCTTGCTGGCCGCCGACTTGAAAACGGCCGACGTGTCGTCGCTGCAGGAACAAGCTAGGAAGTACCCCGGGCTGTTCAAGACGCTCTTCGACATCATCGGGGCGTTCCGGCGTGGCGAGGTGGCCTTCAAGCCCGGCGGGGGCGGGACGTTCGGCGAGCTCGTGTTCGAGGGATGACGGAGGCATCCTTTTCAAGCCCGAGGGCGAGGTGGATCCAGGCGGCATAGCCCCCGGACAGGGCGCGCCCGCGCGCCCCCGCGGCCCCGGGTCAGCGATCGACCACACACCGAGGTGGATGGAACGACCTATTTCAACAAATCTTACAAGGATTACGCCAAAAACATCACCCTGAGCCAGGTGCCCGAGTACTTCTCAAAGAAGAAGGAGGAGGGCGACGCACGGAAGGGGCTGTTCTACTTCACCACTGCCGACCTCGACGACGTATACGGCGAGGTCGCGAACCTGGAGGTGTCGTGGGAGGAGACGAACCCGGTGCGCTACCACGTCGGGAAGGAGAGCAGCTTGCTCACGAACGACATGCTCGTGGGGGTCGGCGTCACGGACAAGAAGTTGCTAAACGTGCAAGGCCACGACGCGTACTACCTGGTCGGGGCGAAGAAGGAGGTCCGCAAGTCCCGCGTCTACATGACGACGAGCGTGCTCGCCAACTGGTGCTGCCCGCAGACCAAGCGCAAGTTCGTCGTGAAGGCCAGCGTGCACCGGGAGAACTTCCCCGGCATGGAGGAGCACATCATCACGATCATCATGGGCACGCTCTGCCATTGAGGCGGCCCAGCCATCGCCGACCGCCAGGAGGGCACGTCCATGCAGCCCGATCCGAGACCGCCGGGGGCGGGCGACGCGGCGTTCTTCCAACGGGCCCGCGATCTCTACGATGGCATCGCGCCCGCCTTCGACAGTTCCCGGGGAAGGGCGCCCTGGGCGCCGCTCGTCGAGTTCACGTCCGGCCCGGCCGCGCGCGACGCGCTGTCGGCAATCCCGCTGGGGGGGATCGCGCTGGATCTGGGCTGCGGCAATGGCCGCAACATGGCCTACATCAAGGCGATGTTCCATGCGAGGGCGTGCGTCGGCCTGGATCTCTCCGCGTCGCTGCTGCGCGTCGCGAGAGCGCGGGATGGTAGTCGTCCCCTGCCGGACGTCGTCCAGGCATCCATGACCGCCCTGCCGTTCAGGGACGGGACGTTCGCCGCGGTCGCGTGCGTCGCCGCGCTGCACCACTCCCCGAGCAAGGCGTCGATGCGGGAGACCATCGGCCGCGTCCGGGACGGCACGCGTGGCGGCGGCGTGCTCGTCCTCTCGGTCTGGCGGAAGTGGCAGGCGCGATTCCGTGCGCAGGTGGCTAGGAACATCATCTCGCTGAAGCCGCGCCCTGGCCTCGTGCACGTGCCGTGGAAGGACGCACGGGACGGGACGGTTCACGACCGGGAGTATTACCTGCTCTCCCGGCGGGAGCTGGCCCGGATGTTGAGGAGCAAGTTCTGCATCGCCAGCTGGGCAGTCCTCGGCGGGCCGGGCGGCGCCGACAACATCTTCTTTCTTGCCACGCGTTGATGGCGAGGGCGGGAACGACACGTCCAGGGCCGGCGAGGCCGGCTGGCCATGCGTCACGGACTGAAGATGGTGCTGCAATAGATGCACTCGATCCCGTCCCTCACGGTCAATTTGTACTGCTCAGGGGGCAGCGCCATGTATTCGCCGCATTGGGGGCAGGAGAACACGTGGTTCAGCGGGACGGCGCACGTCGGGCAATCCGGCCCGGCCTCCACGCCACCCTCGTCTATGTGGAACTGGCGCTTGCATGAGGGGCACATAAAGTTGGGGATGCTGTCGACGAGCTTCCCGTCCTTTCCCGTTTCCGTGACGTTCCAGGCAGTAAATTGCTTGTCGAGCGAGTCCATCATGTTGTCCTCCTCCGCGACGATTTGGAAGCTATCGTTGTCGAGGAACTCCCCCTTGACCTTGCCCGCGCCCACCAGCGAATAGATCGCAACCTTCAACTGCTGTCGGGGCAAGCCAAGCTCCTCGCTCGCGCTTTGCAAGGAGATGTTCTTCACGGATTGCAGCATCCCGAGGACGACCCGTTCCACGTGTTCCTGGGAGTAGCGCGTCGACTGCTCCTGTGGCGGGCTAGCGGGCGTGGTTCCATCAGCCGAAACTGGCCACCCTTCCCCGATTCGCTGGACGATCCCTTGCACGGGGGCTGGTTGGAGAGCTACCGGTGGCGCTCGGCCGCGCAGCTTGTAGTAACCCCTGGCGTCCTCGAACAACCTGTCATAGAACACCTGCTTGGCCAGTTCCGAGTACCGGCTCTTTCCGAGCAGCTCCACCAGTTTCCTGGTCACAGCGTCGACTTCTTCACCCTGGAGACCAGTCGGGTAGTCCAGCAGGCCAGCATACATACTCTGGAGAAACGGCTTCACGTGGTAGTTCTGGAAGAACTCGTCGGGCGTCGAGACCGTGATCTCGTGGTTCTTGAACGTGGTACCGTCTTTCAGCCGGATCAAGTCGTAGAGCTGGAGCTTCATGACGTACTTGCAATGCTTCTCCTTGGCCTTGTGTATCCAGCGGGAATCGAGCAGCTGGCCGGCGTAAAATTCGGGCAGTACAGTCGTGACAATTCGCAAACAAGTTGGACAAATGTGGACACCAGCACTGGAAGCCACGCCAACCAGCCGGGGCGCATTCCTGGC
>JAFGBX010000408.1 GCA_016932935.1 Promethearchaeota archaeon | reverse complement strand
GTCGGCGAAGTCGTTCATCAAGCGGGAGTGGGCGACCACCGAGAACTTCCTCGGGTCGGTAGCGGAGCCCACCTGCCCCCCTTCCCTCGCGGCGTAGTCCGTGCGCTCCCTCGTGCCGTCCGCCTTGAAGTGCGTGAGGACGTTGCCGTCGACCTCGAGGCCCCCCTCGGAGCCGAAGATCGTGAGCCTCGCGGGGAACGCGGCCTTGGTCGAGGTGCTGGTCTGGATCGTGCCGAACGCCCCGCTCTGGAACACGAACGCGGCGCATGTGTTGTCGTCGACCTCGATGTCGTGCACGCGGTGCGCCCAGCAGCCGAACAACCTCTTCACGTCCCCGAGCAGGTAGACCATCTGGTCGACCGGGTGGATCGCCTGGTTGATGAGCGAGCCGCCGCCCTCCAGGCTCCACGTCCCGCGCCACGAGCTCTTCTTGTAGTAGTCGGCTTCACGGTGCCACATGACGCTGACGCTGGCCTGGAGGATCTTGCCGAGCGAGCCGCCGTCGACGAGCCTCTTGGCCTCCTGGACGGCGTCGATGAACCGCTGCTGGAAATGGACGCCGAGCTTGCGGCCGTTCCGCCTCGCGGCGTCGATCATCGCCAGCGCGTCGTCGACGGTCGTGGCGATCGGCTTCTCGACGAGGACGTGCTTGCCCGCGTCGAGGCAGTGCACCGCCACCTCCTTGTGCAGCCCGTGTGGGAGGCTGATCACGACGAAGTCCACGTCTTGCTTGCAGAGTTCCTTGTAGTCGTCCGAGACGAAGGGTACCTGGTGTTGATCGGCGATCCGTCGCGCGGCCGCCTCGTTCACGTCCGACACCGCGGCCAGCTTGAGGTCGCCGATCGTCGCGATCGTCGCCGCGATGTTGGTGGCCGAGGATCCCGCGCCGATGAGGCCGGCACGAAGTATTTTCTTTCCACTAGCGGTTGCGGTCATGTGGATCACGCTGATTCTTGAATCTTCTCACGCTAATTCTTAAATCTTTTTTTCCATTAAAAAGGTTAAGATCTTCGCTCCTCCCAAGCCCTCGTGCCTGGCACGCGCGATGCCCACGGGTCGGGGTGCAACGTCATGCCAACGAAGAAAGGCGCCCACGTCGACAAGGTGCTCTCCTTGATGACCGTGCTCCCGCGCGTGCGCAATTGCTCCATCATCGGCCACGTCGACCACGGGAAAACGACCTTGAGCGACTCGTTGCTCGCTTATTCGGGGCTGTTGAACCCGCAGCTCGCCGGCCAGGCACTCTTGCTCGACTACCTCGACGAGGAGCAGACCCGCGGCATTACGATAAAGACGGCGAACGTATCCCTCGTGTTCGATCACGGCGGCCAGGATCTGCTCGTAAACCTCGTCGACACCCCGGGACACGTCGACTTCTCCGGAAAGGTGACCCGGGCACTTCGGCTTATCGACACGGCGATCGTGGTCGTCGACGCGGTCGAGGGCGTCATGATCCAGACCGAGCACGTGGTCAGGCAAGCCCTCGAGAACGCCGTGCGGCCACTCCTCTACATCAACAAGATAGACCGCCTGATCAAGGAGCTGCACCTCGACGCGAAGCAGGTCCAGCAGCGCTTCAAGGCGATCATCGAGGCCTTCAACAGCCTCGTCGAGAGCCGGAACCTCGGGGGCGTCGAGCAGGGGTGGAAGGTGGACATGTCGGCCGACACCGTCGCGTTCGGATCCGCGACCGACGGCTGGGGCGCGACCCTCTCCCAGTTCCTCAAGCGGTACAGGGCCTTCGGCGACATCATCCAGGCCTATGGGGATGAGGTGGCCGGCAAGGGCCCGTTGAAGGCCTTGAAGGAGGCCCTGCCGCTGCATTCCGCCATCGTCGAGATGCTCGTGAAGCATGGCCCAGACCCGGTGCACGCGCAAGCCTACCGGATGCCGTTCATCTGGCGGGGGAGCCCGTCGAGCGACATCGGCGAGGCTGCCGCCGCTTGCATAGCAGGCGCGACCACCCTCGTCTTCGTGAGCCGCGTGCAGATCGACCACGGGCAAGCCATCGCGACCGGCCGCGTGTTCTCCGGGACGCTCAAGCAAGGGGACGAGTTGTACCTGATCCGCGCCTGCAGCAAGGAGCGCGTGGACTCCATCGGCGTGTTCATGGGGCAGCGCATCATCCAGGTAGACTCTGTTCCCGCGGGGAACGTGGTCGCCATAAAGGGTCTCAAGGATGTCAAGGCGGGTGAGACGCTGGTTTCCGCGGCCTACGCGGGCAACGAGCGTGACGTCGCCTTCGACCCGATGAGCTACCTCATGGAACCCGTCGTCACGGTCTCGATCGAGCCCGAACGGCTCGCCGACCTCAAGAAACTCGAGGCGATGCTCGAGCTCAAGGTGATCGAGGATCCGAACCTCCGGATCGAGGAGAGCACGCAGACGGGCGAGATACTGATCTCCGGGATCGGCCCGCTACACCTCGACGTCATCACCAACGAGATCAAGGCCGCCGGCATCGCAGTGATGGTGTCGGAGCCGATCACGATGTACCACGAGTCGATAGAAGCACCGAGCAAGCCACACGCGGCGACGAGCACCAACGGGAAGGACAAGATCGTGCTCCGGGTCGAGCCCTTGTCCCAGCCGGACGTCAATGCTCTCAAAGCAGCCCGCGTCGGCGGTGAAAGGGGCGAAGTGAGCAAGCACGCGAGGGAGGCGCTCAAGCGGGCGGGGCTGTCTTGGAGGGACGAGGAGGTCGACGGGTTGGTCGCCGTGTGCCGCGGTACGATCCCGGTCATCTACCTGCCGGCCAAGGGTGCTAAATCACACACCCTCCCGCAGGGGGACGAGCAGTCGATCGCCGACGCCTTGGGGAGCATCGCGAGGCACGGCCCGCTCCTCAAGGAGTCGATGAGCAGCGTGAAGGTGGTCGTGGAGGAGGCCACCTTCTCAGCTAAGGCGGAGGAGCGCGACCCGATCGAGATCACCCCCATGATCCGCCAGGCCTTGTTCGACGCGATGAACGAGGCCGGCGTCGTCCTTCTCGAACCAATCTTCGAGAGCGCGATCTACGGCGCCGTGGAGAACATCGGGAAGCTGACGTCGCTGGTGGCCCAGCACGGTGGTCGCATCGAGGCTATGGAGCAAGACGGCACGGCCATCAAACTCCGGGCGTATTTTCCCGTGCGCGAGTCTTTCGGGCTCATCGAAGAGGCACGGAACATCACTTCCGGGCGTGCCGTGTTCCAGAATGCATTTGCCGGCTTCGAGCGGGTGCAGAAGGGGATGCTCGGCGGGATCGTCGCTGGTCTGAAGGAGAAGAAGGGGCTGGTCTGAAGCCCCCGCTTCGCGGGGCCTCATGGCTCGCACCCGCGCGTCAAGAGGCGGGATGCGGCGATTCTTACTAGGAAATGTCCTAGCAAGCTCGTCAGCTCTTTCCAGGCGCCTCGGGATCGGCGCGCGAGGAGGATAGCCACGACGAAATCCCCCCTTGAAACCGCCTCGGATTTAATGTCCCGCTCCCGAAAGCTATATATATCTGTTTTATCATAAAGTTAACAGCACCGACGAAACAGAACAGCGCGGTGCATGGTAAGAATGAATCGCCGCGAGTGGCGGCCTGATACAGTTGGGGTTTTTTCGAGCCGTTTTCCCCGGGAAAAAAAACGGCTTCGTTTCTTCTCAACCAAGAAGGCTGTCATGCGGGCTCGATTGGCACCTAGCTTGGCACCGAGAACGCTAGTTTCTTGATCCTTTTTGCCGTTCCAAGCGATCCCGCTGTCCCGGCGAGGGTTCGTTTCAACGGCTGCTCGCCATTTGTTGCAGCAGCGGAAACCGCTAGGCTTCGCCCTTGGGGCAAGGAATAAATGCCGCGAAGGGTTCTACAGCAAAGTGAACGGCGGGTGGATCTGCCTCCGCTCGTCGTTCACGGTTCCCTCATGATCGTGGTCGGAGGATCTCGATAGCTCTCTGGGGTTTCAAGCGGGGGGCACGTTCGCTCGGGATCCAAGCGCCTGTTGTATAGCGGTTAGAATGTTGGCTTCCCAAGTTGGCGAAAACCAGCGGATACAGCCAGCGACCCGGGTTCGAATCCCGGCAGGCGCATCTCTTGTTTCCATTGAGATGTACCTCCGTCGGTGTACCATCGCCTCGTTATCGCGCCGCGCCTCGATCGCCGGGCCAAGGATCGGCCGGATGCCGCTCGCAACCCACATCTGCGGGATACACGTGCGTTCCGGCACCTTTGGTGCAACGATGGGATGCTTATAAGCAACGGCGACGCGAGGATATATCGTCCAACCTTGCTTCCAGGGGAGTCGCGCCTGGAAGCATCCTGCGTGAACACTGATGCTCGGACAAACGATAGGCGAACAGTTCTCCTTCGAAGCCTTGCTGGTCTCGTATTTCATCATCTTGGTGCTCACGATCGAGCTCGGCCTTTTTTTCATCATCCAGAAGGCTTCACGGAGGGAGCAGAGCCCCGCGTGGATCCTGACCTTCTCCGTCGCGATGTTCGCGTTCTGTGGGGTGTACTTGGTACGTGCCTTGATCGATCTGGTCTATAAAGAATCGACGGCCGTCGTCGAGTTGTTAATGCTGGCTGATTTCCTCATCGTGTCTGTGAGCGCCGTCGCGATCGGGGTGCTGATGCGATCCTTCTTCAAGAGCGGCAAGCTCCTGGCGCGCGTGCTTTACGTCGCCGTGATCGTACTTGGGGTTGCATCCACGGCAATAAACGCCTACACCTTGCTCTTTACAAGGGAGTTGGTGCAAGCGGCAGCGTTGCTGGTCGGGGCTCTCATCTTCCCGATCGCATGCTTTCCCATCTACATCCTATGGCAGCTAGCCAAGCGGGACGAGGCGGGGCTGAGGAAGTTCTTCATCCTCATCATGGTCGGGGTGATCCTCAACTTCCTCGGTTTTGGCCTCAACTTCCAGCGCTTCGACGAGATCTTGCTTCACGCTCTTGCAGCAGGATACCCCGCGTTTAAAATGGCAGTGCTGGTCGTGATCGTCGCTGGCTTGGCCATGATCATGTTTGGTTTCTTCTACATTCCCCCTGTGGATGACTTCTTCTGGGTGAACCAGTTGGTCGCCTTGTACGTCATCAACAAGGCCACGAGGACGGCGATCTTCAAAAAAGTCTACGACCAGAAGATCCTGGATGGGCTCTCGTTCGGCGGGGAGCAGGCCAACGGGGAGAAGGCGTCAGAGAGCGCTTTCGTGAGCGGGATAGGCGGGATAACCGACATGCTGTCGGAGACCGCGGTCGCAGAGGGCAAGGCCGTCGAGCTCATCGACCAGGGCCCGGTGAAGCTGCTGCTCTCATACCAGGGCGACTTGCTCTTCATGGTGCTCGCAAGGCAGGTGATGCCGGTCCTCAAGTCCAAGCTGCGAAGCTTCAGGGACGACTTCCTCCTGTTCTTCGGGGACATGCTCTCGAGGTTCGCGAGCATACCCGAGAAGTTCTTGTCCGCAGAGACAATCGCCACGCGGATCTTCGGAACCGCGGGGGGCGCGACGAGGTGAAACGCATGTTGCACGAGTTCCCATACGAGCCTACCCTCGGCTGGCTGGATCCGGGCTGGGATCCCATTCGGATGCCTCTGCTGCTGCTCGAGGTCGGCCTGGTCCTCCTCGGGATCCACCTATCGTTCAAGTTCTTCAAGAACTACGCTACTTTAAAGGAAACCAGCCGTGGCTCGCGAATGCATGCTGCCTGGGGCTGGTTGTTCATAGGTTATGCAGCAACCATTTTCCTCTACATCATCGCGGATTTCTACACGACCTCCATGCAGGCCCGCTATGATTGGCTCGAATTCGGATACGTGGCGTTGGCGACCGGCGCGACCTTTTACATCTACAACATCGAGAGCGTTGGTGTCATCAAGACGAAACATTTGTTCTCCATCGTGTTCGGCGCGCTGTATTTCATTCTGCTCTGCCTGCTCGTCTTATCCGTGTTCCTACGCCTGGTGAGCGGCGACATCGTGCAATTATTTGCCATCTCGTTCGTCATCCCGATGATTCTCCTGTTCTTCACCTACACGGTCAAGATCAACCGCTTGATCAAAGGGAAGTTGAAGGTCTATTCCGCCGTCATGATCATCGGTCTTGCCATGTTCCTCACGGGCTGGATCGGGGCGACGGACTTTGCCGTCAAGCTCATAGGCATAGGCTCGTGGATGAGGCTCGTCGCCGACGTGCTACAGCTCGTCGGGCTCGGCATATTGGGGCTTTTCTTCTCGCTGCTTCCGTCTTGGCGCGAGATCGAGTGGCGAGCGGCGCTGAAGTCGCTCTTCGTGGTCTACAAGGGCGGGACGTGCGTCTACCAGCACGACTTCTCGGGACGGGCGGAATCGGAAAGTAACAAGATGATGATGGGCGGGGTCGTGGAAATGGTCAAGTCCATGCTCGACCAGGTTCTGCTCCCCGGAAACGTGAAGGTATTCGACTTCAAGGACAAGAAGCTGCTGCTGGAGCAAGGAACCCACGTGTCGGTCGCCGTCGTCGCCGACTTCGCGACTGACTCGCTCGATTATATGCTCCACGAGTTCACGGGGCGGTTCGAGGCCTTTTTCGGAAGGATACTGGAAGACTGGGGTGGCGACTCGTCCGTGTTCGAGCCGACCAAGATCCTCATCAAGTGGCTGTTCGGGTGAGGGATCTCCACCCGCCGTGCACGCCACCAGGAGTGCTTGACAGACGTGATCCTCACCCGCGACATCATCTCGGCCGCCTTGAGATCCGGGGAGATCGCCATCACCCCTTTCAAGGAGGAGGCGCTCGAGAGCGCCTCATACAACGTCACGCTCCACGACCAGCTGCGCGTGTTCATGGAGGGCCTCAACGAGATCGACATCGCGTCCGTCGCCAGGGACGCGAACGCGATCGCTGGCATCACGCGCGTCGTCGACATGAATGCGGCCGGGTATTATCTTCTCAAGCCTGGCGAGCTCGTGCTGGGGATGACCGAGGAGACCATCAAACTACCCCCAAACGTCGCCGGGCACCTCCAAGGGCGGAGCCGCTTCGCGCGGATGGGCCTCATGGTTCACGTAACAGCCAGCTTCTTGCAGCCCGGGATCGAGAACCGGCAAGTGTTCGAGATCTTCAACGCTAGCCGTAACGCGATAAAGCTGCGCCCCGGCGTCCAGATCGCCCAGATCATCTTCGAGCGTTGCGAGGGCGAGTCAACATACAAGGGCGCCTTCGAGGCACAAAAGGAAATCTGATGGATGCCTTATCGGGGTGCTACGGAGGCATCTAGCTGGATCCCCGCGTCGTTCACGTGTAGAGCCCGGGCTTCTCCAACTGGTCTTGCTTCTGGGGCACGGATGCCTGCTGGTCCGCAGTGCCCAAGTATTCGACGAACGAGTATATCGAGTTCTTGAAGTGGATAGCGAGGCTATGGATTGACTCGCGCATCTCCAGCAAGCAGTCGTTTTTCTGCTCCTTGGTGCACTTGCTGCATTCCTTGTCGCAAGATTCCATCAAGGCGATTATCTTCTCCACGTCGAGCAAGTTTTCCAGCCAGACCATCTTGAATTCTTCTGCCATTCGCGATCACCTCGTCAAGCTTGTCAGCCGGGTCTTTTTGCGGGGTGTGATTGGAGATACCCCATCGATCGAGAGGCGGGCCTCGGCATTCGGCCCAGGCTATGAAGAAAGCGATAACATATCAACTTTGCTAAGGGCTTGTTTTTAGCAATCGCATCGAGGGAAAATGCTTATCTCTTCCGTTGGGCATTATGCTCGTAGACGGAACTTGTTGATCGAACAGAATGCTTTGATTGCTAGCTAGGAATGACGGATTCGAGAACAGCGGCCTCCCGGGGGTGCTTCGATCCCGTCGTCCACGGGGGGCCACTCTTCGCAAGCATGAGCGTGCACGGCAATGAACGCCCGTTATAAGGATGGGCTTGCCAGCCTGGAATGCATCGCATGCCGGATGGCAGAATGCGCATCGCGTATCAGGGTCAAGCTGGCCTCATCGGGGATGGAAGAGGGGTGGGGATACGTCGCGGCACAGCGAATCGTTTACGGACTACTGAACGCGCGGCTCTCTGGTGTCGCGGGAGAAAGCGCTGTCGAAGCGCTGGAAGGGATCCTCGACGGCGACGCGCCCCTCGCTCGCATCGGCGCCGTCCAGGTCGTTCCCGGCACGAAGGTCTCCGGGATCAAGGGGGTTCTTTCCTCGGACATCCGGGCATTGGCCTCCTTCATGGATTCCGTCGACCCGCTTCGTTCCATCGCTGCGACAGGCCCTCCAGGCGCCCTCGATGACGGCTTCTCGCGGCTCTACGAGCGCTTTCTCCGGGAATACGCCCCGCGTGAGAGGAGCAAGCTGGGTGTCTTTTACACCCCAGGCCCTGTTGCCCGGTTCATCGTGCGCATGGTCGACGACATGCTCAAGGAGAAGCTTGGATTCGCAGATGGCTTGGCCGACGGGTCGATGGTGGGCGGCCGCGAAGGCGTCCAGGTGCTCGATCCCGCTACTGGCACGGGGGTGTTCATCGTTCACGTGTTGGACCTGATTGAAAAGGGCGCCCGCCATCACATCCCTCGCCTCGTGGGATACGACCTTATGCCCATCCCGCTGGCCATCGCGCGGATGCGCATCCGCACGCATCCCTTGTATCTATCGGAGGGCAGCGGGCCCATCGACCTGATCGAGGGAAACGTCTTCGCCCCTGGCCCCTCAGAGTTCGCCGGGATCTCCGTCGTCCTGGGCAACCCGCCTTATTCCCGCTCGTCGCAGAACAAGGGTGCTCGACTGGACGCGCTTCTCCAGGCCTACAAGGAGGGCGTAAGGGGCGACAAGAACATCCAGGCCCTCTCCGATGATTACATCAAGTTCCTCGCGCTCGGCCAAGACATCATCGATCGGAACGGCTTCGGCGTCCTGGCGTTCGTCGTGAACCACACGTTCCTCCGCGGGCCCATCTTTCGCGGCATGAGGCGTTCCTTGATGGGATCGTTCGACGAGCTCTACGTTCTCGACCTCCACGGAAATGCCAAGATCCAGGAGGACGTCCCGAGTGGCGTTGTCGACCAGAACGTGTTCCCCATCCAGCAAGGAACTTGCATCTTCGTCGCAGTGAAGGCTCGCAAGAGGGGGGGTGGCGGGGCGAGGCTCTTTCACCACGAGATGTTCGGCACGCGCCGGGAGAAGTCGTCGTGGCTCGGGGCAAACGGCCTCAAGAGCGTCCCGTGGCGGGCGATCGGGCACCCCCGGGAGCCGTTACTCGCGTTTTCCCCGGACGGGGCGGGCGACGAAGTCTTCGCGGAGTACGCCACGTTCACCTCGATCGAGGACGTGTTCACGTTCAACGGCGTCGGGGGAAAGCCGGGGGACGACGAGCTATTCGTTTCATTCGACCCGGAGACCGCGCAGCGCAAGGTCCGGGATTTCATCCGTAACGCGTCGGAGGGGGCAGGCCCGCATGGCATCACCGAGGCCAAGCGGAGGCTCCTCCAGAACGCTCCGGCCCTCCGGGTCGGCGCTAGCGGGGTCATCCGGTACAACTACCGGCCCTTCGACCAGCGGTTCGCTTACTTCGACCAGCGCGCGTGGACTCGACCGGTCACCCGGGTGAAGCGCCAATGTCGCGATGACAACTTGATCCTGCTGAGCACCAAGCTCGTGAAGGATCGCGAGTTCAACCACGCTTTCGTCGCCCGTGCCTTCACGGACGTCATCTTCTTGTCGAACACGAGCTCGACCAACTGCTACCTGTTTCCCGTTCGCGTCTTCGATCGAGACGGCGAGGCGTCGTGGAACCTGTCGACGCAGTACCGAGGCTACTCGGAGAGGATGGGCGCCCCGGTCGGGGAAGGCGACCTCCCGGGCGCGCTGGGCTACATTTACGCGGTGCTCTGGTCGCGATCGTTCAAGCAAAGGTACGGCGCGTGCTTGAAGGACGGGGCACCGCGTGTGCCCCTCGTGGAGGACGAGGCCTTCCATGGCAGGCTCCGCGCGCTCGGCAAGGAACTGGTGGCGGTGCACCTGCTCGAGTTTGGGGCGTTCGGTTCCGATCCGGCTTGGCGCATCGATGGTGTGGGTGGCAACGTCGTCGAGCCGATGCGCGGGGGTCGGTTTCACGAGGGTCGGCTTCACATCAATCCCCAGCGGTACCTCCATCCCGTCACCGAGAGGGCTTTCAATTTCCATATCGGCAAGTATCAGGTAGTTCGGAAGTGGCTCGATGACAGGGTCGGCAGGGCCTTGGAGGAGAGTGAAGCGCGCCATCTGCTGGCGATAACCCGCGCCATGGACTTGTCCATCGATCTCATCGCCCGGATAGATGCGTTCATCGAAGACCAGGGGGCCTTCGGGCCGTGATGCTGCTCAGTTCAGCCGGGGCTTGTTGAGCACGACGATGGCCTCCTTTGCCATGGTGGGGGACACCTCGCCGGGGACATTGGACGGGGAGTTGCTCAAGGGCATGCGCTTGTTCGGGATGTCCCGGTAATAAGTCACGACGTGTTCGAACCCGAGGCCTTCCCCCAACTCGATCATGATGCGGTCGGTCGGGATCTGGACGTTCTTGACCGTCCGGTTGCCGACGACGAGGCAGCACTTCCGGTCGCCATCAAGCACCTGGAAGAGGCGCGCCAGCACCCTCGAAAAGTCGGCGAAGAACGAGAGCACGAAGCCGAGCCGGTCGTCGTAGACCTTGAACCGCCCGGCCTTCCCGAACGACCGCGAGTCGAGCCACTTGTTCCCCTTGGAACCGGCCACGCGGGCGCCCGAGAGCCGGGAATAGTACTCCTTCCTGGCCTGTGCAAACCCCGGGAAGTCGGCCGCGCTGGAGATGACGGGGATGGAGCCGTCGATGAAGGCCTGGAGCAGCGACATCACAGCCTTTTCGTCCGCGAGGTCGCTGGGCCCGATAGCTTGCACGTGGGCGGATATTAAGGCACTCTGCTGCCTAGCTTGCTCCACCATGATGCGCTTGCAAGTTTCGAGTAATAATGTGGATTCGGGGAACTCGGCATCGTTATGAACACCTCCGAGGAGCTGGGAGTCGATCTCCTTCACGCGGGCCGTGTCCGGCAGGATCCATTCGAGCGGAAACCTCGAGAACTGCCCGTACGCGACGGTCGTGTGGCTGTCGCCGTAGGGTGGGCTCGTGACGACGAGGTCGATGGAGCCGTCCGGGATCCCTTCCATTACCATTGAATTGCCTAATATGGCCTTGCAGCTCGCTGCGAACTTGTTTTGCTTGACGTGGGAGTAGTAGGTGCCCATGGCGGCGATGTAGTCGCGTGCAACTTGCTTGAAACGACCGATGGGGTCGACTTTGCTGTCGAAATCCGCCAATTTCTCCCGCTCCATGCGATATGTCTTGTTCTCACCCTTGCGCTGGTAGGAGCAGTCCCGGGCGGTCTTCCCGAGGCAGACGAGAAAAAAATTTCTCAGCTGCACCGCGACGGCCGGGTCGCCGGCAGGCTCGGAGAATGACAAGGAGATGGCGTGCTTGATCACGGAGAGATCAGATATGACGCGTTCACCGAACCAGAAGTCGATTTGTGCGACCGGCGGGATGCTTTCATTGAACCGCTTCCCTTTCTCTGCAGATACGACGTGAAGGATCGATTCCAGACGCCGGTGCAGGGCGGCGGGGTCGATGGGGGTGGTCTTTACCTTCTGGACGAGGTGGGCGAGTGGATTGAGGTCGAACGCGATGGAATCGATGTTTCGCAGCATCGCTTCCACGCAGCTCGTGCCCGATCCCCCGAAGGGATCCAGCATCGGTTTCTTCTCTCGCGGGTCACCATGACGGGGGTAGTATAGATTGATGAGTTTCCGGGCGACTTGGGGTATCATTCGCGCCGGGTACTCGTGGAAGATGAGGTGGGTGAATTCCTTCGTGTCGGCCACTTTGAACGTCCATTCGTCATCGGAGAAACCCACCAGGTCGAGCATCCGCCTGGTGTCCGCCCCTTTGTCGGCGCGCGTGTCGCGGGGCACGCCAAGGAACGCATCGAGCGTGGTGTCTTTGGCCGGCATCCGTGTGAGCTGACTAGGACGGACGGGTTTTCAACAATGTTATTAACGTACAGATTGCCCGAGGGCTGGCGCCCCAGGTAGACCGTCTATCGTGACGAGCCATTTCTTGAGGGTTCTGCCCTCGATAGCCAGCTTTTTGGCGATGAGCAACTTTTTAGCGTAATTCGACTCGTTGTCCATCGCGTGCTCCAGGAAACCAATCATTCCATCGTGCACGCGGGAGATGCAATCCCGGATAGTTAGACCGTGGCTTGCATCCAGAATGTGGCCTGCCGTTGCCGTCTTCTGCGACTTCCACCACTCTTTAAAGTGTATCCTGGTGCCGCATTTCCTCTCCCACGCCCCGGTGTCAGAGAAGACCGCGTCGCCTGGGAAGAACGTGTAGAAGTTCGACCCCGCCGCGAAATTTCCGCCCGCGGCGACTAGCCGCTCGAGGTAGGCGAATGTCTCATCGAGCGTCCCGGGCGTCTCCCCCGGGAAGTTGAACATCAGGTTCAGCACGAACGGCCCGTACCCGATCCGCTTGGCCGATGTCAGTATCCCTTCCAGTCTACCGAGGAACCCCGCCGGGTCCTTCGCCTTGTTCATGAGCATGAGCATTGCCGGGGATCCCGACTCCAACCCGAGCATCAACGACACGTTAGCTGCCTTCAAGGCACGCAAGTTCTCCGGTCTTAACCCGTCGATGCGGGTCTCTGCATAGAACCGGTACCCGTGGTTCTCTTTATGGAGGAAATCCAGCACGACTTGAAGCCACCGATCGTTTAAACCAAAGATCGGGTCGTAAAAGCCGACCGCTCCATCCCCACCCCCCTTCAGCATGGTCTCGGACGCCTTTATCACTGCCTCGACCTCCTTGATCGCCCTGTTCGGCGAATACGCCCTCCACGCGGCCTTGTCGCACTTGAAGGCCTTGTACTTCTTCTCGACGCAGAAATTGCAGCTGAAGGGGCATCCCCGCGACAGTGCGATGGCCAGGTGCTTGTAGAGGGGTAAATACTTCCTATAAACAGAGAAGTCCGTGGCTGGCAGCACGTCGAGGTCACGCACGATGTTCCCCTCGATGACCTCGGTGTGGGGGCCGGACTTCCCCTCCCGAGCCATGAGATCGAGCAGGGCGAGTTCCCCCTCCCCGCGGACGACGTAATCAACCCCGAGGCCCTCGAAGTCCCCGGGGAGCACAGTCGGGTGGTAGCCTCCGACGATAACCTTGAAGACGTCGATGGATCGGCTCTCACGCAAGTTCTGGATCGCTCGGAGCAAGACCCTGGACGAGAGGTATTGGTACGTGAAGAAGCAAGAAACGAGCACGAAGAGGCGATCCTCCCGCCTGACCTCGAATGCCTGGTCGATGGTGTTCTTGACCAGCGCTTCGATTTGCATGGTGTTGAACGGGTCGAAGGAAACGCCATTCTTCCTCTCTTGTTCGACGTCTAAGAACTCGATGCTCGGCTTTGGTTCTATCTTCTCCATCAAGAAATTCGCCAGGTAGACGAGGTGAACCGGAACCTCGTGGTCAAAAATGCTGCTATCGTAGGGCAGCGCCGGTTCGATGATGAGGGCTTTTATTGCCATGCCTTTGAATCCTATCCAGCTATTAAAACCAGGAGAATATCGCAAGGTTCTGGGCTATCATCGCCTTGGATTCCTGGCCCCGGCGGCCCCCTCCCCGAACGAGTCGAGTGTCGCTTGTTTTTGGGCCGGTGTGGAAGAATCGGGGGGAGGGTTCACCTCTTTAACGAAATCACCACCGCCGGAACGCTTCAACAGCAAGAACGGCAACCCCCGTTCCCGGGCCATCCCCACGGACAAGCGCGCGTAATCGCGGTTCATCTCCGTCCCGATGCCGCAGCGGTCGCACGTTGCCGCGGCGATCGCCGTCGTGCCGCTGCCCGAGTAGGGGTCGAACACCAGATCCCCGGGATTCGTGAAACAGCTTATCGCGAGCATCGGCAACTCCGGAGGAAATGGTGCCGTATGGCCGTACTTGTTGATCCCCCCCCTCCCGATCTTGATGACGGGGCTGAATTTCTGGACGTTGGCGTGCAGCGTGTTCTTCGACCTGTCCATCGCGAGCCTGATACTCCCAGGGGCCTTGAATATGAACATGTGCTCGTAACAATTCGTGGGTCGCTGGTAGAACGGGACGAAGTTCCCGTCGTTCTTCTGCCGGTTACTCTGCGGCTCGCCCTTGTACCACACCACGTTGTCGAGCAGCACGAACCCAGCTCTTTGAAAGAGCAAGACGACATATGCACCAAGGGGGATCCTCTTGTTGCCCATCGTCGACTTGACGATGGTCTTCTCGTTGTCATAGATGTCCCCCACGTTGAAGAAGAAAACGCCACCTGGCACGAGCTTCTCCTTGGCTAGCACGATCATGCGGTACATGTCGGCCAGGTAAGTGTACAAGTTCGCCCACTGGCTGTACTCCCGGGCGTTGTAGTATGGGGGGGAGGTGATCATGGCGTGGATCGCCTTGTCCTCAAGCTGCTGCATCACGCTCGTGCAGTCATCCTGGACGACACATATCGGAACCTTCCTGACGGCGCGGAGGGGGAAGTTGCGGGGGGTGATGGTGGGCCCTCTCGGCCTCGGATCCCCGCGGGCGAACTGCTCGAAGAGGGGCCCATCGAGAAATCGCGTCCAGGTTCCTTTGTTCCGTGCGTCGGCCGGGGCGAATTCGGCAAACGAGATGGACTCGACCTGCCTCTTTTCTCTGTACGCGACAGAACGGAAGTGTCCCGCGTCTGGCAAGTTGATCGCGAGGATCGTCTCGCCAGGATACGTGTAGTACTTGATGATCATGGCGAACAGCTGCTCGTTCGTCCAATGTTCGACGAGATCCTTGCGCCATACCTTTATGAGGCTCTTCGGGACAGTGGTTTCAGGCCTGAAATCGAACAATGAATCTTGCATGAAGATCGTGCGCATGGAATACCGTTTTCCCCTGTTGGTCTTGCTCCTTTCGGCGCACAGCGGATTCTTGCATTCCCAGCTCTTTTCACCGATCTCCGTGTAAGAGTTCCCCGAGATCTTCAACGAACCACAGACCGGACACGGAATCTTCCTTTCGTCGACGGCGTTCTTGTAGAAGACCAGCAACAACTCGTTCTTGTTCTCGATGAACTTGATTTCCAGGGAGTTCGGGAAGGCCCGATCCTGCTGGAGGACGTAGCAATCGATGAATGCATAACCAGCGAGGGGTTCCTTGTAGAACTCCATTATCTCCCGTATCTCGGGGCTGGCGAGCGTTCCCGAAAACGCATTTGCATCCCGGAGATCTTCTGAATAAAAACCCTTGAGGCGCTCAAGGTCATCCGGAGATAGCTTCGCCCCGATCCTGTGTTCGATCACGTCGGCGCATATCTCCTCGCCGCGGTAATAGGTTCTATTGAACCTTGTCGGGCGCATCTTCTCTGCGAAAATGGTGATCTGCGCGTAGATCTCCCACTTCAAGTTCAGGCCCCCATCCATGACGTTCCCCACCTTGATGACAAGCACGCGGTGGTTGCGCAGCACGCCGAATGATTCTGCCGTGCAATGGAACAGGTGGTCGAAGAACTCCTCCTTGCTTCCTTTCGAGTCGAAGAATGCCTGGTTGACATCCACGAACACGAGTGACTTCTTGCCGTGCGTGCCGTCTCCCCTTTCGAGTATCTCCTGGTATCTCTTGTTGAACGAGGTTACGACGGACGCGTGGTCATCGACCGTCGTGCTGTCGCAGAACCTCTCCAGATCCCGGAAATCGTCGCTTAGCTCCTTTTCATCCCTCGCAGTGACGAGCTCCTTTCGTATCAAATCCCGTTCCTGTTCGAACAAGAAGTGCAATGTGATCTTGTGGTTCTCGTTCAGTGCGAGCAATCTAGAGTACAAAAAGACGAGATAATCCTTGATCCTGTCTTTATTTTCGTTGAAAATCGATTCCTCAAGTTTGCTCCAGAAGACAGGTATGCTTCGCCCGAGGCCAGACGAATTCGAACGGATTATCTCGTTGCAAACGTTTTTTATCGTCTCGGCATCGGCATCGCATTCGCCTATTAACTGCACGAAGGCATGGAGGTCTTCCTGGCGTTCATAGTCGATGTATTTCTTGATCTGGTTCTTATGGATTCGACCAATGAAGACGTTGAGCCGATCGGCCAGCTCCTCCGAGATCCTCTTCACGATCGGGTTCGCATCGTCGTACGAATCCCGGATGATTTTCTCGACGATGTCTCCTGGGAGGTCGGCGTAATCGCGAGAAAAGGTGGGGATGTTGTCGAGGTACGGCCGAGGGTCGAGCCGGCAGCCCCTGGTGGCCAGGAAGCTGTTGATGATATCGAGGCTGCTCCGCTTCGTCAAGTCTTGTCGAACCCCCGCGCCAACACGTCGGTCATTCCCAGTGCACGTTGTCCGTGAACGGATCGACGGGCACTCCCCTTATCAGGAACCGGGCCAGCCGGATCTCGTCCACAGGGTAGCCGAAGTTTTTTGCTTGCTGCAAGCAGAACGCCTCGTACTGCCACAATCCCCTGATTTCGTATATCCTCGCGAGGTTATGCCAAGCATACGCGTTCTCGTAGTACATTTCTATGATCCTCTTGAACATCGTCTCGCTCTGGACGATGTTCCCCCTCTCCAGGAAGAAGTTACCCATCTCGAAGAGAACCTCCAAATCATCTGGAAAGTGCGTTAAGAACTTCTCGCAAGCCCTTATGGCCTCTTGGTAATGCTGTGATCTATGCAGCTCGTTTATGGCCTCCTTGATGTAGCGGATGTCGTATGAATACCGCGATTTCAGGGTGTCCATGAATACGGCTTCTTCGGTTTTTGGCAGCATGTCTATCCTGGTCATCAAGTCATCCACGTATTCAGCCGTGATCTTCGGGCGAGGGGAGAAGGCGATGCCATAAGGCGCCGCATCGCTGGCACGATCGCTGTCGCTGGCGGGGGAGTACCATGAGAGCCTGGCCGCGTGTGGATCTTCCTCGGTGCTGTTTTCATTCCCCGAGCGCAGTTCAGTTCGACGACGTTGGCTCTCGAACACCACGAAATTCATCAATCGGGAATAGCTGTACCCCGGCGGGCCCGTGGGGGAAGCGTCGGGTTCCGTCTCGCCGCTAGGCAAGACGATCACGTGTTCAGTGAATTGAGAATCAAGAAAGGCCGCCGTCATCTTTTCGTCTTCTAGGTTTCGTTCGAGGGCGACCGGCTTGATCCGGTCCTCCAATGCCGTCGTCTCCCGTTTCGTCATCTCTGTTTTTGTTGCTATGGCCTCCCTCATCGCCCTGGCCCTTTCATCGCCTGGCTCGATGGCCAGCCCCGCATCCACGCTCTCCAGTGCCGTTTGGAACTGCCCCAGTTTGAAGTATGTCAGCGCAAGGTTGAACTTGAAGGATGCCACCCAAGGATACTCTTTTGCCAATTCTTCGAAGAGGTTTTTTGCTTTCTCCAAGTCCCCCGTTTTTAAGGCCTGATATGCGGCGTTCTTCTTTCCCAGGCTACCAACTACGTCATCAGGCTCCTTTCTCTCTGCCAACAGCGATCGCGCTACTCTGAGGTGTTTTCATCGGTCGATTAAGCTCGCAAGTCACTATCTTTTTCTATCCGTAGCGTTCTAATGAAAATATGCCTCGCTAGTTCCCGCCTCTAAGTACGAGGGGGAGCGAGCCACTCATTAACTGCGGAGTGCCCCATTCCATTTCCTACGGCATTTAAAAAAAACAAAGCGACGATCTCCATGAACAGTCCCTTGCAAGTTAACCGATCGGTCGTGGAGACCTTCTATTCGCAATACGAAAGCCTAAGGGAAGCCCTCGTGAAAGCGATCCACTTCAAAGAAATGGGTGAACACGGGCTTGCCCGGTTTTTATCACGGGATTACGCGGACGTCGTCTTGAACCGGCTTTTTTTCATGGCTTTCCTTCAGGTTCCTCGGGACGGGTTGCCTCCGGTCATCCCTACCGGGTTCATCAAGGACTTACACGAGCGCTTCCGCAATGGCGGCCTTTCCCCCATCCCGACCTTCTACCGCGTCCTTTGCACCATCTGGTTCTCCTACCTGCATTCCGACCACCCGCGAACCGATTCGGACGGCGTCTTCAAGGTCGTGCCATTCCTCGGGGGAAACGTCTTCCAACCAATCCCGGCGGTTGAGGTCGATCAAAATGGCGGTTTCCTCGATGAGATCGAGATCGATGACGGCGTCATGGGCTCCATATTGGCCATGGTCGACCAACACGAGTGGCAAATCGCTGAAGCAAATCCAAACAAGGCCAACTCGGGAATAACCCCCGCGATCCTCGGTTACATCTTCGAGATGAGATGCAATCGCAAGGAGAGCGGGACTTATTACACGCCCGGCTTCATCACGGATTATATAACACGGAAGGCCGTCTCGATTTATGCGACGAGAATGATAAATGAGCATTTCCATACCGGTTACGAGGATTTCATCAGTGAGTTGATATTCAAAGAGAACAAGACACACGAAGAAATCATACAAGTAGAATGGTTCTACTTCAACGTGCTGGGGAGCATTACCGTGTGTGACCCAGCGTGCGGGTCCGGGGCTTTTCTAGTCGAGGCGGTGCGCGTGCTGGCGGATGTCCAAGCCGCGTGCATCGGGTGCCTCTCTCCAGGCGACGCCCGATTTCGCCGGTTCCCCGCCTTGCCACGACCTGGTTCGACCACGTATGACATCAAGCGGCACGTGGCCACCTCCAACGTCTTCGGCGTGGACGTCCAACCCGGCTCCGTCGAGGTGGCGAAGCTCCGCCTTTCGTTAAGCCTGGTGTCGGCCCTGGATCTTTGCCGGGGTGACATCCTTCCGGCGCTCGATGAGGGCCTCAAGACAGGGAACAGTTTGCTCGGCTTCATCACGCCATCGGATGGATCACCCAATAAACTCGCCATCCACGGGGCGCGGCTGGAAGAAGCGTTTCGCCGGGCTCGGGGGCCTCTTCCGGGCCGAGCCGAAGCGATCGCCGACCTCGACGGGTCATTTCTATCCTCGTTGGGCGGGAGCCACGAGGCCGGCGGCGTCCAGCCGTTCCACTGGGGAGTCGAGTATTCCGAGGTATTCAAGCGCGGTGGCTTCGACATCATCATCGGCAACCCGCCATACTTGAGCTTCTCTTCGTCGAAAGCCAAGAAAGGGATCATCGGTAAGGAAATCATCCGGAGGGTCTACAAGAACACAGATGACATCTACGAGGCCTTCGTGCTCCGTGCCATGCAGCTCTGCCGGGGACTCTCAGGCATGATCATGCCGTATAGCTTCTACCGACAGATCGGGGCGCGCATGACGAGGCACCTGCTTGCCTACGACAACCTCGGGGAGGGCATTTTCGTCGGGGTGAGCATCGCCGTGGCGGTCGCCTTTTTCGATACGAGATCCCACGAAGGCTTCGAATTCAGGAACTACACGTTCCTTCCGGACAAGGCGGCCCTCATCGGCCGGATCCCAGCGGAAAGGGTGTCATCGTTCGACCTCTTCAAGGACGACCCGGTCATCAAGAGCATAGAGCGCGTCGCCCGGACGCACGACTCCTACGGGCTGGAGGTGACTCGCGGCGAGGAACTGGGCAAGAAGGCCCTGTCCACCGAGAGGCGGGAGGGGCAGGTCCCGATATACACGGCGAGTGAGATGAGCCCGTTCAAGCTGCTCCCCCCGGCGTACTTCCTCGACCGCGCCTCGATCAAGAAGAAGTTCTACTGCAACTGCAAGATTGGGGCCAACCTGGCTTTTCGCGGGCGCATCAAGGCCGCCTACGTCGGGGACGTGTTCACGATCAAGTCGATCATCTGCATCTACCATGGCTCCCCGGACACCTTGATTGAGGTGCTCGGGACATGGAACAGCAAGTTGTTCGACTGGTACCACGACAAGCGCTTCTCGGGCTTCCAAGAGATCCGTCTGAACACGATCGCAGACATCGAGAACCGTTACCCGCTGCTGCTTCCCGGCCGGGACGAGTTCAGGCATATCGTGAGGTACTTGACGGTGCAGTACCACCCGTACCTGCACAGAATCGTCGACTTCATCATCTACGAGGCGTTCTTCCACGAGAGGCTGGTCTCGGACGGGGCACACCCAGCGGGAAGGTTCGCGCTCGTGGATGCCATCCGCCCGCACCTCGTGCCCGTTGAATACGACGAGTGGTCGAGGTTGCACTGGAAGTCGATGCGAGGCGAAGGGCTGGAGCACGCGGAAGGGCGCGAACTCGCCAGGCTGGAAGCGCAGATCAAGGATGCTATCGGCATCACGGTGGCAGGGATGGAGGCGGACGGGGCGGTGCAGCATATCGTGGAGGCCATGCGGGCCCACCCGTGGATCGACCGGATCGAAACCGAATCGCTTGGGCGGTGAACTGATGGGCGGCAAGTCCCCAAAAGCTAGCGCCCTTGGTGAAAGGCGGCGCACGGGCGTGTATTACACGCCGCCGTACCTCGCTCGGTTCCTGTGCCGCGAATCGCTCTCGCGGTTCGTCGCCACTCGATCGTCCCTGCCCCTCGATGACGCGGAGCGGTTCATCGCGTGCGAGGCCTGCTCGGACGTCCCCGCGTCGATCAGCTCCAGGCTCGACCTTATCGATTCGTCGCTCCGTGGCGTGTCGGTCATCGATCCCGCCGTGGGGACCGGGGTCATGCTCGTGACCATGCTGGAAGAGCTCGTCAACGCGCGCGTGAAGATCTACAAGAGTGCCGGAAGGGAACCGCCGGTGGAGGATTTCTACGAAGCGGCGATCGTGAATTCGCTGCACGGCGTCGACATCAACACCGAGGCAGTCCAAACCGCGAGGAGCGCGATCATCGGGTCGCGTGCAGATGACAACGGAACCACGGCGGCCGGTGTATCAGCCGCGATGGGATCCCACATCGTGGCCGGGAACGCCCTGGCCGAAATCGGCAAGAGCATCGACCACGGCATTTTCGACATCGTCATCTCTAATCCACCATACTTGTCTTATTATGGTAATGCCCCTGTCCGAATAGGTGAGGCAGAAAAGCACTCTTTACGCGAAGACTACGACTTATTTAGCCAGAGCAACCAACGGATAAATGCAATGAACCTTTTCATAGAGCTCGGCGTGAAGTTGCTCAAAGAAGGAGGCATACTCTCTTACGTCGTCAACAAGACGCTGTGCGTCCTCCCGTCGTACCGGAAAACGCGCGCGTATCTCCTGTCGAACTGCACGATCAACCGGCTCGTGGTCGACCTGGATCCATTCGACGCGATCGTCGACTGCGCCACCTTGTGCGTTTCAAAGACGAAGCCACCCCCCAACTACACGCTCAGCTGGTGCTCGTTAAAAGGGATCCCCACGAATCCCGCGTCGCTCGCCTCGGCCATCGCTAGCCGCCAGATGCGGATACCCGTCAACCAGTTCGCAAGGAACCGGAGGCTCGAGTTCACCTATTCCCCGCACGAGCCCATTCTCCAGAAGCTGGAACGCGCGGCACACAGGCTC
>JAFGBX010000054.1 GCA_016932935.1 Promethearchaeota archaeon | reverse complement strand
GCCCATCGAGATGATCAGGAAGGTCAAGAAGTTCTGCGACCTGCCGCTCATCGTCGGCGGTGGCGTGAACACGCCCGAGGAGGCGCGAGAGAAGGTGCTCGCGGGTGCAGACATCATCGTCCAAGGCACGTTCATCGAGGAGAACATCCAGCGGGACGGCGGCGAGGCCCTCGCCCGCATCATCCAGGCCATCAAGGAGGCCGGGAGGGAGAAGATCGCGGGCAAGCAAGCGAAGGACGTCACGGGGCCTGAAGCGGGCGACAATGTCCCCCGGGTCGAGAACGGCGTCCCTGGAAACTGAGATCTCCCCTTATTCCCCATCATCCCATCTCGAAGCGCACTAACAATGGCAATACAACCCGCCGGCGAGGTCACGACGCGCAAGCAGTCCCGTGATGGTGCATTCCAAGCGCACATCGAGGTCTTGCGGCCGGTGAACTGCATTTTCGGCGCCTTGACGGTTCTGATAGGCATCTTAAACGGGATACTCCCGTCGAGGCTCCCTTCCTTGTTCGCGTCGCAAGCCGGATGGTTCGTGGTCGTCGGCGGCCTCGTCGTCTATTTCTTCGTCGCCGGCGCGAGCAACTTGATCAACGACATCTTCGACGTGGACATCGATGCCATAAACCGGCCGAACCGGCCGCTGCCCCGTGGTGCCATCACGAGGGCTGCCGCTCGCCGCTATTTCTTGGTACTCTGCGCCATCGCCACGGTGCTGTCAGCGGTCGTCGGCGCGTTCACCCCAAACACCCTCTTGGTTCCCCTGTCCGTGGCGTTTTTCCTGCTCGTCGGCTACGTGTACGCCCGGTGGGGAAAGCCCTCCGGCTTCCCCGGCAATTTGATGGTCGGCGCGGCCTTCTCGTTCGGGATCCCCTTCGGCTCCTTCCACGTCTCAAGCGTCACGGCAATACCGGCGGTTATATGGTTCTTCTTCGGGACGTCGGCCTTCTTGCTCATCAGCAGGGAGCTGGTGAAGGGCATGGAGGACATGGAGGGCGATCGGAAGTTTAACATCAAGACCGTGGCAAACACGAGGGGAACCCGCGCCGCGGCGGCCGGGTCGGTCGCGTTCTCGGCGCTCGCGATCATCACGTTCACGGCGCCCGCGTTCTCGCTCATCTCGAGCGTCGCGTTCATCGTCCTGATGCTCCTCGGCGACGCGGCCGTCGCGGCCTCCATGGTGCTGCTACTCAAGGGCCGCGATTCGAGGAAGAACCAGAAGTATTCGAGCTTGATGCTCAAGGCCGGCGCGTTCCTCGGCCTCGTGGCATACGTGCTCGCCCCGCTCTGAACGGACTGGTACGATCATGAATATGACAAGACGAAAGACTACATCCGACGTGCATCGAATATGATACTCCTGCTCTTCCCTGATAACATCGCGCTGAACGAGGCGGTGCTCTTGATCGGGGCGTTCGCTTTCATCTTAGTCGTCATCGGCATTCCAATGTTGCTCAAGAAAAAAGGGGTCATCAGCGGCCATTCAGCGCGCAAGATCGTGCACCTCTTCGCCGGCTTCTCTTGCTTCATCGTCCCGTTTCTGCAGTACCCGTGGCTCGCGCTCATCTTATCCGGGCTGTTCTTGTGCGTCACCCGTGTCTCGACACCGAAGACGCAAGTGTTCCAGATGATGGGCGAGAAGGACGAGAAAGAAACCGGTTATCTCGCGGGGCCGTTTTCTTACGCGCTGTCCATCAACATCCTCGTGCTCGTGTTCTCCTTCATGCCGAACTACTTCTTCTTCCCCGCGGCCTCCATCATGATCATGATGATATCGGACACGGCCGCGTCCTTCTTCGGCCGGCGCTACGGGCGCCACACGTTCACGCTCGGGTACACGAAGACGACGCGGAGCCTCGAGGGCTCGCTCGCGCTCTTCACCACCGCCCTCGCGCTCGGCCTGTTCGCTTTCGCGTTCTTCGGCAACTGGTTCCCCAACAACCACCACACCATGTCGGCCGAGTGGATCGTCGTTCTGGCCGTCCTCGTCGCCGGGGTCTCGACGATAGTCGAGGTTTTCTCCCCGTCGAACATCGACGACTTGCTCGTTCCGATCGCGGGGTGTTTCCTCAGCCTCTTGCTCACGATCGCCGCGTTCCCCGCGTCGATCGGCCTCGCTTTCTAAGCATCCTTCTTGGACTCACTGGATCCTTCCTTTTCCCTCCCGAATCATGCCGTGCACGGTCACACCGGCACCATCGATCGAGACCTCCTCCACGAGCACGAAGCCGAACCGCTGGTAGAAGCCCACGTTCGCCGGGTCAGACGTCTCGAGGTAGCAAGGCGTCCTGGAACCATCAAGGTGCTCCAAAAGGCGCCGCATCAGGTAGGCCGCGTGACCACGGCGCTGGGAGGCCGGGTCGGTCGCGAGCAGGAACAAGTAGGCATGTGGCGAGGGGACGACGGTCGCGCGTGTCCTCGAGATGACGGAGATGATCCGACCTTGCCGGTACAAGAAGGAAGGCCCCAACTTGAACAGCATGCCGAACGCCCCGCTCTTGACCATCGCCCACCCGCGGATGCTGGCAGGCGGGGGGAGGTACATCAAGACGGCCTCGGGGCGATCCGACGACGCGATGACCCTCCCGTAGCGCAAGCAGTACCGGGTCATGACCGCGAACAGCGCGACGAGCCTGGTTCGCCGCTTGCCCTCGTCGGGAAACAAGTACGAGTATTCCGGATAGTCGTGGAAAGCGCGGGCGAGTAGCTCGGCCGACCGGTTCACGAAGGCGTGGTCCCTCGCGGCGCTCGCGTCGACGTCGATGACCATGGAAACCATGGATGAGGGTGTCCGGGGCGAGAAAAAACCATCGGATCGCGGCTCAGAGGCAACCCGACTTGGAAGGCCCGCGCGATCGTTGGTTCACGGCATCACGGCGATGGCGTTGCCGAACCGGGCGAAATGGTCGAGGTTCCCCTTCCATTCCGAGAGGGACGCCGGCGGGTAGAGGCCGAAGAAGGTGCTCTCGATGAGCCCGAGCCGCGCTGCCAGCTTCTTCTCCTTGAGGCGCTTGTCGTGCAGCATGATGAAGAACACGCCGTGCGCCTTCCGGATACTGAGCTTGTTCTGGCCGAGCTCCATCGCGCTGATGCCGCTCTCGTCCACTTGCGAAGCCATTATGTTGATGGCGCTGAACAGGCCCGCGACCAGGTCGCTAGAAACGCCGAGCTCGTCGCCGTCGTGGTACAAGACGATGCCGTCCGCGCGCATGATCCAAACGTGTTCCATGGGAATCGACTCGTGATGTGGCTGTTCTTACGAGAACAACCACGACCCAGATAATGAACAAAGTCGAGGCCATGTCTTGGCAGAAACCCGCAACGCTGGATCAAGGGGGAAAGCGTTCGAACGAAAAAAAGGATAGAGGAAATGGGCAAGGGGGACTACACGCGGGAGCCGCAGTAGGGGCAGAAGGTGACGTCCTCGCTCTCGGGGAGCGAGGCATGGCAGTTGCTGCAACGCCCCTTTTCTCGCGCCGGGCCTGGTTGAACGGCCGCGCTAGCACCCACGTTCCACCCGGCATCGACCGCGCCCGTGTCCCTGGACCCCGGCTGGCTGTAACGGGGTGCGTCCCACGTCCCGTGCTGGTACCCGCCCCCGGCCGCCGAAGGCGCCCCGTAGGCGCCGCCGTAGGCTGGCGCCCCGTACCCGACGCCGTAGGGGGACGCCTGCGGGCGGTAATATGACGTCCCGTAGGCCGCCGCGCCGTACGGCGAGGGGCTAGCCCGGCCCTCTTCAAGGTCGATGAGGGTGTTTCCCACCCGGAAGAGCCCCTTGATGTGGTTGACCATCCCGACGAGCGTCAGGATGGCGGTCGCGACGCCGATGGGGAAGAGGATCCCCCCCATGGTCATGTAGGGCGTGCAGTAGGAGCCGTACGGGTACGACGAGCACGTGCCAGCGGTCGCCAGGGTGGCGATGAGGAACGCCATCGCGTAGTGCGATATGACGAAGATGGCGAAGCCAACGCCTTGCGAGCTCCTCAGGTATTGCATCCCCGCCCGACCCTTGTAGGACGTGAGCAGCAGCCCAACCGGCTCCCATTTCTTGTTGCCGTCGACCACCGAGTACATGCCCGTGAACACCATGGCGAACCAGTTGGCGAGCAAGAGGAGTGGTACGGCCGGGGAGTACGGGATGCTGTAAGGCATGCAAGCCCGGGCCACGAGCGTGATCCCCGTCACGGCATAGAGCGGGGCGGTCGCGACCGTCATGACCAGCTCCACGAACCAGTGCTTCGCCAGCGCCGAGACGTCCGAGTTCCCGCTCTGCTGCCCGGCCTCCTTCATCGCCTTGTACGTCCGAATCCTGTAGTTGATGGACGCCAGGTAGAACAGGAGGGCCAACCCGCCCACGATGCAGTAGGCCGCAATCATGCTGCCCGTCAAAGCTTCGGGGCCATAGATGGAGTAATACCGGCTCCCGATGAAGCTCATGAGGATGAAGCTCCCGGCTGTGGCGAGGGGCAAGACGAGCGTGCCGAGTGCCATCGCAAAGGCGGTGTCCTTGATCGACTTGCCCATGTTGCCGAAGCCGACATACTGTGGTGATGTGACCATGGTAAAAGATGCCTCCGTGGAAGGTAGTGCGGTCGTCCCGTTATGATTCCAACAGCGAGACCGATTCTTCGTATGATACTGGCGAGCACACCAATATAAATCAAATACCACCAAACACGGTCGTCCGACGGAGAGCCTTGCCGCGCCATGGCTTGCCCGATCCGTCGGATCAACCGGGAGGGGCGTTAGACCCGTCATCAGCGCCCTGGATCGGACCGAGTTGGAAAAAAGAGGTGAGAAACGGTTAGACAAATCACTTGCGGGCGGGTGCCTTGGTGATGAAGGAAAGCACGAGCGAAGCGAGGGACATGCACCCGAACACGACGAAATAGATCGTGTAGCCCACGAGGGTGCCTCCAAGGGCATTGATAACGGGGCCGGCAAGCAGCGCGCCAAGAATACCAGCGGTACCGTACGCCGTGAACACCAGCGCATAGTTCAAGCCCATGTACTTGGCACCGAAGAAGCTCCTCGTCGTCGCGGGGAACAAGGCAAGGTTTCCGCCAAAGCAGAAATAGACGAGGTTGCCAAAAATCGCCCACGTGTACACAGTCGGGATGGCAAACACCATCATGGCAGCAGCCTGGACGACGAACAAGATGGTCATCGTCCTTAGGCGGCCGATCTTGTCCGATAGCTTCCCCCAGAATATCCGGCCAACCGCGTTGCACACACCCGCGACTGCAGCGATTAGGACTATGACATACGCGTTAATCGGGTCTGCGAGGAATGTATCGACCTTCTTCCCGTACGGGACGAAGTTACCGATGACCATCAAGCCGCAGATCGCCGACATCACGTACATCGCCCAAAGGAGGTAGAAGGTCTTGGTCTTGACCATGTCCTTCGTTTCCCAGTTCTCGGACAGCTGAGCGGTGCCAGGCTTCGGCGCCGGAGGCTCCCAACCGGCGGGCTTGTATCCTGCCGGGGGGTTCTGCAAGATGATTGCCCCTCCCAACGACATCCCGCCCATGAGTAAACCGGCAAAGATCAAGGTTGGGCCGAGGGTCGCGGCATCAAGTGCCATATAACTGTAGACGAAGTTGAACAATATCGAGCCCGCGCCGAACCCGGCAACGGCGAGCCCGTTGATGAGCCCGATCTTGTCCGGAAACCACTTCGTCGCGCAAGCGATCGGACAGACGTACACCAAGCCGATGCCACTTCCGCCGATCATCCCGAACGTGGCGACCATGCCCCAGATGGAACCACTCGCCGGTAGCGCGAGGATTCCAGCGAGGACGACGCCCGCGAGTAGGACTAAGCTACCTGTTATCGCAACGAGCTTCGGGCCTTTCTTGTCTTGCAACCTCCCCGCGGGGATCATGAGGATCGCGAAGAATAGCAGCGCAAACGCGAACGGCAACAAACCGGTGGTGTCATCGGCCGTGCCGGCAAACGCCATCATGGGTTTCTTGATGAACGAATAGGAGTATATCGCTCCTAGCGCGAACTGGACCACCACGGCCGCAATGACGATGATCCACCTGTTCATGAGTTTTGGTTGTTCCGTGGAGACTTGTGTCATGTGTCGTTCCCTTCATTTTCGTTCTTGATTGGTAATCGCCTTTATGCTGCACGGTTCCCGCAGCGGGGTACAGCTGGAAAACGAAAGGTGGATACCGAATCGAGTCATGTAGGGTTTCAGTTAATAAAAATCTTCCATCCGGCTCGTTCCACGAGGCGTGTTCAAGTTCTATAGACCGAGCTTGTCCATCCTCCTATACTGCTTGATCTTGTAATCCAGGTATTTCTGGACGATGGGAGAGAGCTCCTCCTTCCGCAGCGCGTTGGCGATGCCCATCGCGTCGTGGTAGTTACCCTTGCGTCGCAGTTCCTCCATTCGCACGAAGCGGGCGGCGACGTCGGTGTGTTCCTGGAAATACTTCGTGACCTCCTTCTCCATCTCCTTGCGCGTGATCCGCTTCCCCAACTGCTTGTTCAAGTACCGCTCGTTCAAGAAATAGCGCAAGGTCTGCCCCCCGATGAGGAACGCGAACGTGATGGCTATGCGGCTGAACGGGTCGAGGGGCACGAATGAGAGAAAAAGCAAGGCACCACCGATAGAGAGCGCGCTTGTCCACAGCGTGAGCTTTTTTCGCCTATCCACGGGTCTATTGAAGAAAGACGAATAAAAAAACTTAAGCTGAATAACTCATCGGCATAGCCGAGGATGGCGTGGCAATAGCAAGCCGACGCTGTACGAACGATATGACGCGAGCACGTGCTTCATTCGTGCCTCGCCTCAAGGAGGCGAGGCAAGGAGGCAAGGAGGCAAGGAGGCAAGGAGGCCTCGCCTCCTTGTTATGACTTTTGTTTCATCATTTTTTACCCTGATCTTTTTCCTCGACAAAATGTTTTTAACCGGCCAATGGCTTGCAAGCTTGT
>JAFGBX010000407.1 GCA_016932935.1 Promethearchaeota archaeon | reverse complement strand
GTGAACGTGTCGAGAACCCGCCACAGCTCGCCCGTCGTCTTCACGTCGAAGTAGGAACTGATGGGCGTCCTCAGGATCTTGTCGCCGCTGAATAATAGCGTCTGGTGACCCTCCTCCACGCACGTCCACTCGATGCCCGGGAACGTGACGAAGGAACCCGGCTCGTACCACGAGTTCGCGGCCCGCTCGACCGTGTCCAGGCCGAACGGCACGAACGCGAGCAGCTCCGCGTGGTCGGTGAGGGCGTGGAAGTCGAGGCAAGCCACGCGTCTGGCGTACGAGAACACCTCGTCGGCCGTCCCGGAACCGTCCGAGAGCGCGCTGTGCGTGTGCGGGTCGCCCCAGAAGAGCCGCTCCAAGCCGGCCCCGCTGGCCACGCGGATCGGGTTGCTCCAGTACACGTTGGACGTGGCCGAGTCGTGTACCTTGATGTAATGGATGCCAGGCGTGTCGATGCTGGCGGTGAAGGCGTGCATGCCGTTGTCCTTCCCGTCGTCGATCGTCTGCGCGGCATCGGAACCGAAGGGCTGCCCGGTGAACGTGTAGGTGCCCGGCAAGGTGGCCGCAGGTGAGGCGATGGGCGCGAGGGTCTTCTCGTCGTATGACTCGACGTCGAAGGACACGGTGCCCGTGTACACCGCGCTCAGGCGCTCGAAGGAGTCCCACGCCTGCACGGTCGCGGTGAACGCCTCGCCCGTGGCTGCCGTCGATGGCACGTGCACCCAGAGCATCCGCGGGGCGTTGTCGAACATGACGCGCAGGTCTACGCTCACGGAGGACCACATGCCGGCGATGCCCGCGGCCGATACGAGGGAGAGGAGCAAGGCGGCCCGCCGGGGAACCCGCCGCGCTCAGGCCGTTAGCCTGGCGGAGACCCGCGCCGGAAGCTTGCTCCTGCCCCGCAAGCCGTCCCAGACCATGAAGGAGATCAGCGACCCGCCGAGCACGGGCATGCCAGAGGCCATCGCGAGGAACAGCGGCGACAAGCCCGCACCCAGGTGCGCCACGAGCGTCGAGAGCCCGATCGAGCAGGCGAGTACGAGCCCGTTCCGCCTCCACGCGCGGTCCTTCATGAGCAAGAGGTAGAGCAATCCGATAGCCAAGCCGACGAACGAGAAGAAGAACCACACGACCGACGCGGTTCCAGCGCAGAACACGAGGAACCTGGCGAGCCGGAGCGCCCGGAGCAAGCGGGGGCTCCTCGCCGCGGTGTTGGTGGCACGCATGATGCATCCCGGGGTCGCGATGATCCTTTATTGCCCGTCGGGGTATATCAATACTCATCATGTCCGTGCTGCTGGGCTTCGCCATCGGCGTGGCGGCGTACGCGATGCTGTACGTGGGGAAGGGCCTGCAGAAGCTGGCGATCGAGGGCTTCAAGGGGAAGGCGAGCATCAAGGCCGTGCTCGCGTCGCGGCACTCGGGCACGTGGATCGTCGGCCTGGTGCTCACGACAGCATACATGCTGGTCCAGTGGGTGGCGCTGCTCTACGCCCCCGTGAACATCATCGCGTCCCTCGAAGGCATCGGCCTGGTAATCTTGCTGGTCTTCTCGGTCACCGTGCTCAAGGAATCCATCAACCGCATCGAGATGGGAAGCGCGGTGCTTATCATCGCTGGCATCGCGTGCATCACGCTCCTCAACGTCAACCCGAGCGAGGTCGATGCCTCGAGCGTGAGCGACGTCACCTACTACGTCGCGTTCGCCGTGCTCGTCGCCACCGAGGTGGCTGCCGCCGTGGCCGCGTGGCGCCGCAAGTCGGCCTTCGCGGGCATCGCCCTCGCGGCGACCGCCGGCACGTTCATGGCCTTCCAAACCGTCGCCAAGCGCGTCACGGCCGCCAACATCCCATCGTTGAACCTGTTCTTCACGCTGGTCGTGCTCTTCTGCGCCTTGATGACGTTGCTGGTCACCCAGTTCGCGCTTGCCAAGGGGAAGGCGAACCGCGTGCTGCCCGTGTTCACGTCGACCAGCATGTTCCTGGCCACGCTCCTCGGGGTCCTCGTCCTCGGCGAGGTCGTCCTCCCGCTGCAAGTCGTGGGCCTCGGGCTCGTGGTCGCGGGGGCGGTGATCATCACAGCGATCGAGAAGAGGGGAGGCGATTCCCAGGGCGCGAAGGCCGAGGGCGCGGCCGGCGGGCCGGCGACGGGCGGCGAGTAACAAAGTGGAGGATTGGAGACATTGGCACCTGACAAACCTACGCTCGTATACAAGGAGGGGGACGGAAACATCGCCGTTCTGAACGGCAAGACCATCGCGATGATCGGTTACGGCAACCAGGGCCGGTCGCAAGCGTTGAACATGCGGGACTCGGGCCTGCACGTCATCGTCGGGAACCGGGACGATACCTACAAGGCCAGGGCCGAGAAGGACGGGTTCGAAGTGCATCCCATCGGCGAAGCCGTGCAGCTGGCCGACGTATCCTTCTTGTTGGTTCCGGACGAGGTTATGGGGGACGTGTTCGAGCGAGACGTGCGACAAAATCTCAAGGACAATGCGGCAATCGTGTTTGCCAGCGGGTACAACGTCGCTTTCGGTTTAATCGAGCTGCCAGCCAATGCCGACGTGCTCCTCATTGCCCCTCGCATGATCGGCGTGGGCGTCCGGGAATGCTTCTTGAACAAGAAAGGGTTCTTCAGCTTCGTCCACGTCCACACCGACCGGTCGGGGAACGCCAATGCGGTGCTGCTCGCGCTGGCAAAGGGCGTCGGCTCGCTGGTCAAGGGCGCCATCGACGTCACGTTCAAGCAAGAGGCCGTGCTCGACCTGTTCAACGAGCAAGCCTTCGGCCCGGCCTTCGGCCGGGTGCTGCTGAGCGCGATATCGACGCTGGTCGACGCGGGGTACCCGCCGGAGGCGGTCCTCGTGGAGATGTACATGTCCGGGGAGATGTCGTACACGTACCAGAAGATGGGCGACGTCGGTCTGGTCAAGCAGACCAACTTCCACTCGCAGACGAGCCAGTACGGGGCCATGTCCCGTGGCATCAAGTTCCTGTCGCTGCCGGTGAAAGAAAAGATGAAGGAGATCCTCGAACACATCGAGAACGGTGGTTTCGCAAGGGAATGGGAGCAGCCGATCTCCCGCTTGAAGTTCAAGCTGATCAAGTTCTTCGCGATGCGCCAGAAGATAAACAAGCTCGAAAGAGACGTCAGGCGACGTCTCGGGGTTATAGAAAAGGACATCCTCGAGGCTGAACCGCCGACGGACGAGGAAATGCAAGCGCTGAACGAGATCAAGAAGGAGCTTCGGGCATTCGAAAACTCATTTAGCGAGTTCTAATCGGGAACACGAGATACTCGGTTTAGCGTAAAAATCAATTACCGGGAGACGGCTTCGTGATTTGATAAAGGTGGGAGTTGATGGCGGCAAGAAAGGGGAATTGGATCTTCAAGGGCTGCGAGTTCGCCCGGGACATCGGGCCGATGAATTGGCTGTAGAGCTTGGCGTAACCTTCTTGGTCGCTGATTACGCACACGAGATCGTTGTCTTTGGGCGTCTCGGGCGCGACCATAATCTCCTCCGCGTCGCGGGTGACCGCCCAGTACTCGCCGGCCGTCTTGAGCTGGCGGTACACGACGTTACAAGGGCTGGTCTTCACCTTCCCTTATTATCCCACATAGAATCATCATGCGGTTTCACGTAGCTCCCCTACCATGATCTACACCACCACGTTAGTTCGATTGGTCTCCCGGAATGATTCCCGAAAATGATATTAGTCCCGATTTGGAAATGGATCCTATGGAGTTATCGTGTGAATACTCGAACGCCTTTCAAGAATTGCTTGAAAGCCGCGAGAAAGTGGCACGGTTCAAGGATATCCTATACGATTTTATGCAAGGTATATTCCCCACCATCTATCCCACCATGCCAAAGAAGATCGAGTTCTCATTGTTCCAGGATCCAGACCTGGATTTTCCTGAACCCCGGATCGAGATCCACGTTCCAACGGTCGAAGGCTTTTCTCGCTCGATCCTCCATGAACGGTTTGCACGGGGTTTAAAAGAATATATTGCGTCAAGATCGAAGAATCTCTCCGATTTCATGGAACTGCGGGAGCTTCAAAGGGAATTCATCATCTTGTTCAAGCTGGAATGATGGCCTCATGGATCCTCGTGATTTTATTTCATTTTCCGAATACTTGATGGAATCCAGCACGGATGTACCATCGAAATTGCATGAATCCTTGTTTCGGACGGGAATCCGTAGAATCTATTACGGGATCTTGCATTGGGTACAGCAGCAATATAAGACCATCGTTCCTAAGTCGGAGTTGGCGAGATATCATTCGTGGGTTGTTAAGGAACTAAAAAGAATTGCAGACGACGAATTTATCCTTGAATTCAATTTTCTAAGAGATGCCCGAATCGAAGCCGATTATGACATGAAGAAGATCATAGATGATCATTTGATCACGCAATGTATCGATAGCAAGAATAGATTGCTGAAAATCGTACAAGAACGGCCGAGAATCCCATTACCCGATGATGAGTTCTTTATGAAAGAACACCCACGGAAATGAGACCTTTATTTTCAAGCTTAGTTAAACTTGGACATCAAGGCCAAGTTTTCCTTCTCCTGGATCCTTCTCCTGGATCGTCAAGTATTCCTTCTCCTGGATCGTGGCCTCCTTCTCCGCGAGCGCACCCTTCAACTTCTTGTTCTCGGCGATCCCGGCCATCACGTCCCTGCGAAGGTCTTTCGTGATCTTGTTTTCCACGCCGAAGAGGAAACCCTCATCC
>JAFGBX010000406.1 GCA_016932935.1 Promethearchaeota archaeon | reverse complement strand
GGCTCGCCCTCGTCTCGGGGAGGCGCGTTCGGGAACGAGTCTGGGTGCCGGGCGGCAGCCCCCGGGTATCCGTGGGGCAGACACGCACCATCGGCTCCCCAAGGCTGGAACATGCCTTGAAAAGCGCGGCCGCGAGCCCCTACTTTCCGACTCTTTTTTCTTGATGCCGCCGATCCTTACGAGTGCAAGTCCCTCCAACTGCGGTACGGCAAGCCGAGGTGAACACGGATAGCCGGGGCGAAACCATGGTTCGCGGGCCACCCGTGGAGATCGCGCTACAGCGCGTCGTCGACCCAAGAGATGCGGGCGATCTCCCTTCCCGATTCCTTCTCGGCTGGAGTGTGGAAAGCGTGGAGCGGAAGGAAGGCGAGGGTGGCTTTAAAGGCGAGAGGACGTAGGGTAGACGCGGGTTCGACCGGCTCAGTCACGTGTGGGAACCGGACGAGGTGGAGCCCGAGAAGCACCACCCGGAGGAGGATGCCCTGGCTGGTGGCGAGACGGCCGGTATGCTGCCCGTGCTGCTGGATGTTCTAGCAAGCCCCGCAAACTACATAAGTGAAGGTGTGCTCTATCACATCACAATAGCACTTCGATTTTTCAGTGGTTGATCGCTGTTGCTCGACGACGTGACCCTCACAATCGTGGTTCTCGGGATCCTCGCCCTCATCATCGGCTCGATCTCCAAGGAGAAGTGGGATTACGTGAGCATTTCGGTGATCGGGGCGCTCGTGGTCACCCTCCTCCTCGTGTTCGCGAGCCCGCACCCGTTCAACCCGCTGGAGACGATCGAGTTCCAACCACTCGTCTTCATCTTCGGCATGCAGCTGGCGGTTCTCGTGGCGGAGAAGGAGCACGTGTTCGAGTACGTGACCATCAAGGTCATCCGCGCCACCAAGGGAAACCAGCGCGTGTTCTTCTACTTGATCTGCACCCTGGGCACGGTTATGGCAGCGTTCATCGCAGACGTGACCGTGTCGATCCTGTTCGTGCCGCTCATCATCAAGACGTGCCGGATCCTGGACGTCCCCGCGGGCACATACAGCCTCGGCCTGACCATCTGCATCAACATCGGGTCGATCCTGACGCCGTTCAGCAGCGGGGAGAACATCATCATCTCGGCCTTCTTTGGTCTGAGCATGGGCTTCTACACGTCATATTTGCTGGCTTTCTCCTTTGCCGTTCTCGTCGTCACCCTCCTCTTGATCGACCGGCTCTACATCAATAGGGAGCCGAAGGTGCATGGCGAGCGGAAGGTGCTCTTGCTCGACTTACTAGACGCGAGCGTCGTCGTCCGGAGCAAGCGGCGCTTCTACACGGCCTCGCTCGGGCTGGTCGGGATGTTCACTTGCCTCTTCATCTTCCAGGACGTGCCCCCGCTCGTGTTCGCCTTGCTCTTCGGCGTCTTCCTGCTGCTCGCGTCGCGTAACAACATGCAAGACATCGTCCGGGAGATCGAGTGGGACGTCATATTCTTCTTCGCGTCGCTCTTCATCGTGATCGGTGCCCTCCAGAGCCTCGGGTTCATCGCCCTCCTCGGCGCCGGGATCCAGCTCATGGTGGGAAACAGCGTCATCCTGGCCAGCTTGCTCGTGCTTATCTTTTCCAGCGTCATGTCGGCCTTCCTGGCCAACAGCCCGACCGTCTTGATCTTCCTGCCGATTCTCGATTACTTGATCACGGGCTTCGGGTTCCCCATGACGCCCCTGGCGGTCGCCTTGCTCCTGGGCGTGAACCTGGGGGGCAACTTCCTGCCTCAAGGCGCGGCTTGCGACATGATGACGCTGAACTTGAACAAGAAATACAACGTTCCCAACTTCTCCTACAAACGGCTGCTTAAGGTAGGCGGCGGGTTCGCGTTCTTGCATCTGGGCATATGCTGCGCCTACGTCGTCATGTTCAGCATCCCGTTCGCCATCACGTGAGCATGCGGGCAAGCATACTATCGCTCCTCACGTGATTGATCCTTGATGGCCCTTCTTGCCTTGGGATGAAATTATTGATGTGCAACAATCATTCTCGCACACCTATTCTTAACTAACAAATCCTTTTAATGAATCACGTCCGTGTGGATCCAACTACAAATGAACTAATATTTCCAATGATGTCGTGACAACAAGAACGTTTTTATACAAGTTAGTCGTAACAAAACTTGCCATTCGGTGTCGGTTCTTGTACACCGGTTCCATGTCTAAATAGACAATGTTGATGATGAAACATGAGCCTATTCTCGATATTCAAGCGAAAAACCGATGCGAAAGCGGTGTTCATCGGGCTTGATTCAGCCGGCAAGTCCACCATAATCGACTTCCTCCGTGAGGGTCGATTCATCAACCACACGCCTACAATGGGCAAGCGAAAACTTGAGATCGACATAGAGGGAACACGCATCTCCATGTTCGATATGGGTGGCCAGCAGTCGTTCCGAGACCTTTGGTTCGGTGAGATGAAGACCGCAAAGTGCGTGGTCTTCGTCATCGACAAGGCAGCTCCCCACAGGTTCCCAGAGGCGAAGGCCGAGTTCCAGAAGGTTCTGCCGGCCATCCAGAAAGAGGGCTTGAAGCTCCTTATATTGGCCAACAAGCACGATGTGCCGGGTGCGGCGTCCATGCGCGAAATCATCCAGGGTTTCAACCTACTCGACGTCGAGAACTTCGAAATACTGGAAGTGTCGGCCAAGACCGGCTATGGCATGGCAACCGCGTTCAGCAAGTTTTACTCGCTCCTCACGGGAAAGCACATCCAAAAGTTGAACTTTGCTGGCGCGGTCTCGGTGTACACGAATGGCGGTGTGCCAATCATCACGGAGATGGATCAGAACCGATTCGAGCGGGTAGCCCTGGAAGGCGGCTTCCTCGCGGCGATCACCCAGTTCTCCCAGATGAAACTCCCCGGAGAAATAGCCACGCAATTCATCTTGTTCGAGAGCAAGCAAAATGGCACGTTCATCGTCGCTCGTAGCGCCCATTTCATCGGTTCATTGCTCTGGTACAAGGAGCTCGGTGTCACTGTCGACCAATCGAAGATCGCCCTCGGTGATTTGCTCGGCCATCTCGAGTCGTCATGCGCCACGGCGGATGAGAACACAGTGTCGTTCCACGTGGAGCATTACGTGACGAACATCATGTGATGGCTGTTCCCTCCACTCTCCTATCCTTGATCCAAGCAATTCGGGGATGTCCATGGCATACATCGACAATGTCACGATAACCCGCCTGGGAGGCTTCGAAGGCAGCGATCCCGAGCTTGTTGGTGCTTATCCGGCGGTCATCGGGGACAAGGCCGAGCTGATCAACAAGGCTCTTCCTGAAGGCGCGGTGCCCGGCACATTCCGCTCGGACAAGATCGCGGGGATGCATATCTTGTCCTACACGTTCAAGGTCAAGGCTGAACGTGAAAGCCTGCGTGATGATCTTGCATCGATTTCTATCATCGTGTCGGACAAGAAAGTGCATATCGACCAGATGGAAGCATTGTTCAAGGAGATCGCGAGGTCGCTAGACGAGAGCGGCGATCTGTACCAGATGCGCCCGACGATGTTTGTCCAGATGATGGAACGCATTTACAACGGCGTTAACAAGTCTGAAAAGATCAAGATCGACGATGTCGTTATTGATATTCCCCAGATCATCAAGATGAACAAGCTGAATATTTTCAAGAAGGATCTAAAAGAATTTCAAGGTGCATTCTGATATGGCAGCGCTATCGTCATCCGATATCCTTTCTGTGTACCTTCAATTCATCGCAATGCCGATCATGATGATATCGCATGCACACCGGATGGTTCAAGAACGGAATCAGCGAGGCAAGATCACGGTGGTCAAGAAACTCGTGCTGATTGCTTTCTTCATCGAATTCCTCAGCGGTTTCGCGAACTTCATTTTCATGATGGATTGGTTGCCAACCACCTCACCTTTCTACCTATCTAGCAGCGACGAAGGTCTTGCCATCAACACGCTACCGACCGCGCTGACGGTCACGTTGGGGCTATCGTTCGTGTTCTACATATTCGGCATCGAACAGCTACAGTTCGCCCCGGCCTACACGATGGCGGCGATCATCATCTATTACTTCGTGAGCGGTGGGCACTCAGAAATATTCCCGTTTTATATCTACATCGGGGGTATCGCCGCTTTGATCTTGTTGTACATCGCGAGTATCAGGCTGAAGGACAACTATGCCCTTGGACTGGCGATGTTCTACTCGTTCTTGTTCCTAGGGATCGTGCTCAACTTGGTGGGCGTCGAGGACGAGTCTATTATGGTAGTTGCTACGTCCCTCATCTCCTACGGTTTCGGCATCTATTACGCCACCGGGCTGTTCAAGCCCTTCAACTTGCGACTGCGAAAGAACGCGGCTCCCGTGGCGGCAGAACCTGTCGCGGAGGTGCACTGAAATGGAACACGACATCTTGCTCTGGATCGCATGGAGCTTTGGCGTTGCCCTCTTCGTCATCGCCATCCTCCCCCTCGTCCGAGAGAACAGAGCTACCTACAATGCTACGAGCGATAACTTCGTCAAGATGATGGTCGTGCTCGTCTTCCTGCAAGCGGGTGGCTTTGTCGTGAAATATCTGCTCTTGGACGTCATGGGACTGCAAGAACCGATCTTCCCGAAGAACTTGCGCATAGACATGATCGTATCCTTCGGCATGCTCGCCGTCCTGCTCCACTTCTCGCTCTACGCCACGGGCAAGCGGAAGCACTACGGGCTCCCGTGGATCTGGTACATCTTCATATTGACGTTCATGGTGCAGATCGGTGACACGATGGTAGATGCACCGGTCGTGTCTAGTGCCGTTGTTGCAATCAGCCTGGTGGGCCTCTTCCTTGTCAAGGCCATCAAGAACCGCTTCGGACTCATGCTCGGGATAGCGCTCTACATCATCACCAACGTCGTGTTCGCGTTGCTGAACCAATACGTGGCATCCACAGTCACGCTCGAAATCACGTGCAATCTCCTTGCATTCGTGTCCGGAAACGCGGCCATCGCGCTGGCCACGTGGAACATCTACGATCGATATGTCCTCTACGATCGAAAGAAGGAACAAGCCATCAAGTCCACGTGGATCGCCAAGATAATGCAAACCCAGAAGGTACCCGTTGGGATGGCCGCGACGCGTGATGGCAATACCCATCAAGGGAATGTCCAGATCCAGCGCCGCGTGACGTGTCCTGTATGCAAGGCGAGCAGGATCTGGTTGCTCCCCGGCGACCTCATCAGTGCCCGGAATAATAGCCAGAAGGGAATAACGCTCGTCCCCGTGCCAGCCGGCACGACGTGCGACCATGCCTACAGCATGTACCTCAGCAAGGCGTTCGACATCCTCGGCTACGAAGGTTGAACCGCTGCTTCTCTTTCCCATCTCATTTGTTGCTCCGACGCGAGATCACGCCCCCTATCAAGGTTAAAGGGCACTCGTCCCGTGCTAGGCACGTCATGAAGGATTTCGCCCTTATATACAACCCATCAAGCGCGGCGGGCAGGTCGAAGGTAAGCTTCCGGCTCGCGCTCGCCACGCTCGAGAAGCTCGGGGTCTCGTTCGAGACAAAGCAAACCGAATACCCTGGGCACGCGATCCCGCTCGCCCGAGAGCTAGCCAGCGATGGCTATCGCATCATCGGTTGTGGCGGGGACGGCACCTGCAACGAGGTCTTCAACGGTGCCATCTCGTCCGGCAAGAAGCCGCTGGTCGGCTTCATCCCGATGGGTAGCGGCAACGACATTCCGGGTGCCATCGGCGTCCTGCCCGACATCAAGCGGGCGTGCGAGGTCATCTCCGAGGGGTTCTCCGAGACCTGCGACATCGGTCTCGTGACGAACGGCGCCGGCGAGAGGCGGTATTTCATCGGCATCGGCTCGCAAGGGTTCGACGCCGAGGTGACCCGGCGGGCGAACAAGGGGACGAAGCGGTTCAGCGGCACGTGGAACTACGTCGTCGCCACGATAGCCACGGCCACGTACTTCAAGGACAAGGAGATCAAGGTCTCGATGGATGGCGACACGTTCGAAGGCCAGGCCATCCTTGCCGCCGTCGGCAACGGTCCCAGTTACGGGGGCTGGATGTACATGTGCCCCGAGGCGTGCATCCACGACGGCACTTTCCATGTGGTCATTCTCGGTGAGATGAGCAAGTTCCGCGTTATGCTCAACTTCACCAAGATGTACTACAAGCAACACTTGTCTTTGCCGGCGATCCACTCCTTCGAGAGCAAGCGCATCAAGGTGGAGATGCTCGACCCGGAGACGAAGCCCTACTCGTATCAAGTCGACGGGGAGGTGCTCGGCCCCGTTCCCGTCATGTACGAGGCGATCGCCGATGGCTACGAGTTCATCAAGCCCCGCCAGAACGAGGTGCTAATCGAGTTCAACAAGAAGTACGATCATTTCATCAAGGAAGAGAAGACAAAGGATTACCTTTGGCAGATCGACAAGCAGACCAGCCGTGCCGCCAAGGCAAGGACACCGAAATGACGTGTTGATGTATCGGGAGCACGTTTTTCTCCTTGTTTGTCCTATTGCCAAAGCATGAAGACTCTATTCTTCCGAAACCGCAAGGTGTGGATGTGGCTGCTGGCCATCGGCATCGCACTGGGGGTCACTTCCGCGCTCGTCTTCTTCCTCGTGCCCCAGATCAACACGGTCACCTTCCAATCGCTGGCATACGGCGTCTCGATCGAGTTCACGATCTACGGGGTCGTCATCGGGGTTCCCGTCGCGCTGTTCTCCATCTTGTTCGGCGTCGCGCTCGCGTCGGCGATCAAGAAGAAGGAATGGACGTTCGAGCGGCGCCGCAGCCGTGTCTGGCAAGTACTCTTGATAATGTGGGTCGTGTTCTTCGGCCTGTACTGCGGCGCCTACCTCTACACGCTCCCCCAGGCCATCGGGTTCGAGAAGGTGCAGCTGGGGATGACCGACGGGACAAGACTGAACACGGTCGTCTACCGGCAGAACACGTGGGATGCCCGGCCCGTCGTCCTCTTCCGCACGCCATACGGCAGCATCCTCTCCAAGGGATCGGTCGACGACTACGTCGGGCTCGGCTTCCACGTCGTCGTGCAGGACTGCCGTGGCACCCCCCCGGTCATCCCGGGCCTGACCGACGAGCACTTCTCCGAGGGC
>JAFGBX010000405.1 GCA_016932935.1 Promethearchaeota archaeon | reverse complement strand
GCGATGAAGTCCGACTTGACGACCGCGGGAAACCCAAGCGGGTCGACGGGTTCGAGTACTACAACGGCGCCACGCCGCTCAACGCGGTCCAACTGGTCAAGCATGGCCTCGGGCCGCTCCATGGCCTGTGCCGGTACGCGGGGTCTGATTGCCATTCCCGCGTGCTCTTCTGTAAGTTCTACATGCTGGTCGATGCGGTATCAAACAAGCTCGACGATGTTATCGAAGCGATGCGGGACAAGCGCAAGGTGACCGCTGTCGGCCCTGTCATGGACATCCCGCACTGGATCGCCGATTTCCCACCAATGTTCACTAAGCGCCGCGTGATCAAGCGATTAGAGCATCGTGGAAATGATAAAATAAAGCATGAAAAAGGCTGCGCGAGTTTTCGTGCAGGTATATGCATGGTGGATCAAAAATCTCTTCTCTATCGTGCCCGCTTCACCTTCAACCCCACCAAGATGATGCCGATACCGAGCATCGAGAAGCCGGCGAGAATCGAGAACCATAAATATGCATCAAAGATGACTTCCGTGGAGCTTGAAACAACGGTCACGGTCACGCTGTCTTCCACGATGCCACCGAGGCCATCGTATGCGATGAGCATGAAGAAATAAGTCCCGACATTGAGACCGTCAACCGAGATGATTACCGGTATGTTGCTTGTCCAGTTTCCAGCATCGACTGTTTCGTTGTCGTGAAGGATCGTGTAGATTGCCATCCACGTGGAGTTGTCGGTGATCACCCACGTGATGCGATTGCCCGTTGAACCACGTGGGTAGGTGATGTCCGCTGGATGCAACACGGCAGGAGAAACGTTATGGACAATGACGATCACCGAGTCTTGCACCGTGCCGCCTAGGCCATCGCTTGCGACGATGGTATAATTGTACGTTCCGATACAGTGGCCATCGACGCTGATCTGTATTGATGAGCCGCTCGTCCAGTTGCCGCTGGCAACGGGCTCGCCATCGCAAGTGATGGTGTAGTTCGCCGCTCCAATTGAATTGTCAGTGATCACCCACGTGAGGTCATTGCCCTCGTCTTGATACTCGTAGCTGACGTCGGCAGGATGCGAGATCCGCAATTCCCCTGTCGGCGGATCTTGCGGATCCAAGGGATCCGTGTGCATGGCGATTTCCGTGCCATCGTCGATGCCATCACCATCCGTATCGCTATCCGAAGGATCAAGTAGTAAATCCAGCTCGTGGTCGGTGGGAAGGGTATCGTTATCCGAGTCGATATACGCTTGGGAACGGGAATTCGACCCGCCCCAGCACGGCCACGGCCCTGGCCGGGACCACGCCAAGGAATCAGTAGTATCACATTCGGTGTAATAAAAAATATGCATCCCTGGTACTCCGAAGACGGTAAAGAATTCCAGCTTGTCGTCCATATTCACGTCGTTTATGCTCAAGCCCGGATAAGCTCCCTGGAGCATCACGACGCTCCTGCTTCCATTCATGCCCGAAAGTGCTGCAATACACGTGCTTTCCAAGATGCACGCGTCGATTATACCGTCGCTGTCAACGTCGCAAAGGACGAGATTCCGACAACCTTGCATTATTGCGCATGGGGTCGACCATTTTTTTTGCCCATCCTTGGCCGAAAAACAAGTTGCATTGCCAGGCACAGCGATGACCACTTCGATTTGCCCGTCCCGGTCGACATCCGCTAGACCGATATTCTTCAAATTTTTGAAAGGCCACGATCGCTGCCACTTGATGCTTCCATTATTCGAGGCAATGCAACATAATGTATTGGCAGAGTGCATGATGATGTCGACGATACCGTCGTTATCCACGTCGCCTAAACCTTCCGGCGATATCATTTGTTCGACATGATGGTTCCAAATCATCGTACCAGTATTAGAAAAACACGTGGCGTTCCCTTGTGAAGACCCCGTGACAATCAAGGGAAATCCTCCTGCTGTCTTGTTATCCAGGATCATTGGACCCGAGAGATTCAACGTGGTGGTGATTTCCCATTTTTCCAACCCCGTTCGACCTGCAAGGCACCCGAGTTTACCAAGTGTCGAGTCTGACGTCGTGTACACGATCTCGACCTGGCCATCCCCGTCGATATCTGCAGCAGCCAGGCGATTGTCGTATTGGTTGTTTGATGGATTGATCGGCGTTCGCCACTTGATCGTGCCGTTCGTTCCATACAAGCAAGTTATGGCGGATCCTGTGTATATATTGCCTGCGTGCAGTATTTCCGATTTACCGTCGTCGTCGATGTCGATGACCAAAGGTGGACACCTACGATCATTACCCATCCCGGAGCCCCATTTCGAATCTCCTTCGTGAGATAAACAATACAGCTCGGTATTATCTATAATCCAGATAGTCTCTTTGAATCCATCCCCGTCGACATCACCATGAGATAAGGTACTTGTTCGCACGTCCCCCATCGCAGGTGGTGATGTCCACAGGATAGATGCGTTTATAGCCGAAGCGCTCATGGTCGATGCGCTCTTTGTTGGACCACCTTGAGTTCCGGGAGAGATGGAAAGAAGCGATGGAAGAATCGTGAGTATTCCGAATAAGAACCAGACTCGAAAACCACGAATATTATCCCGTGAACAACTGATCTTCATAGAAAAAACCTACATGTTATCATTGTTAAACTCGCATCCACCAAACATGAACAAGAGTCTCTCTGCTGCATCTGGTGTCGACATCGGCATAGGTGAAGTGATTTGCAATGAACAGGGTCAACAAGGCCTGGCGTAGAGTCTTGTTCCGCTTGGAGCATGCGTACCACCGCGTGAGGCGTTTCTCGCGTTTTTATGGTGGTTAAGTTAGCTTCGAGAAAAAAAATGATGGATGACGTCTTAAGAGGTGTACTTCTATAGTTCGACGGGCATCCATCTCTTTTCCTTGGCCGACCTGTACCCGGCGTCGAGGATGGCGTTCACGACCACGCAGTCCTTGAAGGTTCACCATTTGTGGACAGAGGGTCGCTAATCAGTTCGCTCGCGGCGCGTGATAAAGCAGAACGGCGGGGAAAATAAAAGGATTGAACACCAGAATGTTAATCGACCGTTTTTTCGAGCCGGGAAATACTTGGACATCAGGTCCAGATTCATCCAGACTACGGTATGTCTACGCATGACGAGCAAGCGTGGCCAAGGATATCCGCTGATGCCCGCATGTCGATCGGAACCATGGGCTTTTACTTATCACGGTCTACGCGGTCTCAGCGTGAGTGCTCCGGAAGGACACTTCGTGACGCACAGGCCGCATCCAAGGCACGCTTTCGGGTTAAAAGTCATTTTTCCACCCGCCTCGTGCATGGCACCGAAATGGCAGCGCCGCAAGCACGTCCGGCACTGCTGGCACTTGCCCGCGTCCCACGCTGCGATGAAGTCCGACTTGACGACCGCGGGAAACCCCCATTTTTTCGTGTTCGAGAGGGTCAGGCAGAAGTCCGGGTGGCATGCGCAAATGATATAGAAATAGTCGGGCGAGGGGAAGAAGATGAGCTGGTGCACGTAGCCCTGGTCGTTCCACTCGACGAGCTTTCGTTCCAGCTCTTCGTACGTCAAGTTCTTGGAGATCCTCTTTTGCGGGTCATGCGCGGCCATGGCATCGATGGCCTGCATGTTCTGGCCCCAGCCGAGCGCGAGGCACGAGTACCTGTCTGGCTTGCCGGGGCCTTTCTTGCCATACGTGTGGTAGCAATAGCACCAGTTGAGGGATCGGATGGGCGTGCGCCTCGCGATCTCGAGGATCTGCTGGCTGGGCAGCACGGCAGTGCCCACGTCGTCGATCTTCACGTTCAACGGGACGATCCGCGACCCCCACTTGCCATCCACCAACCGCATGAACCGGGCAGGCACTGACGGGAGCATCTTGCTCGTCATGCGGACGACCTCCACGATGGCAAGCTCCAGGGCCCCGAACAGGATCGACAGGGCCTGGCCGAGCGCCTTGTTCCGCTTGATGTACGCGTACCACCGCGCGAGGCGCTTCGTGCGCTTTTCTAGGAGGTTCGAGAGATACCGGGGCTTGCCCGCCGATGGGGTGCCGAGCTGGCCGTGGAATTGGTACATGATGCATGGAAGCAGTGGTGGGAGAAAACGATTCGAAGCCGACCGCCGGCAGAGCGTTGGTGCCTACAACTCGACGGGCATCCATCTCTTCTCCTTGGCAGACTTGTACCCCGCGTCGAGGATCGCGTTCACGACCACGCCGTCCTTGAACGTCTCGATGGGCATCTTCCCGTCCGCGATGCATTGCGTGAAATGCTTGAGCTCGTCGTAATAACCATAGACCATATACTCGTTGGGGCACGGGAACAGCCAGCCCTTGTCGCCCTCGCCCTTTTCAACCGTGTACCCCGCCCCGCGGGCGCTGAAGATCTTGATGCCCGTCTCGCGGGTAGGGTCGACAAACAAGGCCCCCTCCTTCCCGTGTATTTCCATGCGCAGGTCGAGGCCCGCCCTGGTGCTCCAGGAGTTCTCCGCCTGCCCGATCTGGCCGTGCTTGTACCGGACGACGATGAGGCAGTTGTCCTCGCCCCTGGTCTTGTCCTTGTGCACGACCAGGTCGCCCCATTCCATGACCTCGACGGGCACGTCGTTGTTGAAGACCTTCCTGGCGACCTCGACGCAGTGGCAGCCCATGTCCAGCGCCACCCCGCCGCCCGACCTGTCGACGTCCCAGAAGTGCGCGGCGTGCGGCCCGCCGTGCGCCTCCCGCGACCTGACCCAGTAGGGCGCGCCGAGCGCCCCGTTGCTGACGGCCTCGTACGCGTACTGGTAGAGCGGGAAGAAGACCTGGTTCTCCGCGTAGCAGTGGATCACGCCCGCCTTCTCGACCGCCTTGAGCATCTCCCTCGCCTCAGCGGCGGTGCGCCCCAGCGGCTTCTCGCAGATCACGTGCTTCCCGTTCTCCGCCGCAAGCGTCGCTGCCCTCGCGTGCAGGTCGTTCGGGATGCCGATCGACACGGCGTCGATCTCCTTCGTGCTGCATACCTTGTCGATCGCATCGCTGCCCCAATGCACGTGCCCGATCCCCCACTTCATCGCAAACTTCTCGGCGTGTTCCCTCGTGTACGAGCCGACCGTCACGACCTCCACGTTCCCCAGTTCCTTGTAGGCCTGCATGTGGAAGTCTTGGAGGAAGCCCGATCCGAGGATGCCCAGCTTGATGGTCTTCATAGATATCGGTTCTCGCTTATGGAATGCCGGATATGTGCAACCTATGCTCGAATGAATAAAACCGCTCTTTCGAAAGGGGCGGCCGTTCTTGCACTCTGGTGGCGGCTAAAAGATAGAAATACTCGTGATACATCACTCATTTAGAGAAACGCGACCGATTGTGGAGACGAGAGTAGCATGAAGATTTCGAATACCGGGGCGAAGGGCGCGATCGGGGCACTGGCGGGCTGGATCGCCGCCGCTGTGGTGATCTGGGTCTGTGGTGCGAGCTGGTTCGCCGAAACGGGCGCCCTCATCCCGCTCTCGCTCTCCTCGTTCGTTATCATAGCGTCAATAGCCTTGGCCGGCATCCTCTTGCTCGTCCTTGGTGGCACGTATAAGTTCTCCTCGTCCATGGGGAAGGTCTGGACGTTGATGGGCATCGGCTTGCTTCTTTGGCTCGCCGGCGAGATCATCTACTACGGGTACGACTTTTTACTCGTCTTGGATGAAAACGCCCCATATCCGTTTCCATCGGCTGCCGACTTCTTTTATTACGCTGCATACGCGCCCCTGGCCATCGGGCTCATCGTTCAAGTTCGCCTGCTCAAGGTGGCACTCGGTAAGTTGGAGAAAGTGGTCGTCGTCATCTTGTCCGTGCTCGTAGGATTGGCAATCGCCATTTTCGTCTTGTGGCCCACCATCGAGTTCTTGTTCGCGGAGGATCCGAGCATCATCTACGTGCTTGCAGGCGTGTTGTATCCGATCCTTGACATATTCCTCCTGGCATGCGTGTTCATCGTGTCGGCAAAGCTCCGTCATGGCAAGATTAATGTCGCGTGGATCCTAGTCCTGACCGGCCTCATCTTGACAACCGTGGCGGATAGCATGTACTGGTTAGGTTACATCAATGCCGTTGATGAGATGTTCAACTGGTACGATTTCGCTTTCCTCGCGAGCTATTTGCTGATTGCGATGGGCGCAATCAAGGGCATCAACGTGATCTCCACCAGTTTCTCGTCGTGAAGGAAATGGGGCTGAACGGCTTCATCGTCATGGACGCGGGCGGCGCGCCCATCTACTGCAACGTGCACTACACGAAGCTGGCCGTGGATCCAGCGCTCATCACGGGCTTCCTCTCGGCCGTTCAGTCCTTCTCGAAGCAGTTGATGGACGACGCGGGCTCCGGTATCAGCGAGATGACGATGCATAACATGAAGATCCTCTACCGGAACCTCGACAACTACAACTTCATCGGCCTGGTCGAAGCGAACGACAGCTTGAAGTCGGTCGAGCCGATCATGGAGCACTTGATCTGCATCTTCCTCGCCAAGTACCGCAAGTACTTGCACGGAGGGCAAATCATTGAGATGTCGGCGCTTTCGGGCTTCAACTTGTTTTTCGAGAAATGGCGGCTCGCCAAGGAGAAGGATCTGCAGAAGTTCATCGAGAACTCGAGCCCGACCGTGCTGCAAGGAACGCTGAATAAGCTGGTGAACTTCTTTCCTTCCACCGACCTGATCAAGATAAGCCCTAGTTTGTTGAAGGGTATCGGCAAGAAGCTGATCTGGGTGGATTCGCGTATCGAGCAAGGCGAGGAAGACCGCATCTTGTCCGAGCTGAAGCAGAAGACCGAGATCATCTACGGCCCCGGCACGTTCGAATCGCTCGAGCGCGATGTCAAGAAGAACGTCGAGACGGATTCGCTATTGCAGCCGTGAGAACCACCACCCTCCCCCTCCTTCCTCCCCCTCCAACACGTTTTTTTTTCGCAAGTAAGGACAACGCTTAATAGCCCGGGGCTCGACGGCCACTCCATGGTCTCCAATCATCGGCATCACGGCATGGGGCGTCGACGCTTGTGGGGCTGAACGGGTTCATCGTGATGGCACCGGGCGGAACCCCCATCTATTCCAACCTGGCCGCGACGAAGCTCGCCATGGCACCGACCTTGTTGGCCGGGTTCCTCTCTGCCATTCAATCGTTCTCGCGCCAGCTAGTGGCCGACCCGTCGGGCGGTATCAGCGAGATGACCATGCACGACATCAAGATCTTGTACCGGAATATAGAGGGGTATTCTTTCATCGGTCTAGTCGATTCCAATGACAAGATCAAGGAAATCGAATCGGTGATGGAGTATATCATCTGTGCCTTCCTTGCAAAATACCGGAGGCAACTGCACGAGGGGAAGATCTTTGATACCACCGAGTTCTCCGGGTTCGACGGCTTCTTCGAGAAGTGGCGGCGGGGCAAGGAGAAGGACCTGCAGAAGTGGTGCGAGCGGGTTTCCCCGACCCTCCTCCAGGGCGTGCTCAACTTGCTGGTCAACTACTTCCCTGCGGCTGAGATGGTGAGTGTCAACCCAGGGCTGCTTCGGCCTATCGGTCGAAAGCTCCTCTGGGTGGACGTGAACGTCACGGAACCGGAGGAGGCCAAGATTTTCGCGGCGCTCCGAGACAAGGTCTCTTCAATCTATGGGCAAGGCATGTTCGAGAAAATCGTGGAAGAAGCGAGGAAAAACCTTGCTACGGAGGTCTTGATACACTGATCCCCGGAGACGCGGACAACGCAGCCCTCGGGGTCTTGCTCGGGCGAGGTACGAACGAGGATGGCTCCTGGAGAAGGCACGGGTGATATCGAGTCGGGGAAATTCGACGGCAAGATCCCCTACGTGAGGGTCGGCCGTGGGAACCAAAGGCTGGTGTACTTCAGCGGTGGCGGGGCATTCCTGACGGCCGTGGACGCCGATGGCCTGGCCCGGGGCAAGGCGAAGGCGAGGCTGCTCGCGCCCAACCAAACCATGTACATCCTCGGCTACCCCCGCGGGCTGCGAGCCGGCTTCGAGCTGGATGATCTGGCTAGCGAGCTGGCCGGAACCATCCGGAACCACCTTGGAAGGAGTACGATCATCGGCAACTCGTTCGGGGGTATGATCGCCATCGCGTACGCTGCAAAGTTCCCGGATCTCACCGAGAAATTCGTCCTCACCAATTCCGCTTACGCGTTCTCCCCTGGATTCGTCGACACGCTCCAAGAAATCGTGAAACTCGGCGAGCGGGGAAAGGTCTTTTCGGCCGTTCTGAAGATGAACGATTTGATCTCGCGCCCTTGGCTTCGGGGCCTGGCGAATGTCGGGACGTGGCTCTCTTGGCCACGGGCCAAGCGGAAGCTGAACCCGATATCCGAGCTCACGAACGCCCTCGGGAGCGCCATGTCCGCAGCCGAGTCCTTGAAAGCGCATCTGCCAGCCATCAAGGCAAGGGCGGTCGTCATCGGCGGGACGGCGGACAAGGCCCATTCAGAGGCCCTGTTTCGCGAGACAGCTTCGTTGATCCCCGGCGCCAAGCTGGTGCTGTTCCCCGGTTTCGGTCACGAGATGGAGATGGAGCACGGCAAGGAGTTCCGGGACGCCCTCCAGGAGAACCTGGGGTGAGCCTTCCCCCCTCACTTCAAGCCGAAGCCCTTTCTTTCCACCTCCTTCAGGAGCTTGAAGCAGATGGAATCGGCGAGGGCGATCCACGACGCCCATAAGATGTTCTCGTGCGCGCCGACCGTGGTCCAGGTCTTGCCGGCGTCCTTGGTCTCGATGAGCACGCGCACCTTGGATCCAGTGCCGGCCTGGTCGGTGATGCGCACCTTGTAGTCGTTGAGCACCATCCCTTTTATCTCCGGGTAGAAGTGCTCGAGCGACTTGCGCAGCGCGTTGTCCAGCGCGTTGACCGGGCCGTTCCCCTCCGCCGCCGTGAGGAAGTCGCGGTCGTTGACCCGCACCTTGATCGTCGCCTCCGACCTGGGCTGCCCGTCGCCGTTGACCTCCGTGATGACCCGGAACCGTTCCAGCGTGAAGAACTTGTGCTTGAGCTGGCCGGGGTTCGCGGGGTCGTGCGCCGTGCCCTTCATGAGGAGCTCCAGGGACGCGTCGGCCGACTCGTAGGCGAATCCATCGCCTTGGAGGGCCTTGATGTTGGCGAGCATCGCCTTGCCCCTCTCGTCTTCCTTCCCGAGGTCGATGCCGATCTCCCTCGCCTTCTCGAAGATGGCGGCCCTGCCCGCGAGGTCGGAGATGCTGATCCGGCGCTCGTTGCCGACGAGGCCCGGGTCGACGTGCTCGTAGGACTCGACATCCTTCAAGATGGCATCGGAGTGCATCCCGCCCTTGTGGGTGAACGCGTTCGCACCGACGTACGGGTGGCCAACCTCCTCCTTCATGTTCGCGACCTCGTAGATGAACGTGGATATCTCCTTGAGGCGCTTGAGCTGGTCGTCGGTGACCACGTCGGTGAAGCCCATCTTGAGCTTGAGGTTCGGGATGAGCGTCGTGAGGTTGCAGTTCCCGCAACGCTCGCCGAGGCCGTTGATCGTGCCGTGCACCTGTGACGCCCCGTGCACGACGGCCACGAGCGAGTTGGCCTGCGAGACACCCGAGTCGTCGTGGCAGTGGATGCCGAGCGGCGCCGTTATCTCCCCCCGTACCCCGTCCACGATCCGCTCGACCTCGCTCGGGAGGACGCCCCCGTTCGTGTCGCAGAGCACGATCCAGTCCACCCTTTCCTTCTGGGCCGCCTTGAGCACGTCCAGGGCGTACTTCGGGTTCTGCTTGTAGCCGTCGAAGAAGTGCTCGGCGTCGAAGATCACCTCGCGCCCCTGGGACTTCAAGTACCGCGTGGAATCGGCTATCATGGCGAGGTTCTCCTCCGGGGTGGTTCGAAGGACGTTCGCGACGTGGCGATCCCAGGCCTTGCCCACGATCGTCACCGCGGGGGTACCGGCCTTCAGCAACGCCTTTATGGAAGGATCCTCCTCGACTTGGGACGACGGGCGCCGGGTCATGCCGAACGCGCAGATCCTGGCCCCGAGATCCATCGTGCTGAGCTGGCGGAACACCTGGTCGTCCACCTTATTGGATCCCGCGAACCCGGGCTCGATGTAATGTATTCCGAGCTTGTCGAGCTTCTCCACGATCTTGACCTTGTCCGACGCGGAGAAGTTCACGTTTGCCCCTTGTGACCCGTCGCGGAGCGTCGTGTCGTACAAGAAAACGCGGTGCTGGCCCGATGCCGATGTCATGTTCATTACCACGGGATCGTGTAATTGTCGAGCCTTTATATCCTATGGCGTTGATCGCTAGTCGCCGGGTGCCACATCACGACAAGAGGGAGGCGATCAAGAGGGCGGTGGTGATCGAGAAGAAGAGGATTAACGATGACAAGAACGCGGCATCATGCGCGACGACGGGGAACCTCTTGGCGAAAGCATAGAGTACGTCCATGTTCCGGAAGATGGAAGACGCGACGACGATGCCCTTTCCCGCTGAAAGAGGCGCAAACTTTCGCATCCTCTTGCATGATGCAGTCAAGAGTTGCTTGATGGCCGAGGGTCTCGCGTCCGGCTTCGCGGACAAGATCCCGGCCACTAGCCCCGTGAGGATGGCGACTGAAACGGAATTGCCCGAGAAGACCGCGTAGTGCTCGTTCTCGTCCAGTATCCTTTCCTTCCACAAGCTGTCCTCGGCGTTCAAGGACACGGCCTGCTCCCCGGGGAGGCAGAAGTCCGGCTTGGGTACCGACCGCGCCTGGCTCCCGCGGCCGCTGAAGCGTGAGACCTTGAAGTCCGGCGACGTCGAGCCGGCCGTGAGCACGCAATCGAAGCGGCCAGGCATGCCGATCGTTCCCTGCAGCGGCCCGGAGTTGCCAGCCCCGCTGCAGAACACGACAGAGTGGGCCTCGACAAGCACGCGCAAGTAGTGCTCGAAGATGGTCGACGGCTCGGTTCCCGGCCACGAGCTGAACGGCATGCAGACAACACGGATCCCGGCGCCCACGGCACCATCAACTGCGGCTAGGACGTCCCCGAGCAGGCCCCTCCCGCGCGCGTCGAACGCGACGCAGTCCAGGAGCTCGACCTCGCGGGCTATCCCCTTGAAGCGCCCGCGCGACATCCTACCCGAGCCGCAGATGATGCCCGCGACCGCTGTTCCGTGGCCCGCGTCGAGGCCGCGAGCGGCGGCGACGTATTCTCTCCTGCTGATCTCGCATCCTGCCAGGTCGGGATGGGTGGCGAGGATCCCGCCGTCGATGACCGCGATGGCGAGGCCGTTCCCTTGGAAGGGGCCATACACGGACGAGTTGACCGTGTCCATGTCGAGGATGGTGTTAGGCGAGCTCGCGGACAAGAAGAGTTCCGCTTCACGCTCCTTGGCCACGATTCCCTCGCTCTCGGGAAGCAACGCTTCGATGGCCTGGTCGTCCAGCATACCAGCACTCGGTTCCAGCACCACAATCGGAACGAGTGAGAGCTCGTGGATCACGCGGAACGGGCTCGCCCCGCCACCTGGCGCTGGCTTTTCCCTCTCGAGAAGGCTTTGGGCGAAGGCCACCTTTGCCTCGTCGGTCTTGAATCGGGCGATGACTCGCACGAGTACCCTAACGAGCCAGCACGATATATAACTGATGCGCGCGAAGGCCCCGGCATCCATTCGGGGAAGGACCGGGCACATGGTTAATATCGCTCCAACTCGTGTCCAGGTTTGACAATGGATCCGTCCGCTTTCGAGTTGAAGGTCGAGGTGCTCTTCAAGGGGTTCCGGCTGGAGGCACCGCCCACGCCCAGCATCGACGAGCCAGGGGCTGCCACGATCGACGCGGTCTCGCGCAAGGGGGGTGCGGGGCCCGCCGGCGGTATGTTCGTGGTGTATGAAGACAAGTTCCAAGCGAACGTCCCGATACAAGACCAGATGACCCGTGGCTCGGATCTGGTAATAAACGCGGTTCCCACATCCGGCTCCTTCGACGTGTTCAAGCAACACGGAGGGGGGAAGCTGGATACATACAAGACCTTCTGGAAGGTGCCCCCGCCCTCCTTTTACGACGAACTATACTTGCCAAAGGATCGCCTCGGCATCTGGGACGGCATCCCGTTCCGCAAGATAGCCCTCGTGCATGGTACCGATTGCGTCGCCACGACCATCAACCAGTCGTGCAAGTACTGGCGGTGCGGCACCCAGTGCGACTTCTGCGCCATCGAGGAATCCATGCGGGATGGCTCGACGATGCCGCTCAAGGATCCGGCCGCCCTCGTGGCCTTCACCGAGAAGGCCCGGGCGGAGAAGCGGGTGAAGCACTTCACGCTCACGTCGGGGACGCAAGATGGCCCCGACGGGGGCGCCCTGGAATACGTGCCGTTTGTTGAGGCCTTGAAGGGCAACTTCAAGTACCCCGTGCACGTGCAGGTCGCCCCGGTCAGCAAGACGGAGTACCTGGACAAGCTGTACTACGCGGGGGTCGACAACGTCGGCATCCACCTCGAGACCTTTCCCGAGGCGAACCGCCGCATGCACACGCCCGGCAAGAGCGAGATCCCCCTCAAGGCGTTCGAGAAGAACTGGGACTACGCGGTTTCCCTCTTCGGCGAGAACCAGGTCGAATCCTACTTGCTCGTCGGCCTGGGGGAGACCTTTCTCGAGTTCAAGGGCGCGGTCGACTTGCTCGTCGACCACGGGGTCATCCCCTTCGTCGTGCCCGCACGGCCTATCAAGAACACGTCATTCGAGAAGAACAAGCTTGGCGGCCATGAGGAGCTCGTCCAACGGTACGTCCACGCCGCGAAGCGGCTGCACGAGCAAGGCTTGAAGCCGGAAAAGGCACTCGCTGGCTGCGTGCGTTGCGGGGCCTGCAGCGCCATCCAGGAAGCGGCGCGGGTCGTCCAGCAGTACCCGTAAGAATTCTTAAGTCCTTCTCCGCCATCAATGAGCTCATGGCGAAGAATGTTTTATCGTGCAGGATAGGATCCTACGGACAGTTCGCGATGCACGCGTACGAGCACCTGGCCGAAATCGGCGTGCACCACATCGAGACGGGCCTGCCGCAAGGCGCCGAGGCGATCGCGCTGCTCAAGGACATCCTGGGCGAGTTCGGTATCCAGGTGGCGAGCTTCCAGGTCGGCTTCGACCCGCTCGGCAAGGACTTCCAGAAGCAGATCGACGAGGCCATCGCCGCGTGCGAGGCATTCGGCACGAGGGTCATCTTCACGTCCATCAAGGGTGAAAAGGGCGGGGCCAAGAAGAACGGGAAGTTGTTCGCGCAGCTGCGCGCCCTCGGCGACCAGGTCAAGGCGAAGGGCATCAAGGTGTGCCTCGAGACGCATCCCGAGCTCGTGCTCAACGGCAAGGTCGGGAAGGAGACGATGGAGGCCATCGACCATGAGGCCATACGCGTGAACTTCGACACGGCCAACATGTACTACTACAACAAGGGCATCGACTCGTCGGTCGAGCTCGACCACGTGATCGGGTACGTGGGCGCCGTGCACCTGAAGGAGACCGACGGGAAGTTCCACTCGTGGTGCTTCCCGGCGCTCGGCGACGAGCGCGGGGTCGTGAAGTTCCCCGTGATCGTCAAGAAGCTGAACGACGCGGGCTTCTTCGGGCCGTGGACCATGGAGATCGAGGGCGTCAAGGGCGAGGAGCAGACCCTCGAGCTCGCGAAGAAGCACGTCGCCGACTCGGTCGCCTACATGAGGAAGATCGGCGACTTCTGATTCCCCCTCCTTTTTGTGCGTGCTTGCATTGGGTTCCCCATGCGAATCGGATTTTCTTCGATGGCGCTGGAAGAGGACGTGCTCTTCAAGCCCGGGCCGTTCCCGACCGAACGCGCCTTGCTCGACGCCATGCTCGACTGGGTGCGCAAGTCGCTGGAGTTCGGGGAGGAGAACGCGTTCGATTTCGTCGAACTCATCATCGAGAGCCCGCTGATCGACGGCGACGGGAGCCTGGCCGAACTGCGCGCAGCGATCGACTCGTTCAAGATCCCCGTGAACTTCCACGCGCCATTCATCGACAACAACATCATCGACTTCGACTACCAGATACGCGAGGGCTCCATACGGGAGTACGAGATCGCCATCGACCTCGCCCGGTCGCTCAAGCGGCCCCCGTCCACCATAACCATCCACCCCGGCCGCATGCAGCCGTTCCTGCTCCCCATCTGGGGCGCCTTGCGTGGCACCTACTTCGAGCAAGCCATGCGGCGGCTCGGCGCGAGGGAGAGGCCGGCTACGACGAGCCTGTGCGTCGAGCAACTGCCTGCGACGTCTAACTTCTTCAACAAGATCGACGACATCGTCGCCTTCGCCGCGAAGGACTACTTCAAGCAGTTCCGGCTCACGCTGGACACGTCGCATATGTGGATGTGCGAGGATATGGCGGGGTTCGACCGGTACTTTAAGGAGCTCGGGCCCTCGATCGTCAACATGCACTTCGTCGACAACAAGACCAAGGCAAACGACCCCCACGTGCCGGTCGGCAAGGGCGTCATCGACTTTGCCGAGGTGGCCCGATGCATGAAGGCGTACAACTATGACAGGGACGTCACGATCGAGCACGGGGGCCCCGCGGACGTGCTGCAGGCCCGCGACTTCATAAGGAACCTGTTGGGATAGGCGGCGGGGGCGCGGCCTCCGTCCTTTCATGCCCTCGCGACGATGGCAGGCCTGGGGCCCTCCAGATCGACGACGACCATTTCCAGTGCGCTTAACTCCACTTCGAGGGATCCGCCTCCATGGACGATGTTGCCCTCGTTTCGTTCGGCTCGCAAATTACACGCCACGGCCATTTGCTTGTCCCGGATCCATGCGAGGAAGATGTCCATCCCCCGGTCGAAGAACGGTGCGGCGATACCCGCGTCCCGCAGTTCCTGGCGCAAGCCGGCCGCGAGGGCCCGCTCCCTCCGCGCGGGGGCGGCCTTGTCGCGCAGGGCTACGAGCGTGCGGGATGGCCGCTCGAGCGGGCGGCTCGGCGGCGCGCCGCGCATGTCGCGGATGATACCCTCGTTCCCGACCGCCGCGGTGCCATCGAGGAGCACGCGCCTGTAGCGGCGCAGCCTGTCGGACCATTCCGGGCCGAGCCGCGTGGCTCCCAGCACGAGGAGGATCTCGCCGTCATCGCCAACGTCGCTCGCGGTGGCGGGCCTCGCCGGGATCCCGGCCCGCAGCGCCCACCACGGCAGCTCGAAGTCGCCCCGCCCGAGCGCGACGTGCACGGGCGCGACCCGCGCGTGGGAGAGGTCGCCGACCAGGCCTTCCACCTCGCGCAGGCCCGGCAACGCCTTGGCGAGCACTTGCCAGTAATCTTGAGCGATGAGCCACGTGCCACCCATGAGGAAGATGTTCGGGATGCCGAGGGCGACGGCGAGCTTGGCCTTGCAGACCCAGTTGGCCGCGGACAGCGCCCGGGGCGGGAACCCCGTGGTCTCGCTGTAGAGCTCGGCGGGGGACATGAGCGCGGCGTGGATCTGCATGCCCGCTATCTCGCTGGCCTTGCCCCGCGGCGGGTCGAAGTCCCGGTCGCCGAAGTGCGCCTCGCCGACGCGCAGGTGCCGCACGAATGGCTTCCAGTCCGCGACCCGGATCCCGTGCCGGTCGTCGCCCCTATGCATGACCATGATGCCGAGGTTCATGCCGGGGAGGGCGAGCGCCTTGGCCATCCGCGTGACCTTCTCGCAGATGTAGTCCGTCCAATCCGCGATTAGCTTCCCGCGGTCGCGGCGCGCGACGGCCGCCCCGAGGCTCTCCCGCGTCTCGGTCCGGTCATACTCCGCGTTGAACGCCGCGATGCAAGCGTCGCAGAAGCATCCCGCGACCTCCGGCCCGTGGTTCCCCATGCGGAAGTCATCGTCGAGGAAGACGTCGGTGAACCCCGCCTCCTTGAACCGCTCCATCGCTTGGACATTGTCTTGCAGCATCCGCTCCTCTATGTCCGCGCAGTGGTAGACCGTGCTACCATAGCGATCGACGCGGTAGCGCCAGTGAGCTGGGACGCGCAGGTCGAGCGTCGGGTCGTCGGGATCCAGGCTGTTGCCGGGGTGGCCCACGGGCATCGAGATGATCCCGACCTGGAAGCCTCGTTGCTCGAGAACGGCGCGGGCATCGGTGAGCCGTGCCATCGAGGAGTCTAAATGGCCGAAGAAGTAGCCTTGCAGCCATATCTTGCCGACACCGGCGCCCTGGAGCATATCGAGCACGGCGGGAGCGCGGTCGCGGTCGAGCACGAGCTCGGCGGGGACGCAATAGTGGAGCTGCATGCTAGCTTCTTGTGCTGCCAGGGGATATATTGGTACGATGTCGGGCAACCCGTTCGCGGCCCCGGAGGAGCTGCGGAAGGCCGGGCGGCCGGTCTGGAAGTCGGCCTCGGTCGAGCAAGAGCCGGTCCTGCTGTTCTCGATGGGCGGCATGCTGGTCGGATCGCTGCTGTTCGAGCCTGAGCGCATCGTGGCCATCGAAGCGTGGGACGAGGCGGCCGGGCGGTTCGGCCGCGTGTCCGGCGGCGCCACGAGGGAGGTCGAGGTGCGGCCGAAGCCCGGCGGCGCCGGCGCGAGCCTGCACGTCCACTCGCGTGACTACCCGCACCTCTCGCCCGCCGACGTCTACCAGCCGCTGGGGAGCCCGCTGGCGTACCCGTCGACGCGAGACAAGAAGACGGGGCTGCTCTTCTCGGAGAAGGGGCTCTTCCACCAGAAGGCCATCCTGGTGACGTACGAGCACGGCTCCAATTGGCACGGCTCGGTGCCGCGCCGGGATCCAACGAGGCTGCCGGCACTGCAGCACGTGCTTGCGGGGGATGGCACGGGCAAGAAAACCATCGACCTGTTCGTGCTCGGGGACTCGATCTCCACGGGTGCCAACTGCAGCGCCCAGCTGGGCCTGCATCCCCGGTACCACGGGTATCCGGACCTGCTGGCCGGCATGCTGCAAGAGGGGCTGCCCGGCGTGGAGGTGAGGCTTGCGAACGAGTCGCTCGGCGGCGCGGGCGCCGCGTGGGGCCGCAAGACCCTCAGCGAG
>JAFGBX010000404.1 GCA_016932935.1 Promethearchaeota archaeon | reverse complement strand
CGGCGAACGATACTTCGCTTTCAAGCACGGCCAAGATAGCATCAACGTCACGCGATCCATTCGACCGGGTGCAAACCAGGTCGAGATCCACGTTACCAACACGCTGCTGAACAGGGTAATCGGTTATGCCAGGGGCGGCATCGTTTGGAGGGGCGATTATTACTTCGTCGACCGCAATTACAAGCCGTTCAAGGCCAAGGCCATGGAGCCCTTGCCCGCGGGATTACTGGGCCCCGTGAGGATCCGTGTGTTCACCAAGGCATGATTGGAACAAAAACACGATTCAATTACCTTGGAGAAAAGAAAAACGATCACTTGCTCTTCTTGTCCGCGACGATGACGGCTAGCAGGCTCAAGCCGCCGCCGATCCCCACGATCAACACGAGTGCGAGGGTCGTGAGGGGCGGGAAGATCGCTATGGCCAATAACGGCAATAGGAAGGACACGGCGGCTATCAAGTTGAACAAGAACTGCCGGCCGGGATTGGTCAGGTATTTATTGTCACGGTTGCGCGAGAGAAGCGGGAGGCACGCAGGAAACAAGAGCCCGAGCAAAAATAACGCCGCGCCGTGCAACCATGGCTCGATGAACAGGAGCGCGGAATCCATACCCGCCCAGATCACGAGGGCTTCCACCGACACGAGACCAACAAAAACGATAATGCCGGATACCTTGGAGGTGGATCGGACGTTCTTGAGGATCAACAGCTCGACGACGACGGTCGAAGCAGCGAGGAACACCCAGACCCATGTCGTATTCAAGAAACCCGTGGCCGAGATCGCGGGATTTATCAAGCAGATCCCAAGCAAGATTGCGAGACCTTCCTCTGACCATTTCGGGATGGCGCTGCTGTCGATGAAATAGGGGCGTTCCCGGTCGTTGACGGTGCCGGCACCTCGCTTGTTAACCAGCCACAAGAGCCAGGCCCCGCTCGCGACCAGCGTCACGAGCACGAAGCGGAACGGCGTGTCGACGATGGAACCCGGCCTGAACGTCATATAGAGCGCGGCGGCCATGGCTCCGAGGTTGAGCTCGTGCGAGTACTGCAGCCGCCCGGTGCCCCCCGTCCCGGCGGTGAAGAGGACGGGCACGACCACGTAGAAGGTGAGAGCGTTCGTGGTATAGAACACCGGCTTCATCAGAGGGGTGAGGTAGCCGAGGATGCCGTACGCTCCTCCGGTTGCCCCGATAGTCGAGAGATCCGGGGTGAAGATGCCGTAGAACTGGTAGTACGCGGAGAAGGCGAGCCAGTTCAACGCTGCACACGCGAGCATGGCGGGAACGGCGAGCGCCGACATTGCCTTCTTGACCGCCTCTGGCCTTCTCCATCCAGCCAGCGACAAGAACACAGTGACGAACGGAGACAGGATCGGAGCAAGGATGAGGAGAAAGACCTCGGTAGGTATCTCGTCCAGTTCCATATCGAAGAAGTTGAGCAGTATTTGCACGAAGAAGGGAAGCCACTCTACTATGGCGACGAGTAAGACCGCCCACGCGATGAGACGCGTTATGTCGATCGATTTCAGCGATTGCATCGTGTATCACCTACAACCGGATGCCGGCTCGATGCGCAACGAGACCACGGAGCGCCGGGCAGCTGGCACGCGAGCGTCGATCCACCAGTGTGTCCCGTTCGTGACCTGTGCACGGATGTACGCATCGGCTCCATCCCCGAACGTCTGATTCAAGGCCCAATGGTGCCCCGCTGGCGCGTTCGGTAGCAAGAAGGTTGCCCGCGCGGCCCTCAGTGCCTCGTTCCCCGTGTTGTTCATCGTCCACGTCGATCCAGACGAGTTGAGCGAACCGAGGCCAGCGTCGTCCACCAGCGAGACGCGAAACATGCCTACGGGGAAGCACACTTGCGGGTCTCGAACACCATCACCGTCGAGGTCGTACGTGTAGTTCGACGCGTGGTTCGTGCTGACGTCAATGAGGCGGTAACCGGAATAGCGCAGCTGGGCGTTCGTGAAGTTCCCGACGGGCACGATCGTGTCGCCGTTCTTCGCGGCCGTCCTCGTCATGAGGATCTGCGGTTCTTGAATAGGTCGTAAGTAGGACGTGGTCGCGTTCGTCGTCTCCAGGACGCTTGTCAGGATCGCCATGTACTCATCCTCCCCACCCTCAACCAAGGTGTTCACGTTGTTGAAGATGGCATCGCGTAGTTTGCCGACGCTGCCGACGAGATCCGAGTGCGTGTGCCCCACGAGGATGCCCGTCAAGTTCTTGTCCACCATCAAGTCGCCGATGCCTATCCAACCGCTTTGAAAGTAGGACGGGTCGATGTTGTAGTGGCACGTGAGGAACACGGGGGCCCCTGGCACGATAGGTGTCGCCTCGCTCGCTATCCAATTGAGCGTGCTGCTACCCACTGGCATGTAGTTGTCAAATCCGACGATCTTCACGTCGTCGAACCATGTTACCGAGTTTAACGGGCCGAAGTAATGCTTCCAGAGGCCGAGGTTCCGGTTGTCATGGTTCCCCGAGACCAGCACGATCGGCAGGCCAAGGGCCGAGACGCGGCTGTATGCCATGTCGTACTGCGCCGCGCTGCCCGCCTCCTCGTCGCCGGGGCCCTCCATCAAGTCCCCGGACAGCACGATCACGTCGGGAGCGATGACTTGCGAGTCGGCCTCCCAGAGGGAGTTGTTCCCCAGCCAGTTTGGGTTATCCGCATAATAATGCGTGTCGGTGACGTGCATGATCGTGAACGGCTTGACCGCCTTGCCACCCGGCGTCGTTATTAGCCCCCCCGACGACCGGGCATCGTGGATCCAGGGGATCGAGACCGCATTCCGCTCCACGAGCAGGAACGGGCTGTTCCCGGTGATGATGTTAGACGATGCCGAGCCGGGAGGCCCCCGCCACGAGCCGATCGCGGGTGTTAGGTTCACCGAGCCGTCTTTTTGGCGGGCGGGCGTGATCGGGGTCTTGAATCCGATGGCGAGGTTGTGGATGACGGGCACGACGTCGGCCGGAATGCGGCACGTGATGCCCAGCGCGGTCGGGATGGTGGGGTTGACATCGAGGCCGCCGCCGAACAGCACGAGCTGGTTCTTCCCGGTGAAGACGTTTTCGACAAGCAGTGGGGTGCAATTCACGTTCGGAATGACCGCTGGCAGGAGCGCGACGTACCAGTTCGCCTTCTCGAGCCACTGCGCCGGGATCGGGCTGCTCGAAGGCTCGGGCGCGACCCAGACCGTGATCGGCTCCTCGAGGTACGTGGTCGTGTTCAGCCCAGGCCCCGGCGAGAACGGGCCGCGGATCGGGCTGCCGAAACGCGGGTACACGATGGTTGCCGTGGCGTTGGTGTCGACAGTGGATACCACGTAGATGCCAGCTGCCGCGAACGCCGCAATGATTACTATACTCTTGATGGTCCGCTTCTTATCCATGATCGAGTTCGACCTCCGCAGTACTGAGGGGCGAGATACCAGCGAGCTTCACGGGTGCGGTGCATAAAAAAAGAATCCGATGTTTTCATGGTATCTCGCTGCGCCGCTCAAGCTAGCCCTGGAAGCAAGGACCTGATGGCCTTCACGATCTCGTACCCCGTCTCCGCGGATCCCGCCAGGGATGCCTCGTAACCCTTCTTGTTGTGGTACGAGTCCCGCGTCGTGATGTAACCGACCGCGCCGTCCGAGAGCTCCAGCACGGCGGGGACGTAGCTGGCGTTCGCCTCCCGAATTGCTGCCTTGATGGCGACGCCGAACTCGCCGAAGGGCTCCCCCGGGATGGCCACGAGCACGAGATCGTTGATTTTAACTATCGATATGCGGATCTCGATGCATAACTTGCCTCCCCTGTCGACCACGCCGATGAACCCGAGGTCGAACTGCTTGTAAAAGGCGACCTTGGGCGGGTCGGTGACCTCGACGAAGACGGTCTTCTTGAGCACCTTGACGGAAGCCGGCTCCCCTCGCGTCGCAATGGGCTTGAGCCACTCCTCGCGGAGCGTGCGTATCACGTCGGCGGCGACCTGGTTCCCGACGTTTTCCGCGTCCTGGATCTCGCGAACCTCCTCGCCGAACTTGCAGTTGTAGGGGTTGGTGTTTCCTGCCGCACCTTGGCCAAAGATGACCGGGGCCCTCCAATCGAGGTGGAATGCCCGCGCGAGCATTCTCCCGGTGAAGAACGGCCAGTCGGCCGAGATCAAGTAGTTCTCCTCGCCCAGGGCCACGCAGTGGTTGGCGACGTTGTAGAAGAGGGCGCGTATGTTCCGCCCCACGAGCCTCCCCTCCCCCTCCAGGAATGCCAGGGCAAGTACCTCGTCGTCCACGACCTTGGCAGCATCGTCCCCGTAGCGGCGGTTGTGTCCCGCGTCCGTCTTTCCTGTCATGCACTTGACCGTGGCCGGGCTCAAATCCTGGAGCGCGCCGTAGACGCTGGACGCTACGGCTCGCTGGAGGTAAGGGATCCCATGCTTCACGTACCAGCCCTTGTCGATGTCATGCTTTTTCTTGACCGGCTTGTAGTAGAAGTCGAGGCCCGACTCGAGGCGTTGCGACGAGTGGGTATGGATGGCCGAGACCACGACGTTATCGGCCTTCACGACGCCCCGCGTGATCTCCTCGATGATGGCCTTGATGCCATCAGTGAAGCCGTAGTTCACCCATAACAGGTCGCAGATGATGACGGCAGCATGGATGCCCGTGCCGGTGTCGTGGAAAAGCATACAGCGGGCACGCAAGTCGTCGTGGATGCCGAGCGCGTGGAACTTGCGGTTCTCATACCCCCCGAGGGGCGTGCCGAGGGG
>JAFGBX010000403.1 GCA_016932935.1 Promethearchaeota archaeon | reverse complement strand
TGAACCGGGTCGGGATCCGCACCCAGCGGTGGCCGACCCAATCCCACCTCGCCGGGAGGACGGCGAACCGCCTCGTCTTCGAGCCGGGATGGTGCCTCGCGGGCGCGACCCAGATGCACGAGATCGCGGAGCAAGATATCAAGACGAAGGTCATGGTGACTGGGAGGCTGGCGGCGCCGATCCAGAAGAGCGGGTCGGAAGCGGGCTTGCCCTCGACGGCCGGGGCGACATCACCGCCCTCCGCTGCGGAGGGTAGCGACGGTGCTGCCGCCGCCGCGGGCGACGCGGGGCCGGTCGTGCAGGGGGCCGTGATGGATGCGAGGAGGACGATAGTCCAGGATATCGAGAAGAGGATGATGATGGTTTTCCGGGTTCTTGTCTTCATGGGAGGGATCATCTGCGGTCTGGTGTTGCAGCGCGAGCGCGCTGTCTGGGGTACATATCTCACTAGATCGCTCGATGATGCCGTCGATGTATAAAAGGGAGCCGGAACCGGGGGACCGTCATGGGCCTATCCGGACAGGTCTGCTGGGGGGCAAGCGTCGCGGTAGAAAATCGAGAAAGAGGCTTGGAAAAAGAGCAGGGTCGAAGATCCTTGCAGACCATGTAACCCAAGCATCATGGGCTGGTCGACACAGGTGACCACCGTGGCGAGCCTCGCGGGCACCGCCGGGAGCGCTTGCATCCTCTTCAGTGTGTGTCTCTTCAGTGTGTGAAGAATGCCCACAAGAGGAGGACACGAGAGAACATTGCAGAGCAACGGAGACAAGGTGTAGAACCCGATGATAGCGTGTAAAATGGGGTTCTCCGGAGATCCAGGCCACCTTGCACACTGTTGCATAGTATGCACACTTGACTTCAGTGAGGGTTTGGTATCACGCATGCTCCATCACCTCCTCTGCGCTCGCAGCTTCCTTCCGTGATGGTGAGTCTGCCGCGGGTTTGTTAATAATTCGATATCCGAGTTTTGAGATACCGTTCGTAACAAATTCGTCATAATCATTAGCCAATTCTACGAACAAGTCATTCTTCTCGTCCCTATCGCTTGGTTCAATACCCAACGCGTCGTTGATCTTGTATTCGTACATCGTGCCCTTCCCCCGTCCCCGCATCTGCAATATACCTGCTTTTACCATCCGATCAAGTCTAGCATAAATCGTCCTGATAGGAATGGTTCGATCAGGGTTATGTCGATCCATCGTACCGATTCCTTCCTTTATCATGGCTGTAGAGACCCACCTAGATATATCTGGACTCGATCGGCTCGCTTTCTGTAATGCCCGGATCGCGTTCAAGATGATGTTATCATCGATGGAAAGACTCCATCCTTTGGAAGTCGAGATATTTGCAATACGGGCGGCGAGTTTGAAATCTTGTGGGTGGACGACTACTGTGGCGACGCCGCCTTTCAGGAGGATGTATCTATTCTGCGCGAAGAGAGAGCTTGTCGCTTCCAGAATTCCTGTGAGGTTATCCGTCTCAATATTCAGGGTCATCAGTCCGTCCTCGAAGTATCCCACGAGGCGATCTTTAAACGGTATAAGAAAGACGACGGGATAAACTCCGTTCTTGATATATCCGCACATCCTCTCGATCAATTGATCCTCTCCCTCCAAGGAAGATGGTGGGACTTCAGATTGTAACTTCAATTGGATCTCATTCCACGTCTCATTGATTGCAATAGCAGGGAGAACCAAAGCGAATTCTTTTAACCAGGATGGGATCCGATCGATTGATTCACAAGATAAGATGACCATTTGATGCCCGATTACAATCTTAATGATCTTTCCATCACGGATCTGTTCTAAAGTGAACCCCTCATCATCGGTCCATGTCTCAAACGCCTTCCATATGTCTGGTTTGCTATCGACATTCGGAATGTATAGCAATCTGCTATCTTCGATGGATCTAACTAACAGACCTTTGACACCAATTGTCTCAACAGTTACGCTCTCGTGGGGAAATAGCGGGATGATCTGTTCCCTGATGATCCTATCCGTCTGCAATCTCTTTCCCTCGATGATAACAACGTTCCGTCGATGGTTCACCTGATTGTTGAAGAGATATGCGAAGATTAGAGAACCAGGGAAAGTCTGTCGTGTCATCTTGTGGTTAAGTACCTTGGTCCCAGTCCGAATAGCGTTTAACACGCTATTAGGTTCGAGATCAAGGTTCTTCATAGGATATTCTTCTCTCTCTCTTCCTTGTAGGGTCGTCATGTGAATGCGTTCATTCTGCTGTAAATACTGCGTCCGTCCCGTCGACGGGGGTGGCTGTTGTGGCGGGCCCTGCGTGCCCCACCACGATCGGTCGCGTCCTCTTCATGACCACTTCACCCGAGACCCCGTTTCCGGGCTTCTTAAGGCCGTGCCATCCGGAGATGGACCTCGCACCGCCGTGAAAGGAAGGAGAAGGGGGAACCACGGCCTCCGAGGCCGACGAGCTGCCCCCTCCACCTCTCCCGTTCGAGGTCGTAATGCCGATCACACGATCACGGGGAGGCATTTAAACCCTTAGGCGGCGCAACGCGCCCTTTCCCGCAAGAGGTGCTTAAATACAATCTTTATAGCGGAGGCCGGGGCGACTAGGCGCGCGAAAAAACGATCTGCCCCGTTGCAGATCGGTTTTTTCCTTGATATATGATGGCCCGCCGGGAGGGGCATGGCGTCACCCACCCCGCCCGATCCCGCGGTCGCCATCGCTGCCTTGCTCGACGCGCACGGCCTGCCTCCCTCCTACCTCCCCGCTTGCATCGACGCGTGGCGGGACATGATCCGCTGCGTGCGCAAGAAGACCGGCAAGGCCTTGGACCGCCTCGCCAGGATGGTGGTCTTCCACGTGGCCACGTCGTCCGACCCCTACCGTGCGCCCTCGGCGAGGAGGCTCGGGGTCAGCACCCGTGCCTACCTGGCGTGCGTGGAGGGGCTCGGCCTCCCCGCGAGGCCGGCGAACGGCGACGCGGCGCGGGCGCTGGCGGCCGAGTGCAAGCGGGCTGCCGAGGAACTGGTCGGAGCCAGGCAGGACGAGGCGTGGTACGCCGGGGTCTGCCGCGCCCTCGCCCCGCACGTGCGCGGCCGGTCTGCGCGGCTCAAGTACGGCATCGCGTGCCACGTGGCCTGCCTGCTCTTGCGGCCCGGCCATCCCCTCGCCGCATCGGCGGGCGCCACGGGCATCGCGGCCGGCACGCTGGCCAAGGCCGTGCGGGACACGTGCGCCTCCATGGGCGTGGCGTGGCGCGGCGCCGAGACCGACCTCGCCGGCTGGCGCGGCTGGGCGCGCGGGGCGGATGGGGGAGGCCGGGGCGGGAGGAATAGGGAGGAATAGGGGGCGTGAAAGGGTAGGGACGGAGCCGCGGCGGGCTCACTTGAGCGCGAAGTCGAACACGCCGTCGTCGGGCTCCTCGTCCCCCGGCCCGCTCGCGCCCGCCAGCGCCCCGGCCGCCTTGCCCGTCGCCTTCCGCCGCCGCACCTTCACCGCGACGGCGATCACGGGTACCGCCACGCAGAGCGATACGAAGGCCCAGAAGAAGTCGATGTACGTGCCGAAGAACCAGAGCGGGAAGCTCAGCGGGTTCCGCGGGTTCGTGTGATTGAGCTTCTCCCAATCGTCGTACGCGCCGTCGCCGTCCGTGTCGACCAGGAGCGGGTCGCTGCCCCAATCGATCTCCCAGCCGTCCCACAACCCGTCGCCGTCCGTGTCTTTCACGAGCGGCTCGGTGCCGTACCGGTACTCGACCGCGTTCGCGGCTCGGTCGCCGTCCGCGTCGGCCGCGG
>JAFGBX010000402.1 GCA_016932935.1 Promethearchaeota archaeon | reverse complement strand
GATCCATGAACCGAGATCGAGCCGATACTCGCGCAACAACAAGCCGGAACCGCCGGTATTGTCCGCGCCTCCCAACGTGAAGGGGGTCGACGCGTTGACGAAGTCCGGCGAGTGCTCGGCAACGAACGATATCGTCGTGTTCGGCTGGAGCGTGTCGAGCCGCACGACGCGGGTGCCGAAGGCCTCGACGTTCCCGACGAGATCCTTGCTGCGGTATTGTATCAAGATCGTGCCATTTGACCAGCCGAAGAGCGTGAAGCTATCTCCTTGTGCCCACTCCGAGCCATTGATGCTATATTCTCTTTGATCAAGGCCGCTTCCACCCGGGTCGTCCCCCCCGCTCAGCGTGAACAGCGTCGAAACATTGACAAAATATGGAGGCCATGTGGGCACGAAAGATATAGTCGTATTGGGCGGGTTCGCGTCGATGTAGAACGGCCCGACGTTCGTGACATTCGACCACGACCCGGCACCATCACGGCTGCGGATGTTGAAGTACCAAGTGTTCCCGCTGGCAAGCGACGGGCTGGATGTCATCGTGCCGGTCGTGGTAATCACCGTGCCCGGATTTGAGGGGCCCAGGGAGAACGACGTGGCGTACCCGGCAATCCCCGAACCTCCCATGTCGGACGGTACGGGCCAGGTCATGTTGATGACCGCGCTGTTGCTCCAATTCAATATCACGTGGGTCGTGCTGGTCGGGCTCGGCGACGTCGGGGGCGTCCCGTCGATCTTGAACGGTCCGAGGGAGACGAGCGAACTAGGGTTGTCGGCAAAGTCGATCGCGATGATGTTGAAGAACCAGGATGCCTGGTCGCTGAGCTCACCGCTCGTGTGGTTCGTGATCGTGGTGGAAATGCTCATCGGAGGCGTTTGGGGAACTGGAAACCATATGAACGAATAACCGGCGATGCCGGATCCGCCCGAGTCGACCGCCTCGTCCCAGGCGACCTCAATCGTCCTGTCATTCGACCATAGATCCACGGTATGCGAGGTGCTGCGCAAATTCGCCACAGGGGACGGGGGGGTGACGTCGATGAGGAACGGGCCGATCGATGCCACGGCACTGAAGTTCCCAACGCCGTCGATGGCCCGGATGTTGAAATACCACATTCCACTGCCTAGCGAAGGGCTGTCTGTCGTGAGCATTGTCGTGTTAACAATCGTGCCTGGATCGGCTGGCGTGTTATTACTCCACGAGATCGCATAACCAACGACGCCACTGCCGCCGCTGTCGCCAGGAACCGTCCATTCGACAGCGATCGTGTTAGAGTCGGTCCACGTACCTATCGGGTGGGTCGGGGAGGCCGGGGTCGGGGAGGCCGGGACCAGCGTGTCCTTCCCGAACCGCCACTGCCACTCGCCGCCCGCTCCACCGACGTTGCCCAGGTCGTCGCCCGCCGAAAAGTAAAGCACGTGCCAGCCTTCAGATAATGTCGTCCACGTCAGATTATCCATGTACCAGCCAGCATGCGACCAGGTCGTTCCACTCGCCCCGGAGAACAAGATGTTATCCGGCGTCGCGTCGTCGACATCCCACCAGCCGTTGTTCATACCCGCTGCATCTGAAAACTCGAGGGCTAGTACCGGGTTCGACGTGTGCCACGTGTTGTTGGCTGGCAAGATGGCCGTGTTCCACGCGGGCCCCGAATCGTCGGTCACGAACGTGAAGTTCATGCTCTCCGAGTTTCCCGACGTATCGTTGGCGAACAGCGACAGCACGTGCGACCCTTCGACCGGACAGAAACTGATAGAGGCATCTGCAGCGATCGAAAGCCAACCTGTTACCCCCACCCACGTGTACCTGAAGGTCGCCAGGTGCGCGTCAGCGGCCGTGACGTGGATCATGTCAATTGATCTGCCGGTCGTGCCATTCGAGGGGGAAACGAGCGAGATCGATGGCGGGACCAGGTCGAACAAGAGTGCCGACACGAACACGTCCGTTTCTAGCTGGTCGCCCTGGTACGGGTTCACGAGCGGGAAGTCCGTGGAAGCCGTCGTACCCGTGACGACGACCGTGTCGTTGTCTTTGATTGCCAGGTTGATATAATCTTCGTAACTTGAACCTCCGAGATACGTGGCAAACACGACCCTATCTCCACTGCCCGTCAACCGAACGACGTAAGCGTCGAGTTCTGCCTGATCGCCTTGGAATTGATGGACGACGGGAAGGTTCGAGGAAAGCCCGTAGATGCCAACGCACACGTCGCCGCCCGGAAAGAAGGCCACGTCCCGACCGACGTCATAACCATTCCCGCCATAATACGTGGAAAACACGAACGTGTTCCCGGCGGCGGAAATCTTCGTGATGAACGCGTCAGAGATACCCCCTGACGTGGCTTGATAGGGGCTCGAGAGGGGGAAGTCGCCCGATTCCGTCCTTCCCGTGATGCACGCAGAGCCGGCCTCGTCCACGGCGATGGCAAAGGCAATGTCCGTGGAGGCACCCCCCAGATATGTCGAGTATTCGAGGGTGTCCCCCCCCGGGCCGAGTTTCGTGACCACGGCTTCTTGACCGGCGGCCGGCAGACATAGTTCGTTGAGGCGCGGGTAGTTGGTGGATAAGGTATACCCGGTGACGTACGCGTGCCCGGCTGGAGAGACGCAGATGTCGAAAAGCCTGTCCAGCCCGTCGCCACCCAAGTAGGTCGAATATACCAGCGAATCCCCCGACGGATCGATCTTGGCGACGAACCCGTCATCGGTACCATCGCCCGGGTCGGTCATGTAGGGGTTTTGGGTTGGAAAGGACGTGGAGCCCGTCACGCCGGTCACGTAGGCATAGGCTTCCTGGTCGACAGCGATCGAGTAACCCATGTCATTGCCGGTGCCACCGAGGTAAGTGCTATAAACGAGCCCGTTTCCCGTCGCGTTGAGCTTGGTCACGATCACGTCGTACCCCACTTGATATGTCTGGATGTGATGCAACAAGGAGAGCGGGTAATTCACCGAATTGCTCTGGCCGCAGATGTACGCGTTGCCTGCTGAATCGATAGCTATGGCCTTGGCCTCATCGTTTGAACTGCCACCGAGGTACGTGCTGTACACCAAACTCGGCGTCGCGGGATCCATCTTCATGACAAAGACATCGGAGGTGCCGTCGCCCGGATCGGTCATGTAAGGGTTCTGGGTCGGAAAGTTGACCGACGTCGTGTAGCCCGCGACGTACACGAAGCCAGAAAGATCCACGGCGACCGACTGACCGTAGTCGCCGGCGCCTCCACCGACATAGGTGCTGAACGTGAGGACGATCGGGTCGATTACGACGCCTTGATCTTCCGCGTGGGGGGCCAGGTTGAACCGGACGACACCGGGGAGCTGGTCGTCGGCGTCGAAGGCGGCGCCCACGCTCTTGCCGTCGGTTTGATAGACATTGAGACCCGCTTCCTCGTACAAGACGGCGCCCGTGCGGTTCGACGTCGCGACGAGGCGGGTGGGTTGGGCATCCACGATGGCGTTTGGCGAGAACCTGAGCCCGATGATCGACGTGTCCACCCCGGCTGCGGCGATGAACTCGTACTTCAAGCCTTGTGCACAATGAAAGAACCGGAGGTCGATGCCCGGGTAGATATTGTCGTAATTCAACTCTGCATAACTCGTAATGTCGGTGTATTGCTCGTGTGAAATGAAATAGTTCGTGGAATGCGGCATCCGGCGCGTTCCGCGCGGTTCAACGGGATTGCTATTCGGGAAATCGAGCCGCAGCGCTTCCATGCCGGTGCCGTTATCGCCCCAGGTCACGAAGCGGATCGAGCCGGTTTCGAAACCGATCCACTGGTCTTTTCCTTGGAGGTAATAAGACACGTTCCCATCCGCCACCTGGCCGCAGTTCTGGACGAATCCGGAGAACGCGGGTATGCTCGCGATCGTAGGCACGCCGCCGGGATCAGGGAGCGGCTCGAACGATATGACCTCGCCGCTATCCTCGATCGGGGATCCCCTGCTCAGGACCGCTCCGGTAACGACATCTCCACCAAGAAAATCTACAGAGTAAGTGACCGACGCGTAGATCGCGCCGAAAAGGAACAGCGGTACGATGAATCCCATGAGAAGATAGCGGTTCTTATTGACGGTCTGTATGCCTAGTTTCATGAACCAAGTTCCCGAGATTCGACTAATAACCTTATTGGGGGCTCGGATGGGGATTGGCCCATTTTTCGATGCGGGGTTATGTCGAGCAATACTCGTCCTTCCGGATCTCGTAGATGACTCGCAACGTGCCCCTATCCAGCTCGGTATGGCCTGGAACGACGACCTGGGCGAAAGGCTCATCCCTGCGCATGATGGCATGGCTTCCCTCTTGGCGCTTGGAGTAAAACCCGTCATTCGAGAGTGTATTGACACATCCCCACCCGAAATTCGCGGTAGTGTTGTCATACAGCAACCAGCATCTCATCGAATCGCTCTTCTGGCACGGGAAGCCGGTCATCTTCCAAGGCCTTGATGTATCCGTCGATAGCTTCCTTGATGTTGATGATGGCTTCTTCTTTCGTCTTTCCCTGGCTAACACAGCCCGGAAGGCACGACTTGGCCCCCACGGGCTTCTGGATGCCATTCCGAAAGCACGTTTTTCCTGATATTCTGCTTTTTCTTGGTCTTCTTGAATCCCTCATCGGCCATATACGTCAAACTCATGTACTTTTATTAAACACGTGTTTGGCATTGGTTCTTGTCGAAAAAATTGCCTCCATGCCTCGATAGCCCACGTGTCGCGCTCGCGGTGGTTCTAATAACATCCCGGTTGAATGCTCATAAGGAAACCAAGTAACCTTTAAATTCCAAAATCGACGTATAAGACTTAACCACGCAAGAATCTTCGCCCCGTCTCGGCATCGCGAGGGCTCGCGGCAAGATCTTGCACGGATTTCACGATTGAAAACCTCTTGCGGAGAATGATAACCCAATGATGGATACCAAGAACTTCGACGAAATCTTGTCGCGCATCATCAAATCTGAATCCGGCATCAAGAAAGTCATCCTCGTCGACCGCACCGGCCTCACGATCGCGCACGTCTCCAAGTTTAGCTACTACCCCGTCGACATCGATGGCATCGGCGCCATCGCGTCGGCCATCTTCTGCGCGGCGGAGACGCAAGGCCAGAGCCTCGAGCTCGGCGAGCTCAGCATCGTCACGAGCGAGTTCGACAAGGGGAAGATCTTCGCCGCCAGCACGGGCAGGGGCGTGCTCTGCCTCATCTCAGACTCGGAGATCAACATCGGCCTCGTCCGGCTCATCATGAAGCGCAGCGGCGACGAGCTCAAGAAGATCCTCGAGGACTTCCTCTCCGACGTGCCCGAGGACGCCGGCTCCAACCTCGACCTGTCCGACCTCGACAAGATCGAGCAGTGATCGCGTTCAAATCTCTTTCCCCTCCTACTTCTCTGTTCCTCTCTTGGCGAGAGGCAGGGGCAGCACCTTGCCTGGAATGAAACCGATTTATTGCCGTGCGCCATCCCGTAACCATGGGATCCGACGCGACCCGTGCGAAGATCGAGGCGCGCGCCGCGGTGCGCTGGCGGGCGGCAAGGCTGCCCGTCGACCCCGCGGCTGCCCCGATAGCGCACGCCACGATTTGCCGCTTCCTCGACGAGGAATACGCCGGCCTCCCTGAAAAGGAGCGCGTCGGGAAGGGCGCGGTGTTCATATGCCGGCCCGCCGCGGCGAGCCTCGCCGCCTACTTCCGCGAGCGCGACCCCGGCCAGGCGACCCAGCCGGCACGGGTCATCGCGTTCGCCGCGGCGTTGCACGGCGTCCCCGACACCCGGCCGCGCCCCTTCGGAAAATACATAGCCGTGTTCTTCCTGGCCGAGTTCACGAAGTTGTCGCCCGATTGGTTCGCTGCGTGCGAGCCCTTGATCCTCGCGTGGGCGTCGAGCCCGGACTGGGAGGCCCGCGAGATGGCGCTCGAGCCGCTCCTCCACGCGGTTCGGCGCTACCCCGAGGCAGTCCTCCCGCGCTGCCGCGAATGGCTCAGGTCCCCCGACGAGAACGTCCGGCGCTTCGTGGCCGAGGGCTTGCGGCCGCGCGCCGGCACGAGGTGGCTCCGGGATCCCGCGAGGAACGCGCCCGTGCTCGCCATCCTGCGCGAGCTCCGCCACGACCCCGCCGAGTACGTTCGCAAGTCGGTCGGGAACAACCTGAAGGACCTGTCGAAGTACATGCCCGGCGCCGTGCTCGACCTCGCGGCCGGGTGGATCCGCGACGAGGGCATCCGCGTCGCGCCCGACCTCGCCTCCAGATCAAAGGCGGATCTCGGCGCCGGCGCCTTCGCGCTCGTGTGGATCCTCAAGCAAGGCCTGCGCTGGCTCAGAGACCGGAGCCCGGGGCTGCACGGCCGCATCGCAGCGATCCTCGGCGACGACTTCGTGCGGTACTTCGACGAGAAAAAGAACCGTGGTGCCCGTCCTGGCGCCGATAGCGATTGAAGAGCGATCACCACGGCTTGGATCCATAGAAATCATAGCGATGGGGGTATCAATGCGCAATCCGTCTTTCTCATGCCGTGTTCCACGAGTTCTGCGTGGCGCTGCTTGTATGGACGCACCCACTCGTCACCGAACAGCACCACGCCCTCGCCCACCGCATCGATCGGCGTCAACCGATACTCATCTAGCTCGTTGGCGCGGGCAGTCGTCCGGACGATCGCTTGCATTCGTGCCTATAAGTCGGTCGAGAGCGAATGCAACGGCGCGCCCTCACGCTTTCCGCCCGAACAGCCAGAACTGGAGCTCCCCGCCACGCTCGAGGTTCCCCTCTTGCTCGATAGAAAACCCCGCCCGCCTGGCCATGCCGGTCGTCTCGGCCGGCTCGTGGTTGCTCCACAGCATCGGCTCGCCGAAGAAGCTCGACCAGCCGTCGAAGCCCCTGGCACCCGTGTTGACGACCAGCAGCCCGCCGGGCTTCAGCACCCGGTGGAACGCCACGAGGATCCCCTCGTGCTCGGCCCTCGGGATGTGCCAAAGGGTATATAGGCACACGACCGCGTCGAACGCCCCGTCGGGGAACTCCAGGCGTGTCATGTCTTGCTTGAGGAACGTCGCGCCCGGCACGTTCCGCCTGGCGAGCTCGAGCATGGTGTCCGAGACGTCGATGCCGGTCACCTTCATGCCCGCGCCGGCGAGGTACGCGGCCACGGGGACGCCGGCGCCTGACCCCGCGTCGAGCACCGCGGCCCCGGCCGGCAGCGACTCGGCGATCCGCCGCAGCTCGGCGTCGATCTTGTGCACGTCACGGCTCGCGTGGTACCGGCGGCCGATCTTGTCCCAGCTCGACTTCACGGTGTTGCCTTCTGCCATGCGAGGGAGATGGGCGTGCGGCGTTTTATGCCCCGCGCTCATGGGCCAAAGGCGGCGCGGCGGTCGCGCCTATCGCACGAAGGTGCCTCGACACTTGTCCGACCGCCCCCCGGCGGCCTGGCCGACGCCTAGGGCGCCGCGTCGAGGGGGATCGGCTGGACCTTCTCGAAGACGTCCTCGGGTATCGAGATCAAGAGATCTTGCAGGTTTTCCAGCTTGGCCTTGATGACCCCTACCTTCTCGCCCGCGAGCTTGTGCGAGCCGGCGCCTCCCGCGGCGAACAAGCGACCTACGTTGTCTTCGAGCCACTTGTCGAGCACGGACGCGAACTCGGTCGGCGCCCGCGCGTCCTCCATGGCGATGAACTTCCGCGGTAGGAACGTGTCGAGGTCCTCCAGGTTCACGCCGATCTCGAAGAGGATCATGAAGATCGCGTCGAGGAGCTTGAGGTTCGCGGCGAGCCCCGTGATGCGCTCGCGGGACGCCGTCACGGCCGGGGAGTAGTAGGCGTCCCGCGAGAGCGGCGTGTACTTGAGCAGGCGTGCGGCCGTGTCGATGCACGGCTCCGGCATGGTCCGCGTCTTGACGCGCTCCTCCAGGGCCGACGGGACGACGTCGTCGAGCCGCTTCTCGCCGATCGCGGCGAGCAGGCCCAGGACCTGCTCGTGCTCCAGCCCGCGCTCCGACACGAGCATCGAGAGCTTGCCGATCTCGTCGCTCAGCTTGTGCAAGAGGTCGAGCGCGGCGCCTTGAATCCACGCCATCATGCACAGGAAGCCCGAGCCCGCTCGGCCCCGCTGGTTCTCCTCGTATTCCTTCATGACCTGCAGCATCGCCGCCAGGATCCCGTTCTCGACGATTGCCTTCTCCTCGGTCGTGCGCCTGGCGAGTTCCGAGGTGATGCTGCTCGTGAGCTCGTAGAGCTTCTCCTTGGCCTGCAGGTAGTCGGCGTACATCTTGTCGAGGTCGGGGAACGGGGAGTCTGACGTGACGAGTATGCCCTCCAGGTTTATTTTAGCCGCCCGCGCGAGCTCCAGGTCCTGCTTCGAAACGATTAGCCCCCTCGTCCCCGTCGCGCGGATTCGCAGTATCGCCTCGTTCAGGTTCTCGATGATGTTCGAGTCCACGTGCCGCTCGAGCTTCTCCAGACCGTCGACGAGGTCGCCGCATTCGGGCGCTGCCTTGAACGTGTTGACGACGTGCTTGAGCTTGCGCTGCGCCGAGGTTATCTCCGCGGCGAGCCAGTCCATCTGCTCGTCGTACCTTTCCTTCGGCAGCCGGTCCTCCTTGGCGATCATGAAGAGCCATGGCCTCTCTTGCCGTGCCTGCAGTGTCTCGCGCTGCTGCTCAGCGTCCTTGATCCGGGTCACGAGGGCGTGCACGAGCCGGGTCACCTTCATGATGCGCCGGGTGTGGAGGCGCGCCTGGTCGCCCGCGAGCATGTCGAGCGTGCGTTCAATCACCGATGCGAGGCGGGGCTGGCAGCCGTCCTTCCCCGAGGCCTCCAGCTTCTTGTCTGCGACCTTGGCCACGTCGAGCAGCGGGAGGGAGAGCCTTATCACGGCCATGAGCTTGTCCGACAGCCGCTTGATCGAGGCCTCCTTCCCCTCGTAGCAAGCGCCGTCGAGGATCTCGATCTCCCTGAGGTACACGTGGGGGTCGGTGAAGTCGATCTCTTGGCCGGCCAGCTTTTCGGGTCTGCCGTCCCCGCCCGCGTCGATCGCGGTGAACTCGCCGCCGGCCATGCTCTCGGCGAGGAAGTCGGCAAAGAACACCTTGAGCGGCTTCGTGACGGGCAGGTCCTTCACCGAGCGGACGTTCTTCTGCAGGAGCAGCCTGCAGAACTCGGATAGCCGCGCCAGGCGTCCGAGGGCCTTCTCGGGCTCCTTGGCCACGTCGCTCGAGATCCTGGTCGCCTGGTCGATGATGAACGTCTCCATGATGGCATCGGTGAACTCGGGCAGCATCGCCATCAAGCCGTCGAAGATGCCGCTGAACTTCTGGCGCTTGTCCTCCGCTTGGATCCGCACCATTATGCTCGGCTTGAGCGTCTTTAACCGCAAGGCCATGGTGTTCGCCTTTTCCCGCCCTTGCACGAGGAACGCTTGGTATGACCGCGCAGTTCCCCGCGCGAGGTTGTTTCCCGCTCGGCGCGCTTTCCGGCCGGACAATGATGGAGTTGACCGAGGAGCACTTAAATCATGCCGCGGGCAAATATGAGCGGGAGTCTCACCTTCGGGGCCTCCTTCGCCCCGCCACCGGCCCGACGATCGCGAGCCTTATTATTCCCCCGCACGGGTAGGAAGCGACCAACATGGCTTCGATGCGCGAGCGGATCGCCGGCCTGGACGCCCTCATCGACTCGTGCTTCGCGGGCAGCGGCATCCCCGGCATCGCCGTCGGAATCGTGCACGGGGGGCGCCTGGAACACGTGAGGTGCTTGGGACACGCGAACATCGGCGCAGGGACGCCCGTGAACCAGGGCACGGCATTCCGGCTCGCCTCGATCTCCAAGACCTTCACGGCCGTCGGGTTGCTGCAGCTCTGGGAATCGGGGCGATTCGAGCTTGACGAGCCCGTGAACAATCACATCCAGAGTGGTAGGGTGGTTGTGAAGGAGGGCTGGCCCGATGTCACGTTCACCCACCTGCTCACGCACCAGGCCGGGATCGGCGAGATAACGCAGAAGCGGGACCTGCTCAAGCCCGGTTTCGGCCTGCTCGTGAAGGGCAGGGACACGCCCGTCCCGCCCCTGAGGACGGTCCACGAGCGCCCCTTGCGCCCCGAAGTCGCCGCGGGGACGAAGTACGCCTACTCGAACATCGGCGTCTCGCTGCTCGGGTACGTCATCGAGCAGCTCTCCGGCGAGCCGTTCCGGGACTACATGGTCAAGCACGTGCTGGATCCGATCGGGATGGCCCATTCGGAGTTCCTCCCGACGTCCAGGATCGGCGACAGCGAGGCGACGGGGTACAAGCGGTCGCTCGGCCGCCTCGTGCCAGCGACGTACTACCAGAACATCATCGCGCCCGCGGGGAACCTCATCTCATCGCTGGACGATATGGCAAGGTACGCCGCGATGCTGCTCGCCAAGGGAAGTCTGCCCGACGGTACCAGGATGCTGAAGGCATCGACCGTCGATTTAGCGTTCTCACCGCACTACTGGGCGAGCGAGGCCCTCAAGGACGACGCGTCCATCGGGCTCTGCTTCCACCTATGCCGCGTCAACGGCGTGCGCGTCGTCGAGCACGGCGGTGCCACGAGCGGCTTCACGAGCGCTATGTCGCTCGTCCCGTCGGAGGATCTGGCAGTGCTCGTGTTCTGCAACAAGGACGAGATCTTCGGCGCACGGCGGACGCAGGAGATAAAGCACAGGATCCTCGTGGCGCTCCTCGGCGGGGATCGGGAGCGCATGTCAGGTGTGAGCGGTCGGCCGGTCGCCAACGAGAACGCGGCCGGGTTCTATGGCCCGCTCCCGGGCGTGCTCACGAACACGCGGATCCTCGGCTATTACGGCGGGGACTTTAAGATGTCCACGCGAGGAAGCTCGCTGGTCCTGTCCTCCTTCTACGGATCCCGGAGGAAGGGTGTCGAGTTGGTTGCGGCGGGCGAACGGAACCACTTCCTTGTATCGAACCCGAAAAAGCCGGATGCTAGAAAAGAACATCTGGCACTCATCGAGGACGGCCAAGGACACGTGACAGGGCTTGCCCTCGAGCACTTCAAGCTCCGGAGGAATCGCTTTGCTAACACGCTCCGGTTCAAAGCATCCTTGGTGTGCATCGCCGTTGTTGTCGCGATCTGCGTGGTGGTCATCATCGCCTTGCTGCCCGCGTTTGGGTGCCCCGCTGGCACCCCATAACGCGCTGGGAAAGCATTTTAAACTCTGAGGTCGAGGGTTCTCTATCGCCACCAGCTCCGATGCTTGTGCCCGCGTGCGTGCGTGGTGGGAAATCCTGCAAAATGGGTGCCGTATCATGTGGGAATGCGATAAATGCCACGAGAAATTTGATTCAGACGATATAGACGATCTTAAGTGCCCAAAATGCGGGAACACGGATGGATTCAAGCTGGTATGATGAGATCCTTATTTTTTCATGCTATTCGCTTTAATGCCATCCGGTGAGCCTCCATTCAATGGCATCCGGCGTGCAGCGAGCCCCAGCGCGGAACAGCAAAGAATTGAACGGTAAAGGGGCGCGCCCTCCGTGTCATTGCCGTTCGACAAGGTCGGTGAAGCGGAACTTGAAGTTGAACTCGGCGTCGGCCACGGTCGCCTCGAGCTTGTACGGCATCGACCTGATGATGTGCAGCATGGGCTTGTTCTCCATGAGGATCGTGCCGTAGAACCCGTCGATGCCCTGTTCCTGCGCGATGCGGATCAAGTATTCGAGCATTAACTTGGTCAACCCCTTGTTCCGCATGTTGTCCGAGACCGTGAATGCGATCTCGGCCATGTTGATGTTCGGGTTGAGGAAGTACCCGCCCGACGCGACGAGCTGCTGGACGTCGGCCTCCTCCTTGACCCCGACGATGATGAACGTGGTCTTGTAGTCGATGTAGACCAGCGGCTTGATCTTGTCCCGCCTGAACGTTTTCATCGGCGTGAAGAACCGGTAGAACCGGTCCTGGTCGCTCAAGTCGTAGTAGAGGTCCTGCATGCCGCGCTCGTCGGTCGGTTTGATGGGGCGGAAGAACAGCTGCGAACCGTCCTTGAGTAAAAAGAACCGCTCGTATTTCTGCGGGTACTGGACGACCCGGCCGTCCGCGCCGACCGCCAGCTCCTGGTCCTTGAACACGTAGTTGATCTTCTTTGCCTCCGCGAGCAGCGCCTCGCGGAAGTCGGGGTGGGCGATCCCGATCATGGCCATGACCCGCTCGCGGATGCTCTTGCCGTGCAGGTAGGCGGTGCCCCACTCGGTCACGACGTAGTGAACGTCGCCCCGCGTGACCGTCACGCCCGCGTAGGGCGGGAGCGTCGGCACGATGCGGGACATGAGCTTGCCGTCGTCCGTCTGGTAGGTGCTGGGGAGCGTCATGATCGGCTTGCCGCCCTCGGACTTCGCCGCGCCTCGCATGAAGTCCATCTGGCCGCCGATGCCGCTATAGAACGCGCTACCGATGCTGTCGGCGTTGACTTGCCCCGTGAAGTCGACGGACAGCGCCGCGTTGATGGCGACTTGCTTGCGATTCCGCGCGATGACCGACGGGTCGTTCACGTAGTCCACGGGGTAGAAGTTCACGAAGGGGTTGTCGTGGATGAAGTCGTAGAGCTTCTTGGATCCCATGGTGAAGCTGCATATGATCTTGTTCGGGTGCAGCGTTTTCTTCTCGCAAGTGATCACGCCCTTCTCCACGAGGTCGACCACGCCGTCCGAGAACACCTCCGTGTGCACGCCCAGGTGCTTCTTCGTGTCGAGGTAGGCGAGAACCGTGTTGGGTATCGTGCCGATCCCCATCTGGATCGTGGACTCGTCCTCCACGAGCATGCTGATGTGGCGGGCGATGCTGGTCGCCACCTCGTTGGGGGGCTCGTACTCGAACTCGAGCAAGTCGTTGCCGTC
>JAFGBX010000401.1 GCA_016932935.1 Promethearchaeota archaeon | reverse complement strand
GCTCGACCAGATCCCCCTGGCCGACGACGTGCGGAGGGAGATCGACGAGCTCATGAAGCACGAGAGGCCGGAGTACAAGCAATTCTTCACGGAGTACTTCGAGTACTTCGTCCCCGAGGCCCCGGACTTCCTCCGCGCCGCCATCGACCTGGAGATCTACCAGTCCTCGGTCGACAAGTACCCCGACCCGGGCGAGGCCCGCGACCCGATCATCGCCGCGTCGATCGTCGGCTCGGACGGGCGGAACGAAGTCCTGGTTTGGAAGGGGCACAAGCTCTACGACATCGGCACGATGCACGAGGACTTTCCCTCCAACCTGAAGGTGCGCGTGTTCGAGAGCGAGGCCGAGCTCATCCGCGAGCTGTTCCGCGCGATCTGGCGGTACCCAATCTTGATCACCTTCAACGGCGACGAGTTCGACCTCCGCTACCTCTACAACCGGGCGCGGAACCGAAAGATCGCGATCCCGGAGGACGAGAACCCGATCAAGATGGAGCGGGGCATCGGCGTGTCGAAAAACTCGGCGTTCTTGAAGTACGGCTTGCACCTCGACCTCTACCAGTTCTTCAGGAACCGGTCGATCCAGGGGTACGCGCTAGGCGGGGCATACACCGAGCACTCGCTCGACGCGGTATCGCAAGGCCTGCTCGGGGAGAGGAAGTTCTCGTTCGAGGGCGGGATATCCGAGCTGTCGTTCCTCGACCTCGTGTACTACAACTGGCGGGACAGCGTGCTCACGCTCGAGCTCACGCGCTTCAAGTCGAACCTCACGATGAACCTCGTGATCACGCTCATGCGTATCTGCCGGCTGCCCATGAACGAGATCGTGCGCACGTGGGTGTCGGCGTGGGTGAAGCAGCTGCTCGTCTGGGAGCACCGCAAGCGCGGCTATGTGGTACCAAACCAGTCGGACATCCAGGCGAAAGAATCAAAAAGAGACAAGCTCGCGGCCCCATTGCTCGTGATCGATGACGAGGGCGCGGAGGCCGACTCGGAGGCGGGCGGGGACGACGATGACGATTCTGGCGGTGGGAAGCGGTTCGAGGGGGCATTCGTGCTCGACCCCAAGCCCGGCGTGTACTTCGACGTCATCGTCATGGACTTCTCGAGCCTGTACCCGAGCATCATCAAGGAGTGGAACCTCTCGTACGAGACGATCAATTGCTCGTGCAAGGCGTGCACGAGGCGCCAGGTGCCGGGCATGCCACACGCGGTCTGCGGCGACCGGATCGGCATCATGTCGCTGGTCACGGGGGTCATCCGGGACCTGCGGGTGTTGTACTTCAAGCCCAAGGCGAAGAAGAACCCCTTCTTCAACGTCCTGCAAGCGGCACTCAAGGTGCTGATCAACGCGAGCTACGGCGTCTACGGATCCGAGACCTTCGCGCTGTACTGCCTGCCCGTCGCCGAGTCGACCACCGCGATCGGCCGGTACTCGATCAAGAACACGATCGAGAAGGCAGCGTCGATCGGGGCGACGGTCCTCTACGGCGACAGCGACTCGGTCTTCTTGATCAACCCCGGGCAGGACAAGGTCAAGCTGCTGAGCGGCTGGGCCGAGAAGGAGCTGCACCTGGAGCTCGACGTGGACAAGGCCTACAAGTTCCTGGCCCTATCGTCCCGGAAGAAGAACTACCTCGGCGTGTTCAAGAACGGGGAGATAGACATCAAGGGCCTCGTGGGGAAGAAGAGCAACACGCCCGCGTTCATCCGCGAGGCGTTCTTCGAGTTCACGGAGATCATCAAGGCCATCGCCAGCGAGGACGACTACAAGGAGAAGAAGGAGGCCATCAAGTCGTTCATCCGCCAGTACTGGTCGCGCATCAAGAAGAACCAGTTCCCGCTGGAATCGTACGCGATCAAGGTGCAGCTCCAGAGCAAGATCGTCAAGCAGATCAACGACCCGAACGAGCCGGCGCTCAAGATCCAGCACCTCATGGCCGCCCGGGAGCTCCACCAGCTCAAGAAGGTGAAGTTCGAGGCGGGAGCACCGTTCCCCTTCGTGAAGGTGAAGTCCGGTGCCAAGGCCCTCGAGCTTGCAAGCCTCGGCGAGGTCGACCGGGACAAGTACATGGACCTCTTCAAGAGCACGTTCGAGCAGGTGCTCGACGCGCTGGGCATCTCGTTCGCCGAGATCATCGGGATCAGGAAGCTGGACAGCTTCTTTTAATGCATCGGCGGTCCGCTCACTTCCCACCCGCCTTCTCCTCATGCTTTCGCCTGCGCAGCAACCTATCGAGCCACGGGGCGGTCGCAGCCACGGGTTTCTCGTACTTTACCGCGGTTTGATTCTCCTTCATGGTCATGAGCTCCTCGATCTCCTTCGATGCACCCGACCAGTCGATCTTGAACCGGTTGTGGTATTTCGAACGCTTTGCCCCGAACATGATGGACTTGTACATGAGCATGGCCACGGGCTTGGTCGGGCCGCTGAGGTCGACAGCCTTCCTGAACGTGAGGAGCTGGAAGTCATCCCATCCACCCAAGTACCCCGTGAGCGGCAAAAATACGAACAGCGGGAACACGAGCAGGCCGATGAGGACGAAGATCGCCGCCGGGCCCACGACCGCGTACTCATCGAGGAAGTCGAAGAGCTCCTTCAAGGGCTGGAACGCGAACGTGTAATACAAGATGCCTGCCGCGAGCACGGGGATAGACGAGACGAGCGGGATGACGAACGTCTGCATCCAGTTGATCCGCACCTTCATGACCCGCTTGTTGATGAAGACCCAGCACGCGATCATTTTGATGATGCGCGGCCAGAAGTGCTCGAACGCGAGGATGTAGACGATGCCCCCGATCCCGAACGTTACGTTCAGGTTGAACACGTAGAGGTAGAGCCACACGAAGACGACCTGGTTCACTTCCTCGACGACGCGGTTGATGGTGTAGAAGTTGATGTGCAGCGTACCGATCAAGACTGTGTCGGGGATCGAGATCCAGGGCATGAAGAGCTTGTGGATCAAGGTCGGGACGAGGAACGGGACGGCGAGGAGGTAGTTCTCCAGGCCGGGCAGCTTGATGATCTCGGTCATGAGCATGGGCATCACGGAGATCAAGGTCAGCGTGAGGAAGCACATGAGGAACCCGTTCCACTTGAACGTGGTCTCGACGTAAAACCTGGCGAGCTCTTTCTTCCCGTTCATGTAACTCTCGGCGATGGCGGCGGTGAGGTTGAAGGATCCCATATCGACAATCCCGCTCACGCCGCCCGCCAGGCCGCACAGCACGATCCACGTTGAGTACTGTGGCATGCGCTCGATGTACATGAGTAGCATCGTCGTGCTCGTGGCCGTGTTGATCAACGGCACGATGGACACCTGCAAGCCGAACCACAAGCATTCCTTGACGATTTCCTTGGAAAAGTCGATCCGCATGCAGTCCCGCGCCGTGACGCCGAACGGCTTCATAGCACGGTTGAAATAGTGCACTGATAGCCACATGGCAAAGAAATCATCGACATATGAACCGATCGCGGCACCAAACACCATGCCCATGAGCTCGCCGACCGCGGGGTTCATACTGCCAAGGTACCGGCCTATGATGATGAAGATGATGTTCGTCAAGTTCTGGAACACCTGGCCGCTCACGAGGCCGAGAATCTGGGTCTTGTTGTAGAGCTGGAGCCCCTCGAGGACGCTCTTGAACATACCGAGCATAGCGGGCCACTGCTTCTGGAGGATGATGAGGAAGACCCAGCTCAAGTATGCAAACTGGTTGAAGCGGAACACGTTCAAGATAACGACCGAGATGATGAGGATCTGTACGATGCCCGTGAACATCTGATACCAGATATAGAAGCGCACATACTCGAGCATCCGCTTTGGATTCTTGACCCGCCATTCCGCGATGAACCGGACGATTCCGAACGCCGTCCCGACGTCGAAGAGCTGGTAAACGATGGCGAAGACGCCGCCAGCAATCCCGTTGTACCCTTGTATCTGTGGGTACGGCCATAAAAACTGGTACACGAAGCTCACCAGCACGATGCCGATGATCGTCGTTGCGATGGTGATCATATAGCCGTACAAGAAGTTTCCGAGCGGCCGCTGGAAGCCAATGTCTTCCCAGTGATTGAACTTCACCGAGTCGAACCGCTCGTCGTCCGTGTACCCCTTGATCTCGGTTAGGCGTGGGATGTTCGGCTCCCCCTGGTCGGGCTGAGCTGGTTTCACGTCGTCGGGCATGTGTCACTACCGCGTGTTGTCCTTGATCTTGCATCACATAGGGGCCATAAAAAGGTACGAGTCGCAGCAAATCCCCCCGTTCCATGCATGGCCTCAACTTTTCGATGCTTCCCATGGGGATGGGGAATTCGGACGTGCTCGGTTGGTGGATGATGAAAAAAAAGACTATGCGACGAGAGACCCGAGCCGAAGAGGCCGAGGGATCCTCAGTCCAGTCTGTGCCCGCAGTTCGGACAGAACGTCGAGTCCGGCGGGAGCTGCGCCCCGCAACCCGCACAGAACCTCTTTCCAAAACTCGTCTGTTCATCGCTCATGGCCGTGGGTGGCGCGACGGCAGGCACCGTCTGCGAGCTTATGTCCCAGGACGCCTCGGTTCTGGGAATCGAAGCGCTGGTGGTGCTGGCACTGTACCTGGGGGTGTAGGCGGTCGATGTCGCGCCGGGGTACCGCTGGGGGGACGGGGGCGTGTAGATGCCCTCGTCCTCCTTCACGGCCAGCCCCGTCAGGCTCAGCACCCCGCCGGCAAAGGCCATGTACAGCCCATAGTACGGCGTCACGCTAAAGTTATAGTTCGTGATGCCGACCGAATAGGCCATGCTGGGGATGGTGACGGTGAACAGCACGATCAGCAATATGGTGACGCCGCCACCGACCAGGCCGAGGACGCCGGAAGCGACCTTCAGCCCCTTCTTCTGGGCCCCGCCACCGACGACGCCGAATATCCCGGCCAGGACGAACAGTGCCTCGGAGATGAACAGCAAGTACACGTTCACGTAGATGTAGTTACTTCCGTCCGATGCCATAAGCCGTGGATGCATCAGCATCGAGATGAGCGTCGGGAGAATGAAATCCGTGTCATAACCAACCCTCAAGTCGAACTCCGCGATGGGGAAGAAGACAACGGTCACGAGCAGGAGGATCCCCCCGATCAGCGTTGGAGGACTCACTTTCATTTTCGTTTACCCCCCCTCTATCGGTTCGTAGGAAGGTGATCACCTCTTTCGCTGGTGGGTGTATAACCTTTTACCATCCGTCCGGTGTCCATCGCCTTGAGGGTTCGATGCATCCAACGCCCGGGTGCAAGCCGTTCCAGTCCCGGATTCAGTCCTCGTACTCGAAGACGGAATACTTGCCACATTTCTTGCAGAGGATCTCGGCCGTGACGAATGTATAGCACGTTCCCAGGACTTCCTCGTACCAGATGCACGACGTCCGGTCGCTGAGGCACGCGGCGCACCGGAAGTCGGGGTGTGCCAAGTCCACGGGGGCGTCGGCGGTCGCGTGCGTGCGGCGGTACCTGACCGACAGCTCCCAGCGCCCGCCCATCATCCTGGGCGGGGGCAATGCGTGGTAGTCGGGCCGGATCGGCGGCTCGGCCCCCGTCCTGCGGTAGTGCTCGGACAGCGCCTCGGCGGCTGCCTCGCGGGTCCAGTGGTCGGCGCTCCCGAGCGCGGTTCGCATCGGATCGATGGCGAGGCTTATGTCGTGGCTACTCAATGCCATGCCCCACAACGCGCTGGCAGAATTGTGCGCTGCCTCCGGGAACGATTCCCATTGCGCCAGGCAGGCGCCCAGTGCCGCGATGGTTCTCGGGGGCGGTTGCGTCGCGACGCGCAGCAGCCCCAACGCGTTGCTGGCATGCTTCCGGGTCTGCGGGTCGGCATCCTCCAGACCGATGGTCATCGGCTCGATCAGCGCCTCGCCCCGCTTGTCGTGGTCGTCCCCCGCATCCAGGATGCCGCGGATGGCCCCCACAGCGGCATCGAACGCAGGCGCGCCGGCGCCCTGGTCGAGCAACTTGCGGATGACGGGCAGCGCGTCGGCAGGCCCGTTCCTCTTGAGGATCGACTCGAGAGTCGAAAGGTCAGCTTCGGTCACCCGGCCCGCCATTCCGGCATCCCCCCGGTGGATCGGCCCCCTGGCAAGGGCCTAGCCGAGCCGGCTCATCATGTCCCTCAACCACTTGGCTTTCTCGGCGAACGTGTCCCGAGGGAACCGTTCGAGGAACGCGATGCGATCCGAGAGCATCTGTTTCATTTTCTGCGTGAGGTCGAGCCGGACGATCGCATCCTCCATGTAGAGCCGCACTTCCTTCAAGCTTGTCCATTCCATGTTCAACGCCCTTCCCCGGTCGAGCAGGGCGGCGAGGTCGACCTCCACGGGGAAGTCCATCCACATCGACTTGCTCGCCTCGGTCACGACGAACTTCTTGCTCGTCCGTAGGAGGTAGAACGCGTGCTGGCCTTCGACGATCGCCTCGAACACCTCATCGTCCAGGTCGTTCTCCTCGAACTCCAGCGGCATCTTGACCGTCCCGTCGCTTGCGGCGAAGCCGATCACGTATCCTCCTTCGAGTTTCTTCGCGAGGAAGTGTGCCATCGCCGACGCGTTGTCCCACTTCAGGCTGACGGGCATGATCGGCTCGTCCAGGGCGAACCTGAAGACCTTGTCGGTCCGGATGTTGATGTACGTGAGTGACTTCTTCTCGGTGCTGAGGATCGCGATGAGTTCCTGGTTCGGGGAGACGGCGACGACGTCGTTCTCGCCGATCTGTAGGCGGGTCGACTTCTGGTTCAACGCGTCCCCTTCCGGCGTCCACCGCATGAGGATGCCGTTCTTCAATAGCGCCTGGAACGTGGTCGAGTCCTTCCACCCGATGGCGATGGCGCTCTGGTCGAGCTCGATCGTCGTGACCTGCCGCTCCAATGCTGATTCGTCAAGGGAAAATGCATTGATTCCGGGGTTGATCATCGGGTCGTTGCCGAGGTCCAGCATCATGACCTGGTTGCCGTGCTGTAGCAACGCCTTGATCGAGCGCTTCTCGAGCCTCGACTCGGAGAGGAGCAGCTTCTGCCCGTCCGGGCTCCACTGAGCGTCGCTCGGCTTGATCCTCGTCGTCTTGCCGGTGAAGATGGCGGACTCGATCGGCTCGAGGCGTTTGTTCATGAAGGCGAGCTTCGGCTCCTTCGTGATGGCGGCCAGGACGTCTGCGGTCGGGTGGGGTTGGATCGAGACGATCGGCCTGCTCACCCGCTGTATGCTGGCCTCCGCCGTCCTGATCCTCGCGCTGGCGGCGTGCATGTAGGTCGCGAGCTGGTCGAACACCTTGACGACGCCCTGGCCGTTCTCAAGGAACTCGAGCGCGTCGTATATCTCCTTTATCGTGAAGGAAAGATCCTGGCGGAGGAAGTTGATGAAGACGATACTGTTGTTGATCCGCGTGCTGTCGGACTTGAATAGGAACATGTTGAACAAGCGATCGAGGAAGAACTTCAAGTCCTTCATCACGAGGACCCGTGACTGGGCGACGCCGGCGTCCCCCGAGCCCCTGCTCCCCTGCCAGTCCGCGATGGCGGCATAGTGGGGCGGCAGGCCGGAGGCCTGGAACGAATCGAGTGCCCTCTGGGCGTTCACGTTCCCTCGTGTCGATGCCATGGTCGCGAGCTCGAAGAAGAACCGCATCATTTTCTGGTACACGTGCCCGATGTATACCCGGTCGGAGCGTATGAACGGGACGTAGTTCATGAAGCTGTCCAGGTAGGACTTCAGGTAGCCCGTCGTGCGTGCGAGGGCCGGGATGGCGGCCGCTGCGGCCGCCACGATCTCCCCGAAGGTCTCGATCGCTGCCTGGAGGACGAACTCGTCCGCAGAATCGGCGATCAAGCCCGCCCACCCCTCGAGCGCCTTGTCGAAGGACTCCAGTGCCTTGTCGACGCGACCCTCGCCGTTTTCGACCTTGGCGATCCCGACCAGCGCGAACGGGTTGTCAGGCACGATGGACAATGCCTTTTGGAAGTGCTGGCGGGCCTGGATCAGGTCGTTCCCTTCGAGCGCGTCGAACCCCACGTCGCAATAGTCTTCGATTATCAAGGATTGAACTGCCTTTGCCTTCTCGTTGTCTTGATCCAGCACGAAGACCTCCTCGATGTCGTGCAGCGCCTCGTCGTATTGCTTGGCCCTCTCGTGCTGTCCAGCTAGCTCGAGGTAGGCATCGACGAGCCCCTCCCTCGCGCCCAGGTTCCCCTCGTCGAGGCGCAGGCCCTCGCGGAGCGCCTTGATCGCCTCGGCAAGCTGTCCCCTGGCTATGTGGTTCTTTCCTAGCCATGTCCACGGGTTCGCGTCGTAAGGGTACATCTCGATAGCCTTGTGGAGGAATCTATCGGCCTGGACGGTGTCGCCGTAGATGTGGAAGTTCAGTCCCTTCTCGAGGTTCACGTCCGCGACCTTCTTCCGGTATTCCCAGTTCTCCGGTTCCAGCTCGATGATCTTTTCGAGCACGCGTATGAAGTTATCGCGAGAATCGAGGAACTCGTATTCCTTGGCATAGATCTTGTACGGCTCTATGGAGTCCGGGTTTATCTCGATAGCCTTGTCGAGGCAACGGTTGACGTCGGAGAACTCTATCTGACGAATCTCGCGGTCATCCGTCTCCATCGCGGATTGAACCTTGATCTCAGCGAGCAAGATCCACGCTTCCAGGAAGTCCGGCTTGATCTTCGTGGCCTTCGCAAGCGAGTTCTTGGCCGCTTCCATGTCGCCAGCGTTGTATGCATCCGATGCCTCCTGGTACAGCTCGAGGTGATCGAGCGGGAGCCCCTTCTGCAGCTTCTCTTTCCGGGCCTGCCTCTCCCACGCCTCGACAGCGTCCTCGTCGAACGGGTCGAGCTCGAACCCCGCCTCCTTCTGGAGCGTCTCCACCTTCTGCTTGATGATCGCGCTCGCGGCACCCTGGATGTCCGACGAGCTCCCCAGGCCCGACGAAGCGATTCGCCTCTCTTGCGAGAGTTGCATCTCGAGCGCCTTCCTCGCGCAGTACAAGGCGAGGGGCTTCTTGCCCATGACCTCGTAGATCATGGTCAGATGGTCCCAGTAGGTCTTGTCGCCCGGGTCGAGCTCGGCGGCACGCCTCGTGGCGTTCCTCGACTCGTAGAAGTCCGTCAGGTCCTTGTAGTGCCCCTCGAATGAATAGGAGAACACGCCGGCCCGCTTCTGCGCGCGTTTCAAGTAGGCCTGGGCGAGGTTGTACCAGTCCAGGGCGTTATCCGCCTTGAGCGACAACGCCTTCTTGTAGATGGATATGACCTCGTCGATGTCCTCGTCGGAATACGAGTATATCCTGCCGCTGGCAGCCCGGACAAGATCCTGGTACTCCTTTTCCTTCTTTTGGGATGCGAGCTTGTCCGCCTCCGTGATTTCCTTGAGCTGCTGCTCGATGGCAACGTGATCCTCGCCAACCACGTCGACCTTCTCGTCGCCCAGGATGTCTTCGAGGTCGGAATCGATGTCCGCGAGCGCGGGCGATTTCTTCTGCATGTCCGCTTTCTGCGAGGGTTCCGTCGCACTTGGCGGCCCGGGCGGGGCAGTTCCCTGGCTGGCGAGGAGGGCCTCGAGGTTCCTCAAGTTCGCGATGAACGGCTCCAATGAATCCATTTCCTGCAGGGTGACCTTGAAATCAGAGACGATCTTCGGGTCTGACTCGAGCAACGAGATGAACTCCCTCAAAACCAACGCGTTCTCCTGGAGGCAGCTGATGAACAGCTTCCGATCCGGGTCCCTCAAGGTGCCCGCGATCTCAGACCACAAGGCCATGTCGCCGGGGTTTTTCACCAGCCGGTCGAGCTTCTCCTTGAATCCGCTTGGTGCCATGATCCATGCCGGGTTACGATCATCGAGCGATAAGGAGGACTATGCTGATTGAGATTTATACGCGCTTTTAAGGTGACATAGGGGGAATGGGGGGGATAAGGAGATAAGTGATCTCGACATTGATACCGTATCAGGCCTCGCCCGCTGTTCACGGGCGTGCACTTGCCAAGGAGGCATGGATCGTGTTCTCGGTGGATACTTGGTTCAAGCACCACGAGTTCTCCTCTTACCGCGCCTACGTACTTCCCGACACCAGCGAAAGGCCTATTGATGCCACGAGGCGCGGCAACTGCTGGATCCCCCGCAGCCCGGATGGCTTCACCCTGGGCAACAGCCGCGTGTTCGCGGCCATCGGCGTGCCCCTCATGGAGGCCGAGCAGATCAACGAATTCTATACCGATCCACGCGGCGACGTCCCGTTCGTCAAGAACTGGGATCTCTCGCGGCTGACCGCCCTCGTCGGGCCAGACAAGGCCACCACCCACATGCAATGCGTTCCTGCCGTGTACAAGGTGCAAGAGTTCCACGCGAGCTTCACCATCGACGGGAACCGCGTGGACGCGTGGTTCAAGGACGCCGCCCGGCAAGAGGCCTTGCGGGTCAAGGGCACTTCCATCACGGCCACCCGCAGCG
>JAFGBX010000400.1 GCA_016932935.1 Promethearchaeota archaeon | reverse complement strand
GAAAAAAAAGATTCATTTAATCGACCAAGTCCCCCTCCTTCGCGATCGGGAACGCGGCGATGACAAGCGAGGCGGCGGCCAGGATCGCGAACGTGCACGGCAGAGACCAGTCCGTGAGGGCGCCCAGCAGCGGGTTGAAGGCCGCCTGAGCGATCGTGCGGAACATCGAGATCGCCGACAAGGTCGTGGCCCGCTCATCGGACGGGATGTGCTTGTTGAAGTAGCTGTTGAACAGCGTGAACCTCGACAGCCCGAACCCGCCCGCGAGCAAGATCGCGATGACGACCAGCACGACATCGTTCGCGACTGCGAGCACCAGGTAGCTCCCGCCCAGGACGGCCGTCGTGAGGACGAGCAGCCTGCGCTTCGATCCCAGCGCTTTCTCCAGCCTGCGGAACACGGCGATGGACAGGATCTCGGCCGCCACGATCGACGCGTGCATGATGCCGAAATACTCTATGGGCACGCAGATGGCCGAGAGCTTGACCTGGTAGAGCCAGATTATGCCATACGCGACAATACCCACGCCGATCATGTTCGCCGCGAGCCGCTTCAAGGGCTTGCTGCGAGCGAAGTTCTTGACCCCGTTGAACAAGATCGCCCGGTACTTCACGCGATTGCCATTGCGACCGTCCGCGGGCTCCTTGACCGCGAGCATCGCGAGCAATGCGACGGCGGCCGGGACAACCATGAGGAGCATGGTCTCCCGCAAGCCTAGACATGTGGCAATAAGGCTTCCGACGGGGGCTGCGACCAGGAGCGCGAGCTGGGAGGCCATGCCGATCCTGCCGAAGACCCGCTTCGACTCGGCATCACGACCGGCCGCCTTGAGCGTGTCGTACACGAGCGCGTTCTCCGCCCCGGAGATCAAGGCGCCCGAGATCGCCCAGAGGAACTCGCCTACCGCGAACGCGGCGATGTTCGGGACTGACGTGTAGACGATGACCGCGGCTAGTAATGCCGTAGTGCCGAGCAAGACGCTTTTTTTTCGACCGTACCTGTCTGCGATGGTGCCAGTTGGAACTTCCAGTATGAATATCCACAGCATAAACCAGGACTGCAGTAACATGACTTGCACGAGCGAGATGCGTCCCCATTGCGTGAAGAACGGGACGAGCACCCCGCCGATGAAGTGCATGTTCAAGCAGAACTGGAACACGTATATCGGCCACAGGTTAGCGACGAACCTCGTGGGCGCTGGCGTTTTCTCTTCTCGCGTCGACAACTCCGCCATGGATGATGCACCCGGGAGAGTCAATACCCGACGGAAAAATCGCGCGTCCTCGCTGGGGAGGGGCTCAAGCGAGGGACGCGGTAGCACACAAGCGTGGAGCGGTCTGGACGCGCGGCACATGGAGGGGCTCCATGGATCCAGGCTGCATAATCGTGATCATCTCGACCGCACGCTCCATCGCTTGTAAAGGCAAACAGCGCGCTCGTGAATATAAACCGATGTGGAAAAATCACCAGCACGAGCGTCGGAGGAGGGCTTCCCACCTTTTTCCCCGCGCGCCATCAAGGCCCACGACGCCCGTCCTTCCTCCGGCGCGCGTGCTGCAACGTAAAAACGGCGAGCATGCAAGCGATCAGCATCGACACTGGCTGTAGCACGTAGACCGAGAAGCCGGGGCCATGCCAGGGCAGGCCCGCGTGGAATATGTACGCGAGGTAGAGCAGGACCAAGCCGGGGATATAGGATCCCGTCCTTCTCGTGAGGACGGCGAGCATGAAGCCGAAGGCCGCGAAAGTGATGGCAAACCCGACCGTGTGCCACGGGTAGCAGATCCCGAACAGCACCGCGGTGATGAGGGACGGAAGCGGGCCATGCTTGAACCGTGCCTCGAGCATGGGGAGCCCCCACATGAAGAAATAGCTGCACATCGCCCAGAGCTGGAAGAGCTTGGTCACGAAGAAAAAAAAGTACATCTTCACGTCGAAAAACGAGCAACAATGCCAGATGCAAGAGACCAGGCCGTAACCGAACGCGACGACCGCCACGGCGGCGATGGTCGCCGGCAACCCCTCCCGGGACGTCGCGAGCGCGCTCGTGGGCAAGTGGCACTTGCGCCTGGCAAGGTGGGGGAGCAAGCCGAACGCGGCCAGGCTCGCGACCGACGGAAGGAACAGCGGCCCCATGCCCAAGAAACCGTCCGGATCCCACCACGCGTAACCGATGAGCAAGTTCGCGGTGAAGAACGCGGCGACGCCGACGGCATAGGTGATCAGCTCGGCCCGCGAGGCCGGCGGCCTGGAGAACGGCTTCCCCTCCTTCCGAAGCAGGAACATCGCCCCCAGCACCACGATCAACACGCCCCACGCGGCGAGGAAGCGCATCGACAGCTCGCCGCCGAGCTCGGCGACGCCGTCGAGCCAGGAGCGGTCGTTGATCGGCGGTTCCCCGACGACGTTCAGCGACAGGTACTCCATTGCATCACGCGGGAGGAGGAACACCAGGAGGATCAAGGCCGCCGCCACGGCCACCGCGGCAGCGGCGAGTCTGGGAACCGGCTGCATGTCACTATCCCATTCTCACCGAGCAGTTAAGTAGGGGCGGCCCGGCCCGGCATCGGTTACATTCCAACCCATCCCTTCTCGATAACGCTGCATCAATGCCGCCCGTCTTTTAAAGGCGCGTGAACAATGATCAGAATAGCGATATATTCCTCTCCAAGCGGTAAGCAAGCAAGACCATACGATTACAAAACTGGTGGGGGCCACCATGGAGTCCCAGAAGAAGCTGATCGAGCGCCTCGAGAGGTCCGAGCACGACCTGAAGGAGCGCGTCAAGGAACTCAACTGCCTCTACGGCATCTCCAGGATCGCCGACGACGCGGAGTCCGTCGAGCAGCTCCTAGAGGAGGTCGTGTCGCTCATCCCGCCCGCCATGCAGTTCCCGGAGCTCACGACGAGCCAGATCGCCTACGGCGGGAAGGCTTACAGGACCGCGATCTTCAAGGAGACGCCTTACAAGCTCAGCACGTCCATCGACATCGCCGGCAAGCGCCTCGACCTCGACATCTTCTACTTGCAAGACCTGCCCTTCCTGGAGTTCGAGACGTTCCTCGCCCGGGACATCGGGACGCGGCTCAAGGTCTCGATCGAGACCAAGGAGGAGATGAAGAAGCAAGTGCTGGACGCCCGCGTGCGGGCCATCATGGAGAACTACGAGCAGCTCGAGAAGAAGGTGAAGGAACGGGGCACGCTCTCCGACATCGACGCGGTCGACAAGCAGATCATCAGCTTGCTGTCCCAGGACGGCCGCATGAAGCTCGTCGACATAGGCGAGCGGTTGTCGGTCGAGGACAAGCAAGGCTACTCGCACGTGGGGGTGAAGAACCGCATCACGAAGCTGCTCGAGGCCGACGCGATCCGCATCCAGGCGACGATGAACCTGCAGAAGTACAAGGTCGTCGTCGGGATCCTCTTGCTCGAGACCGGCTCAGCGGTCGACGCTCGCCGGGTGGTCGAGCTCTACAAGAACTGTCCCCGGGTGCTCTTCTGCTTCGAGTCGCTCGGGAAGTACAACCTGATTTACGGCATCGTCGCCGAGGGCATCGACGAGCTGCAGTCGTTCATCAACACGTGCTCCCCCAAGACCGAGCCGGGCGTGAAGGACTCCATGATACTGACCTCCACGCACATCGTGGAGCCATCGTTCTTCCCGACGAGGTACTTCCAGCCCGGCGACCCCGCTTGCGAGAAGCACGAGGACGGGTCGTGCCGGTTCTGCCCCGGCGGTGGGGTGGCCTTCAAGCCGCCCGAGAGGGCGGGCAAGGCCAGCTCCGTCGACGACGACTGACGCTCTGCTCCCGAATGAGATGGAAGGGTGGTCCGAGCTCCGCCTAGTTCTCGCGGCGAAGAGCGCGGCGACGCGAGCGACACGGGTAGACTGCTCAGCCCGATGCCGGCGGCTTGGGGAAAGCCTATATTAATATAGATTCTATACGAATACGATTAACAAGTGAGAGAGAACAATTGGTGATGAGAACAGATGACGAGAGACAAAGGCTTGGCCGCTCTGGCCGTTGTCGGCCTGTTGCTAGGTGCCGGCTCGCTCGGGTTCATCGTCTACGAGAAGTTCCTCGCGCCCGCGCCGGACGAACAACAGCTTCAAGAGATCTGGGCAAAATATGATGGAAGCTCCTATTACTGCCTCCCGAATCCTGCCAGCTATCTTGACATCACGAACACATTCATTACCTTCACGCTGGAGCGCGACGCATCCATGCACTTCATCTACACGGGCGATGCCTACATCGACGACTCGTCTGGCCAGAGTTACATGTACATCGACTGGCGGGTTAACGGGTCGATAATACCATGGGGAAACGCCCATATCAGCGGCAACGGCTCCGCTGGCCGCTGGCACATCCCGACTTGCATCCAGTTGACGCTGGAAATGACGGCCGGCACCCACAACGTGACCGTGGCCCTGCGTGGTGATAGCACGACCAACTGCGTGAGGGAAAGCTATCTCGTGCTCACGGCATACTATCACTGACCGACAGGTGGAAAAAGAGGGAACCAGCGCGGGCGTGGCTCATTCTTTCTTCTCTTCAACCTCGTCCGAGTCGCCGGCGGCCTTCTTGGAGCCCTTCTTGGTCGGCTTCTTCGTTTTCTTCTCCTCGGCCACGGGCTCGGCTTCCGCGGGCTTTTCGTCCCCGGCGCCGGCGGGTTTCTCCGGCATCTTGGGCTTCTCAATGTCGATGATGTAGCGCACCTTCTCGTAGTGCGGGAACTCCTTCTGGAGCTCGGTTCCCAGCATGTACAACAGGAAGCCGCTCTGCTGGTAGAACATGGCCTGCGACGGGAT
>JAFGBX010000399.1 GCA_016932935.1 Promethearchaeota archaeon | reverse complement strand
GGAACAGATCCTCGCTCGTCGTGCCGTACTTGTGGAAGTGAGCCGAGGCCACGTTCGCATAGAGGCCCGGGAATGTGGCCCCCACGCGCGCCTCGTAGACGATGTCAGAGGCCGCCGCGAGTGCTTCGGTTACGCCGGCGGTCGGCAGCGAGGTCATCTTCTCCACGCCTCCGACGCAGATCACGTCCGAGGCCCCGCTGGCGATCGCGAGCACGGCGTGCCTGAACGCCAGCCCGCTGCTGGCGCACGCGCCCTCGAACCTCGTTGCACCCTTCGGGGTGAGGCCGGCCAGGTCGGCCATTATCGGCCCCAGGTGGCCTTGCCCCGTGAAGAGGTCAGCGGTGAAGTTGCCGAGATAGAGCCCCCCATCGACGTCCTTTCGCACGTCTATGCCTTTGTCTACGCTTTTCACGCAATCCACGAAAGCCTCTGCCCAGAGGTCCGGATTTTGCTTGTCGGGGAACGCGCCGAACCGCGATATCCCGGCCCCCACGATCGCCACGTCCCTTGCTAGCTTGCCCATGATATGTCACGATGATATTTTGTCATAAAGATTTCAGAAATTCCGTTCACTTATGCTACTTAGAAACGCACGGGGAATTAATATACACTAACGTCGGGCGTGTTAAACAATCAAGGTATTTAAGATCGTTCCCGTATAAGAGAATGGGAAGTAGGAAAATGGATGAGCCTGGAAAAGCCCCCACGGGCGAGGACGCAGCCAAGCTGACAAGGCCCGCGATCTCGCTCCCGCCGGCCGAGAAGGGACAGCCCGTCTCGTCATACATAACCCGCCTACAGTTGCCTGGAGGGGCTATCGGGGAGAAGGGGGCATCCACCCTGCAAGAACTGGCATTCGTGAAGGGGCTCACCAAGATCCTCGGCTTCTACAGCACACTGGCCGTGTCGGAAGTGGCCGAGGGAAGCAAGAACCTAGTATATCATGGAAACGTCTTGGTCGACAAGGGCCACCACGGCATCGACGTTTCCACGAAGGCGTTGCAGCTGGCCGGCGCCTCCAAGGAGATGTTGATTTTCGAGGTGGACATGGATCGCATCCTCGTCGACTTCAAGGAATTTGCCCTGGCGATGGATGACTTCTTCGATTACCTTCGCATCAACGTCCCTTCGATCGTGTTCTTGCACAATGCGGACACGTTCTTGGCTCGATCGTTCAAGGTAAAGGAGAGCTCGTCGGCATCATCGTTCATCATCAGGTTCACCAGGTTCATCGTCGAACGGGAGTTCCTTAGGGACAAGCTCGTCCTGGTTATCGTGACAGACAACCCCCATGCAGTGGATAGGCGCTTCTTGAACACGGTCGACTTCACGGTTGACGTAGACATGCCTACGAGGGACGAGAGGGAGCTCTACCTCAAGCACCTCCTCTCGCCGGAGGGCCCTGTCGACTTCTCCCTGGTCTCCAGCGAGATGGACGGATGGACTTGGGGGGATATCGAGGGCTTCGCCAAGCATGCCATGCTCCAGAAGCAAACGAAAGAGCTGAAGGACGTGTCTGCCAAGTTCTTGCTCGACGCCATTCACGGCGAGAACGACCTCGACGAGTACATCCCGCCGTCGAGCAGGTTCACCGCCCCGAAGGGCAACCAGCGGGGAGACGAACCCACGACACGGGCGCCGGTGCAGCCACAGGCCCCAGGCCCCGGCTCGATCCAATCCAGCCCGGTTAGCGGCGTCCAGCGGGTCGTAGACGACCCGTTCAAGGAGGTGCTCTGGGAATCCGCCGCCGACCGCGACTACGACGCGATCGCGCGGGCGATCGAGCACATGGAGAAGGGCGTATTCATGCAAGAGGACAGGGCTTGCCTGGCAAGGTACCCGTTCTTACTGCACGACGACCTCCTCACTGCCAAGCGGAAGCTCGACGCGGCGAAGAACAAGATCGACGTCATCAAGAAGCATTTCCGGGCCAAAACTCCTTGATCGAGAAGGATCCCGGGGGCGTGCATCACCGTTGACCCACCAAGGGAGCACCACGAGTGCATCGACTGGCCTCATCCTAAAATGGATTGAGCTGGAGCAGTTCCTCTCCTTTAAGAAGGCCAGGATATCCCTGGGCATAAAGGACGGGGGCACGTCCCGGTTCTCCATCATCACGGGGCCGAACGGCGCAGGCAAGTCGGCCGTGTTCCACGCGCTCAAGTTCGTCCTGGGTTCTAACGCCAAGGACGGCCGGTACGCGAAGTGGGAAGGGTTCATCAACACGGGTGGCGACTTCATGCGCGTGCGGGCCGGATTCCGGGCGGCGGACGGCACGAGCTACGAGATCGAACGTCTGTTCAGGAGGGGGCAAGGTTCGAGCTTCTACCTCAACGGGAAGCACGTCAACGCGACGACGTTGAACTCCCTCGTGGAGCACTTCCGCATCTTCCCGGACAACATCTTCTCGTTCGTCGCCCAGGGTCACGTGAACAGGATCAAGGACTTGTCTGCGCGAGAGGTCTACGGGCTCATCGAGGACGGCATGGGGCTTGCGGGCCTGCGGGATGAGATCGAGGTCAACGCCCGGAAGGTCGCCGAGCTGCAAGCCGACCTTGACCGCTTGCGCGCGCAGAAAGAGACATGCTCGAAGCATCAGCGCGTTTTGGAGGGCCAGATGGCCAAGCTCGCGGAGAAGCGACAGCTGGAGCGCGAGCTCCTGGGGTACCGCGCTGAGCGCAGCTGGGCCCAGAAGGACGACATCGCGCGAAAAATCGACGCCAAGCAGGCCGAGGCGAGCGCCAAGCAGGCCGAGTCGCGGTCTGTCGGCGTTGAGAAGGACGCGCTCGTGGCGAGGATAGACGAGGTCACCCGCGAGCGCGAGGCAGTCGAAGCGGACATCGGCACCAAGCAGGCCGAGTTGGCTACCTTGAAGGCCGAGCAGTCCCGACTCGTCGAGGAGGTCGGGCACTGGGACAAGGCCAAGCAAGAGCTGCACGAGAGGAATGAACAGCTGAAGCGTCAGAAGGACGAGGCGACCAGAGCGCTCGATGAGATGGGAACCCGGCTGCGGGACGCGAGTGCCGAGAGGGACCGCGACGAGACCAGGGCCCGCGAGCACGCGTCGAACTTGCGCGGCCTCCAGGACGCGTTCACGAGGCTCTCGAACGACCTCGTGAAGAACCAGGACTGGATCGACGAACACGAACGCGTCAAGCGGGACGTCGAGAACGAGCGGCGGGACATGAAGCAGAATGAACACAAGCTCGACGACACCGAGGCCGAGATCAAGTCCCTCATCGAAGACATCAACGAGTTCAGCGTTGAACTGCGACAAGTCAAGTGGGACTATTCCGCGGACGGGAAGCGTGACTTGCAAGCATTGCTGGCTCAAGAGATCAAGGAGATCGATGCCGGCATCAAGCAGAAGGAAGACGCGCGGGTGGTCAAGAAGCGAATCGAGGCCGACCTCCTCAGGGAACTCGGCCGCGGCGCCAGCACCTTGGAGGACGAACGCAGAACCTTCAAGGAGGTCGAGTTACTGAAGCAAGACATCCAGCGCCGCGGCCTCCAGAACGACATAAAGGGGCCCATACACGAGTTCATGGAGTTCGACCCCGTGCACGCTAGGGCCATCGAGGCGCAGTTCAAGAAGCACGGGCTGCTCGGCTTCATCTCTTTCTCGACTGAAAACTTCAACTTGCTCAATTCCTTGCGGAAGAAATACAAGGCCCCCGCCACTATCTACCACCCGGGAAAAATCGCCGCGGTAGTCCAAGACAAGCCCCCGGTGAACTTCCCTGGGGTCGTCGACTACTTGTACAAGCTCATCAAGGTTCCTGCGTGGCTCCGCCCCCTCGTCGACCGCATCTCCCGCGACACGATCGTGGTCGAGACGTTCTCGGACGCGGTCAAGCTCGTGAAGCTAGACGACCGGGCGAGGTGCATCACGCTAGATGGGGTCATCGTCGAGGCGAGGGATGACGTCGTGGAGTCCCAACCCCCATACTTCGGCCCGCTCATCCTGACCGCTCACCGCGAGGAGGATGACAGCGGGGGGCTCTCCATGCGCGCAAGTATCGTGGCAAAGGAGATAGCCGCTTTGGACGAACAAATCGATCGGTTGCGACAGCAGCGCAATGACAAGGAGAGGCGCCAAGGCGACCTGGTCAAAATCAGGTTTTTCTTGAAGCAAAAGGAGATAAAGAGCACCAAGAAGAACCAGCTGCTCGCCGACAAGGACGACATCAAGCAACGCATCGACCAGAATGCCGAGGAGATCCAGCGGCTCCTGGCAGAGCAGAGGCGGGTCGAGAGCCAGAGACCGCGCGAGATCCTCTTGCTCAAGAACGAGCTTTCGGCGACGAAGGCCCGCCTGGAGGAGGCCCAGGCACGGGGCCCGGCCATCGATGGTGCCTTGCAAGAGGCGCGATCCAAGGTCAACGAAGTCGAGAAGGCCAGGCACGAAGCGGAGATTCGCTTTAACGCTGTCTTAGACGAGCACGAGCGACTGAAGATCGAGATCCGGAAGAATGCCTCGGAGGTCAGGGAGATCGGCGAGAAGATCGACGCGATCAAGGCCCAAGCCAAGGCGTGCGTGGGGGCCATCGACAGCAGCTCCGAGCGCAAGCAAGAGCTGGGCGCGGTCATCAAGGAGAAGTCTGGCCAGTTGAACGAGCTCGAGCTCAAGCTCAAAGTACTCGCCATGGAACGAGAACGGGCTTGCCAGGAGATTGCGAGCCTCGAGCGGGAGCAAGACTACATCGATTCGAACTTGAAGGGACAGATGAAACCCGAGCAACTCAAGACTGTCGAGGAGTACGACCTGTTGATCGCCCGCGTGGGCAAGAAGCTGGCATCCCCCGATTTCTTCTGCATAACGGACGCGATCGAGCGCGAGCACGAGGAGAACTGCCGGGTCATGGCGGGGATCTCGGCCAAGATGGACGAGATAGGGCAGGAGGTCTCGAAGCTGGATGGCATCGGGGACAGGCTCAAGGAGACATACGTCGAGCGCATAGGCGGGAAGGTGCAAGAGCTCGAAGGGCTCGTGAACGCGAAGTTCACCGAGCTCGGCATCCCGTTCCGGCCCGTCCTCGCCGCGAGCGGGGGGTTCGCCGACCCGGCCATCGACGTCTCGGTGGACTTCTTCAGCGGCACCCGACTCCCACTCGCGGCGGTCTCCGAGGGGCAGAAGTCGATCATCGCCCTCGGCATCATGCTCACGCTGCAAGACCTCAACCCGGGTCCAATATGCGTGTTCGACGAGGCCCACATCTACCTCGACGACTCGAACAAGGAGTTGATCTCCCGATTGATCCGCAAGACCACCGAGCACGTCCAGCTGATAATGCTCGTCCCTACCACGTCCCACGGGTTCATCAAGTCGGCGGACAAGATCATCGCGATAGTCAGGCAAGGCATGAAGTTCGCGAACGGGGACACTCGTGGTAAAGAACTGAACCAACTCGGCCCGTCACGGGTCATCGAGCTGGACGAGCAGGAATTCACGAGGATGGTCGAGGAGCAATGACCGGATCGTCGGCTGGGAGGGCCTCAGGGAAGGCGACGAAGCAGCTGGCCCTGGATTATTTCGCCGGGCAGCTCGTCGGGATCAAGAACGACATCAAGGCCGGCAGGGCCGACCCGATGCGGCCGCTCGCGGACTTCATTACCGCCTTCCATGCACTGCCAGAGGACCGCGTCGCCAAGCTCCCGGGCTTCGTGTCCTTGTTCTCCACCCTCTGCGACATCCTCGACTACAAGATCCAGGCGTTCAAGGCCATGGTGTTCGAGGTCGGCAAGGACAAGCTCGCCCGCTTCTACGAGGACCCGGGGGGCCTGGATGCGGTCACCGGGCTGGTTCGCTGGCGCGAGGCCGTGGAGTTCACGACGGTCTCCCAGCCGTTCCTGACTGACGTCCTCGCGTGTTTGGGCCGCGAACGCCGCCCGATCCCGGCATGCGAGGTCATCGACGACGCGGGCTCGATCCAGGCGAGCTTCGACCTGCCCGTCGACGCTCGCAACTTCTTCCAGGAGAAGGCTGCGATCACGGATTGCTTGGAAGACTTCAGTCGGCTTGCGGGGAGAGCCATCGCGCCGCTAGCCGACGTCCTCGACCACCTCGAGACCGAACTCGGCCTCGACCGCATCAAAGCGTTCATCCACGTCTTGCACATGATCCAGGACGGCGACCTCGTCTTGGAGAGCCACGATGACGACGGCGAGGCCGGGAAGCTTGCAGCGGGAACCATGGTCAGGCTGTGGAGGGACGGCCGATGAACGAGTTCAAGGTGATCAGCCTCTTGCTCGCCCGCCGCGGGGACGTGATCGGGGCGACCGACGAGGAGCTGGTGGCCGCGCTCGGCCTGGAGGGAAAGGGCGGCGCCGAGCAGCTGTACCGGCTCCTCCAAGCTTACTCGAGCAGCATCGGCATCTTCGGCTTCAAGGTGGAACGGAACGCGCTGGACGGGCACTGGTTCCTGGCCTGCACGGAAGACGTCGCCGGCCAGGCGCGGATCAACCCCTTTCAGGGGCGGACGAGGCTCGCGTCGACGCTCGTTGCCGTGCTGATCGCGACCACGTGCGACGACGAGGGGGCCACGGTCGAGCAAGTGCGCCGCATCCGGAAGATCAAGGACGTCGCGCCGGACCTGAAGGAGCTGGAGGCGCTCGGCCTGGTCAAGGTCAAGGGTAACAGGGTATCGCTGACCGATCGAGTGGGGTACTACATCGACCTCGCCCAGTTCATGCGGCAGTTCACCGACCATGTGAACGACGCGTATGGATGACGAACGGGAGGCCGTGGTATAAGGATGGGCAAGACGCTCACGTGCCGAAACGCCGCTCGCGCTTCTGGAATGCCCTAATGGCGCGCCAGAAATCGATCTTTCGGAACTCGGGGAAGTAGGCGTCCTCGAAGTACAGCTCCGAGTACGCGGACTGCCAGAGCAAGAAGCCGGACAAGCGCTTCTCGCCCGACGTCCGGATGATCATGTCCGGATCCGGGCCGTTCTTGTACAGGTGCTGCTGCACGGTCTCGTCGGTTATATCATCGATGTTGATACTGCCTTCCTTCACGTCCTTGGCGATGCGCTTGATGCTGTCGATGATCTCGGCACGACCACCATAAGCGACCGCCATATTGAGGAAGAGCCTGTCGTACTGCTTCGTGGAGTCTTCCAGCGAGTGTATCGCTGCCTGGGCCTCGGCGGGCAGCAGGTTGAGACGGCCGATGGCGGCGACCCTCACCTGGTTCTCGTGGATTCGCGGGTCGGCCTTCACCTCCTCGCAAGCCTTCATGATGAGCCCCATGAGGGCCTTGAGCTCCTCCTCGGGCCGCTTGAAGTTCTCCGTCGAGAGCACGTAGAGGGTGAGCGTCTTGATCTTGAGGTCGAGGCACCAGTCGAGCACGTCCTTCACCTTCTCGTACCCCATGAAATGGCCCCAGTTCGCGTCCATACCATATTTCTTCGCGAACCGGCGGTTCCCGTCGAGGATGATGCCGATGTGGTTCGGAGCCGGCCCGTCTTTAATCTGCTTCCAGAGCCGGCGCTCGTAGAGCTTGTAGGCGAGCGCGGTGAAGAGCGACTGCCGCTTGCGCGGCTTCCCGTTGGCTTCCATGTTCATAGAGTACAGGCCATCCCGGCAGCAACAAGCGTTTGGTTAAAGCTTGTGTTATGGAAAGGAGTGGTTCCAAATTAAACATCCTATAGGGGAAACCTTAACCGCGTGTCACTGGTACCCTTCCGGGCCGCCGCGCTGGATGAACGCCTCGATCTCCGCGTTCTTCTTGCCGCAACTCGGGCAAGTGGATCGCATGCCCTCGACGTCGATGGTGAGGTGCACCCTCGTGAAGAGGGCGCCACATTCGCACGGGAGGTACTTAGCGCCGCACCCGTTGCATAGCATGAGGGGGCCCTGCACGAAGGGCAGCTTTCGCTTGAGGATGCTGTCGTTCCGGGGGCTGAACGACGTGCCACCACACTCGTCGCACGTCCGGCCGGCCATCTCGTGCACCTTGGGGATTTCCTTGCAATGGTGAAAAAAGAAAATGGATGCAATGGCTTAGAGCTTGTTCGGGTTCGCGCTGGTGCCATCCCACGCCTTGATGTCCGGGTTGACGAAGCCGCACTTCTCGCATTTGCTGTTGACTTCCCATGCTTCGAGCGCAGGATGCACCCGGGTCACAAGTGCTCCACATTTTGGGCATTGATAAAACTTGGCGCCGCAGCCAGTGCACATCTGAAGGCCCGCAGCTTTTTCCACGAATGAAAACGTCCGCTTCATCCAAGCATCAACAACGAGGCGGAACGACGTCCCGCCGCATTCCGTGCACGCCTTTTCGCTCATCTTGAACGTCTCTTTTGTCCTTATTTTCCACTTGCAGAAAAAAATCACTCGGAGGGGAGGCTCCCGAGCATCTCGCCCGCTTGCTTGTTGAGGTAGTTGTCGCAGATGCGGCCACCCTCGACCGTGAGCAAGTAACCCGCATCTTGCGCCTTGATGTACCCCTTGTTCTCCAGATCCATGCAGACGCTTTCAACTTGTGGCGGGGACATGTTCACCTTGAAATCCTGCGCCAGCGACTCCACGATGTCATCGATGGTCGCCGGCGCTGTTCGCTCGTCTTCCATGATGCCGATGGCCGCGCATATCCTCTTCACGTTCACGTCCGTTTCGTCGCCGCTCTCGTCCACGTAGTCCTGGAGCCAAGGGTTTTCCTTCACCAGTTGCTCGATCCTCGCGTCGTTTCCCTCTGCAACCGCGGTGTCAAAGTCCTTCTTGATCCGGCGCTTTTTCCACAACGTGGGTCGGACATCCTTGGGTGATGTTAAAAAAACGCCTTAACACCTAAAAAGAATTTCTCTTTCAAGGTACTCTCTACGCTGCCGACAACCGCTATCAACTCGACGTGCCTTCAACGACCCATTCCTATGGTTAACCGTACCGCCGGCGCGCTTATAAGGAATCGAGGTGCAATACATCAATCACGGGTGAACCCACCATGAGCATCGAATGGGGCAAAGTCGAGAATAAGAAAGACAAGGACCACAAGGTCCGCGGGAGCACCTTGCTCGAGATGCGCGCAAGGATGGAGGCCCTGGAGAAGGAAGTCACCTCCCTGGGCGGGAAGATCGAAGGGATGAAAGTAACCGTCGAGACGACGACGAACGAGAAGGACAAGAACATCAAGAACCTCGTGGACGAGAAGAACAAGCTGCAAACGAGCCTCGAGGGCAAGGTCAGCCAGCTCGAGCAGAAGAACCGCGAGCTTGCCTCGGGCCTCGAAGCGGCAAGGCAAGAGGCGAGGACGAAGGCGGCGGAGGCCGATGGGATCAAGAAGGAGAACGACGACCTCAAGAAGAAACTCGACTATCTGGAGCTGGAATTGCAATCCAGGGACTTCGACTTCTTCAAGAAATACATCAAGGAGAAGTCGGCCAGGGCCGCCAAGACGTTCGAGCAGAAGCCCGCCCCTTGAGAAGGCGGCACTATTTGAATAAATCAACTCTTTTTTATTTTCTCGACAAAATCCCGGGCGTGATGCTGGGAGCCCGTCGATCACGTGGATTT
>JAFGBX010000398.1 GCA_016932935.1 Promethearchaeota archaeon | reverse complement strand
TCTCCGGTGGTGCCGCCGGTTCCGCGGTCTCCGGTGGTGCCGCCGGTTCCGCGGTCTCCGGTGGTGCCGCCGGTTCCGCGGTCTCCGAGTGTGCTGCCGGCTGAGTGCCAGCGCTGTTTTCCGCGGCATCCCCGGCTTCTCCCTTCGCTCCCGGTTCATCGGCCGCGCCCGGCTCGGTGCCTCGCGGTGCTTGCACCGGTTCCTCTTCCTGGCCTCCAGCTTGCTGCCCTGGTGGGGGTTCCTCGTTCATCTGATTCGCCCGGTCATCATTATTTGTTCCGTTTCGATGATGCCTCATAGGCACTTCGACCTAAAAAAACGCCGGGTGGCGGCTCGGCCACCCACCGCAAAGCCATTTATAGCCCGCGCGCGCACTGGTCACGTATCGGCGCGGCCGCGCCCCGCGGCACCATCCGGGGCCGTGCACGGCCGAGGACGCACCACCATGAACGCGAACGACAGGGGCCAGTCCATCGTGGAAGTGAACCTGGACGAGGCCGAGATCAAGCAGCGGGCGGAGGCCATCGCCAGCTGGAACAACTCCTACGACGTGTACATCTGGCTGCTCGCCGAGATGGAAATGCGGCTGGCGCAAGCGTTCATCACGAGACTGGACGCGACCGGCCACCACGTGAAGATCGACACGAGCAAGATCGTCGACCGGCCGGACGAGGCGGAGATCAGCCAGCGGGCGAAGGCGCTGGCGGCGCTCTGGCTCCGCCTCCAGGACGTGCACTGGTTCCTGGCCGAGCGCCAGGTCATCTACGACAAGGTGAAGGGGCGGAAGTAGGGAAGTACCCATTCCTTCCTGGTCGAAGAACACTCTATTCATTCGGTCTAAATGGTCGATGGTAGAAGGGGTGGGCGAGGGATATGGCCGGCGCTCTCGATGCGATCATGGAATCGCTCAAGCGGATCCCGGTGCTGAACGCGATGAGGAAACGCATCGAGATCGCGACTGCCAGGGCGCTGATACTCGTACTTCCCGCGAAGTTCGAGATGATGGCGGAGAGGGTCTCCACCTACATCAAACAAGAGTTCTTCGCCCTTCCCGACAGCAAGCGGGCCATCGCGATGGCCGATGCATTCGTCCGTGATCACGCGGGCGACTTGGAACCCGCGCGGAGCGCGGGCCACGAGGCCATGCTGCGTGGCGATTTGCTAGCTGAGATGGCGCAAGTACTGCCCGGGATCCGGTCGGCAGTCGGCCGGTGGCTCTATTGCAAGTACGTCTGGTACGCCTTCAAGCAAGAGCCCTTCACCTTGCCGCACAAGAGGGACAAGGGCCTGGACAAGCTGCTGGTGGAGATGTACGTCAAGTCGATCGACGCGATCAGGGAGCCAAAGTCGTTCGAGGAGATCCTGGACTGCGCGTCTGGCTCGTACGTTGCACTCGGCATGTACTCGCTGAACGAGAAGAAGGTTCACGCGATCTTGTCGACGGTCTTCTACAACACGTTCATCCAAGGGGGGATCGGTCCGAGAAAGCATGCTGGCGCCCGTATCGAGCGGCTGATCGATGCCCCGGTTCGCGTGTTCGTGGAGCTGTATGCCAACGTGAAGCGAAAGCTGTTCGAGGCGTATGCCAGGGAATACGGCATCGCAGAGCCCGAAGCGCTTTCGAATGGCGACCTCGTGCGGGTCGTGCGGGTGCTCGTGCAAGACAAGAAGAGGGAGGACGACCTCTCCCTGCTGCTCTCCAACATGCACGCGCGGGAGCAAGCTGCCCAGATGTTGGCCTCCCAGGTTCAGGTGGGGCGGTTCGAAGGCGTGCCATACGACGAGCGCGTCAAGGCGATGAACCCCGATGCCCGGGGCGCTATCGCCGATAAAATACGCGAGACCGCCTACATCGGCCTTTACACGCATTTGGATCCGCGCATAAGTGATTATGACCTCGACCTCGTCAAGAGACGCGCCGAGTTCTCATTGCCGCGCAGCATCGAGGAGCTGATCCACGACGTTCGCCAGATCAAGCTCGAACAGCATCTCAACCAAGTCACGCTGCGAAATTATGCGGGCTCCAGGGCCTTCTATGCACGGATGATGGAGGCTATGGCCGCAGACAAGGAATGCCACCCCGTCCTTTTCGGGCCCGAGCTCTATCGTCCCACGAGCAGGCGCGGCCGCGTCGCGGCACTCGTGCGGTTGCACGCCTTCTTGCACGACTTCGGGTTCACCAAGCGCCAGTACCATCGCATCGTCGGCCAGGCCATCATCGGGTACCCCGACCGGGGCGATCTGCCCTTCCATAAACCGAATTTGCTTGAGCGTCCAAAGCCGAACGAGACGATGCTGGAGCTGCTTCACATCAACGACGATCTCGCCGGGCTGAGACTCACCGAGGAGGCACTAGCGCGCCGCGTCCGGCGGTTCTTCAAGGGACATTTCGATTGCATGCCCGTTGCCGAGCGGGAGGCCACGATCCTGTCGTTCTATGCGAACCACAGGGTCTATCGCAACCGGTTGGGATTCATCAAGGATCTGCTCGCCGGGCTGGCCGGCGGCGCCGAGCCACCACCGCGACGGCCATGGCCGACCATCTGACGATGGGATTCAACTTGTATTCCTTCTGCACGTTCCTCTTGATCTCCGCGACCGTGTGGTTCGGGTCGACGTATCTACTATATGCGACTGCCAAGAAATGGAATTCATCGTATGCTTTCCGGCGAGCCATAAAAGGGCGCGGGTGAAATACATGAAAGATCGAAAGGAAAGAATGAAGGAAATGGCTCAGCAGCCACCAGCTTGAGTTGCCATTACCGTAATAACGTCCTTCTTCGGATGGATCCCGATTTTGGCGAACTTCAAGTTGTCCGGCAGCACCTTTCCCTTGAAGATGAACTGGATCTGCAAAATGGGATTCAACTTGTATTCCTTCTGCACGTTCTTCTTGATCTCCGCGACCGTGAGGTTCGGGTCGACGTTGATCATCTTGATGGCCTGATCGGGCGGAACGCCTGTCAAGCGGAACCGGAATTGCGATGCCATCGTTGGTGACCTCGTTTTTCTCTTATCGTAGGTGACGAATCCTCAGAGATTACTTGATCATATTAGGGTCAAGAATTTATATCTACGCCTTGCGATCTGGTGCGATACCGCGTGCGTGGATTGACAACAATCTGCTTCTGTTCCTTTAATAAGCTTTCGTGGGGCACCTCGTCACCTGGGGGACTCGATACCACGGCTATCAATGTAACGGATCACGCGAGCGTTCTCGTCGCTCGCATCGGAAAGACGAAAGGTTGCCACCAGAATCGGAACCCGCGCGCCGCCTCCCGCGCATGGATCAAGCCAAGGGGGCTCGGACGAGCACGCGGGGAGTGACCCGCCACGGGATCGCCCTCGCTGGGCACCGGCCATGTTAGTGGCGATCGAGTTCCATATCGGAGGCGAGCCATTTGCCTCGTTCCGGGTCGATGATGGTATGCTCTTCGGGCTCGGAGGAGGGACGGTCATACGCACGTTCGTGCTCAGTACCGGGGCTAACTTGACGATTGAATCGGGGGATCGCGTTCGGGTGCCCCAGGCCCTCTCGAGCCCCTCGATCGCCCCGCGTGCAAGGTTTATTTTGCGCCGATGCACACATGCATCCGGCGTTCACCCGACATCGTGAAGGGGGATCGAACCATGGTAGCCATT
>JAFGBX010000397.1 GCA_016932935.1 Promethearchaeota archaeon | reverse complement strand
CCTGGACCTGTCGCAGCTGGGCGTGCAAGTGATCCTCGTCGAACGGAACAAGAACATCGGGGGCATCATCGCCAAGCTCGATAAGACGTACGCGACGCATGACTGCTCCGGTCTGAACGCGCTTTACGCCCTCGACAACACGTGGGCGAGGGAATGCTCGAAGATGGCGGACGGCGCGGCGTGTGGGAAATGCCACATGAACGTGCAGACGTACAACAACCCCAACGTGAAGATCTACCAGAACTCCGAGGTATCCGCAGTTGAATACCTAGACGAGGGAAACATCCGGGTCAAGGTCGAGAAAAAAATACTTGGAATCGACGAGGAACGCTGTAATAATTGCGGCGCGTGTTACAACGTTTGCCCCGTCAGGTTCGACGAGGACATCAACTGGTTCGACGCGGGCCTCGGCACGCGCCGCGCCGTGAACGCGCCGTTCCCGGGCGCGATGCCGCCCACGCACTCGATCGAGCCGGACAGATGCCTCTACGTGCAGAACCACATCTGCGGGAAATGCAGGGACATTTGCCCCACCAGCGCTGTCACGTTCGAATTCAAGAAGGAAACGCACGAGTTCACGGTCGGGGCGATCATCTTCGCAACGGGGGCAGACCAGGCGCATCCTTTTGCCTATGACAAGTTCCTCGGCCACCACCCCGACGTGTTGAACGGGCTCCAGTTCGAGAGGCTGGCCAGCGCGAACGGCCCGACCAAGGGCGAGATCATCAAGCTCTCCGACCACAAGCCCGCCAAGCGCATCGCGTTCATACAATGCGTCGGTTCGAGGAACAACCGGCCGGGGGGCATGCCTTACTGCAGCACCGTGTGCTGCATGTACGCGATCAAGGAGGCCGACATAGCGAAGGAGAAAGATCCGTCTTGCGAGACGTACATCTTCAACGTCGAGAACCGTGCTTATCTAAAGGGCTTTCACGAGTATTACATACGCGCCAAGCGGGACCACGGGGTCAAGTTCGTGCAGGGCCGCGTTGCCGCCGTGCATTCCGACCCGGTGAGTAACGAGCTGACGGTCGAGTACGAGGACATCGAAGCCGGGGTGGTCAAGACGATGCAAGTCGATCTCGTCGTCCTCTCGACCGCTTTGATCCCGAACGTCGACGGCATCTCCCGGATCCTCGGCATCCCCTTGAACAAGTACCATTACATCGACAAGCCCGTCCTCGAGGAGTTGGAGCACAAGGGCCTCTTCTTCGCCGGCTTCTGCCTGCACCCCATGGACATCCCCTCCTCGGTCATCACGGCCGACGCCGCGGTCGCGAAGGTCTCGCGGCGCCTGATCCACACCCTCAAGGCAAAACAGCAAGAACCGGGCGTCATGGTCGAGGAGCTCAAGCTCTTCGGAACGCCACGCATCGGCGTGCTTGCATGCCAGTGTGACAAGGAATCCGCGAGGGTGTTGGATAACAAGGCCATCGTTGACTCACTTCGAGGCATTCCTGGGGTCGTCGCCGTTGAGGCTCGCGTTTTCGACACTTGCAAGGAGTCGCACGCCTTCCTGGCCAGGATGATCCAGGACAACAAGCTCAACCGCGTCGTGGTCGGGGCTTGTTCCCCGCGGGTCTATGGGAACATCTTCACGGAGGCTGTCAAGGAGGCCAACCTCGACCCGAACCTGCTCGAAATAGTGAACATACGGGAGCATGCCGCTTGGGTGCACCAGGACGAGCCGGAGGCCGCCACGAGGAAGGTCATCGACCTCCTGGCAATGGGCGTGGCGAAAAACCGCGAGCTCACGTATCAAGAGAACAAGAAGATCCCGATGAGCAAGGCAGTCCTCGTCATCGGTGGCGGCCCGGCCGGCATATTCGCCGCCGACAACATCGCCAACCGAGACATGAAGGTCTTCCTCGTCGAGCGGGAGGACCGGCTCGGCGGCGCGACGAACAAGATCTCCCGGAAGTTCTTGTTCGACGACGAGCAGGTCATCATCGACAAGATCGAGGCCATGGTCGCGCGGTTCCCCAAGAACCAGAACATCGAGGTTCTCACCAGGTCAAGGGTCTTGGACGTGTCAGGGTTCGTTGGTAACTTCCGCGTGAAGATCGATAGCGCTGGCGTCGAGAGGAGCGTCCGTGTCGGCTGCATCATCGTCGCGACGGGTGCATCGCAAGATCCCGACTACGCGAACGTGATCCAAGGCACGTCCTCCCGTGTTTTCAACCAGGAGCAGTTCGAGCAGCTGCTGATCAAGGGCGACCTCCAAGGCATGAAAAAATTCGCTTTCATCCAATGCACGAACCAGCGGGCGGACGGTAACATCAAGCCCGAGTTCAGGAACTGCTCCGGCATCTGCTGCAAGATCACCCTCAAGCAAGCCATTAAGATCAAGGATCTCGTGCCTGATGCAGAGATACACGTCATTCAGCGGGGCATGCAGCTATCGGGCGAGGTGTACTACGAGGATGTCCACCATCACGTGCAAACATTCGCGGCCATCGAGCGGTACTCGCCGGAAGAATACCCCAAGATCGTCGCCGCGGGGGACAAGGTCAGCGTCTCGTTCCGGGAGAGAAACGTCGGCGAGCAGCTCGACCTGGACCTCGACGCGGTGATACTCGCCACGGCCTACCGGTCGGCACAAGGCACCCGGGAGCTCGGCGCCCTGCTGAAGGTGCCCGTCATGCAGGCCGGCTTCTTCCTCGAAGCGCACGTGAAGTTCCGGCCAAATGACTTCGTCGTCGACGGCATGTTCCTCGCCGGTGACGCCCATTGGCCGAAGACGATGATCGACGCCGTGGCACACGGGCTCGCTTCCGCGGCACGCGCCAGCGCGTTCTTGACGCGCGGTCACGTGGAGATCGAGGGCACCGTGGCGAGCGTCGACGAGGAAGTGTGCATCGGGTGCAAAAAATGTTATGACGCTTGCCCGTTCGACGCGATCGAGATGGTCAGCGTCCCGCGCGAGATCGAGGGGCAAATCGTGAACATGCTCAAGGCGCGGGTCAATGATGTCCTTTGTAAGGGCTGTGGAACTTGCACGGGCGGCTGCCCGACGCACGCGATCGACCAGATGAACATGCGGACAGACCAGCTCTCCGGCATGATCAAGGTCCTGTTCCCGGTGTTCGATGCGACGAAAATCGATGCGACGCAGATCGATGGCCAGAGGGGTGGCACGTGAGCGAAAACCAGTACAAGCCCAAGATCTTGGCGTTCTGCTGCAACTGGTGCTCGTACGCGGGCATCGACGTCGCCGGCATCTCCCACCACCAGTACCCCGCGTCTATCCGGTTGATAAAGGTGATGTGCATCGGGCGGATCCACCCCGACCTCGTGCTCGAGGCCTTCGCCCGTGGTGCCGATGGCGTGCTCGTCGTCGGTTGTAACGTCGGCGACTGCCATTACTTGTACGGGAACCGGTTGGCGACAGATCGAATCACTGATATGGGTGAATTGCTCGAAGGGATAGGAATCGATCACCGGCGGCTCAAGATCGAATATCTCTTCGCGTACGAGGGGAAAAAGTTCTCTGATTTCGTGACGGCGTTCACCGGCGAGATCGCCGCCCTCGGAGCCAACAAGATCCGGGTAATGACGTGAACGCTCATACCCTTCTCAT
>JAFGBX010000053.1 GCA_016932935.1 Promethearchaeota archaeon | reverse complement strand
CGCCACGCAGCGTCTGGCCCACCATCGCCTTCCTGCCCGGGCGCGCGTCCAGGCGGCGCACGAGGTCGACCGCCTGTTCCCAGGTCTCCGTGATGGGCTTCTCCAGTATCAAGTGCAAGCCCGCGTCGAGCACCTTGCAAGCCAGCGGGTGGTGCAGCTCGTTCGGGACTGCCACGACAGCCGCATCCACGTCCTTGCACCGCTCCAGCGCGACGTCCAGATCCTGGTACAAGTCCTTTTCGGGCACGCCGAACTTCTTGCCGGCCTCGTCGAGGCTCGCCTTCGTCTTCGCCACGATCCCGGCGACCTCCCAGTTCTTGCTGCGCATCGCGGCCGACATCCACTCGGCGCCGAACCGAGTTCCCACCACTAGCAATCTATGCATGACCGATCCTCTGCTCTACGGGTTTTAAAAATATTGGCGAGAAAAGGAATAATGCTTCCTTTTCGCCCCGGTTAGAGGATCGTGAGCAAGGGGTCGCCGTGCAAGGAGACGCCCATGGAAATCGGCTTGTGTGGGCCGTGCAGATCCTCGTAGTTCGGCGTCCACCATTTCTGGAAGGCATCGCCGAAACATTCGCCACTCCCGAGCGGGACGTAGAAGAAGTGGTTCATGGTCATGCCCCCGTTGTTCCTGGTCGAACCGACGAGCGCGAGGGTGCTGCCCGAGAACAGGTACGAGACGGCGAGGCAGTCCGACAGAAGGTACTTCGCCGCCTGGCAGCAATACAAGTTATAGAAGAGGGGTTTCAACGAGGCCGAGGCTGCCTGTATCTGTGCCGACGTGATGTTGTTGTTGGGCAAGTAACATTGCCCCAGGGTTTCGTGCAGCTGCGTGTCGTGCCACGAGTGGCAGAACAAGTGCACGAACTCGTAAGGGATCGTCGTGATGTTCCCGAGGTAGCCGGGCGCGTTCGTCTGCGTCCAGTCCGTGTAGAAAGTGACGTTCGTGTAGGCGGTGATGTTGCCGACCCAGTTCGTCGTGTTCCACGTGTCTTCCTGGTAGACGAGCATGCTGTGCGGGCGGCTCAGGGAGCCATTGCGGTAGGCGTGCAGCCGGTCGAAGTAGTCGTGGTAGAGCTGGAGATTATAGGTGGATAAGGTCTCGGGGGAGATGCGTGCCATCCAGATCTCGGGGAGCATGTCGCCCGTCCCCGCGTTGTGTATGTCCATTATCGTGTCCCCGTCCGGGTCGTTCCAGAACCCGTCCAGGTCCATGAAGAAGAGCTCCTGGGGGAACACCTCGAAGCTCTCCATCCGCAGCTGGTGCGGCTGGATCCCCACGAGGATGGCGCCCTTGATGGCGAGCGTGCTGTAGGCCTGGGTGAGGTTGGCCTTGAGCGAGGTCGCGTCCGGCCACGTCTTGTTGAACACGCGCAAGTCCCACCCGCGTGCCTCGACGTCATACTCGTACTGGTTGATGTCGCCGGTCAAATTGTTGTATATGCTCGAATTAACGAACATGTACACGATCTTCGGCCCGCTGGGTTGCTGGCTCGGGGAGAGCGCCACGTAGACGGCGATGGCGGACACGCCGACCGCCGCGATGAGGATCACGGCCGCGGCGAGCCGCTTCCCCTTCCCGCGTCGTTTCTCTGCTGACATGGTTCCATCTGCGAATACCTATCGGTTACAGCCATATAAACCCCAGGGGGGTACCCGCCGCTTCCTCACGAGGTTCTTTACATCCCACGCTCCCGGAACAAACTATATCCCCCGCCGCGCGTTCCCGTCCGCGAGTCGCCCATGATACGCAAGTGCACCGGGGCGGACTTCGACAGCATCCTCGACGTCATCAACGACTCCGCCATCGCCTACAAGGGCCACATCCCCGAGGACTGCTGGCACGAGCCGTACATGACGCGCGAGTACCTCCAGAACGAGATCGACGCGAGGGTCGAGTTCTGGGCGTACGAGGAGGGCGGCTTGATCGTCGGCGTCATGGGCATCCAGGACGTGCAAGACGTCACGCTGTTCCGCCACGCATACGTGCGCACCGCGTCCCGGAACCGGGGTGTCGGCGGCAAGCTCATCGAGCGCCTCGGCGGGCTCGCGAGCCGCCCCGTCTTGGTCGGGACCTGGAAGGCGGCGACGTGGGCCATCCGCTTCTACGAGAAGCACGGCTTTCGCCTCGTCGACGAGGAGACCAAGGACGCCCTGTTGAAGAAGTACTGGACGATCCCCGAGCGGCAGGTCGACACGTCGGTCGTGCTCGTGCAACAAGGCAGCGAGCACCTGAAAGAATGAGCAATATGGCCGTCAATGGTGCTCAGCGTTGATCTCCTCGATGACCTCGTAGATGTACTTCATCCCTTCCTCCATGCGGGGCATCGAGAGAACCACGTTGATGCCTGGTACCCTCTTCTTCACGGCGTCCAGGCATCGCGCGAGGTCGTCCACGAACAGCACTTCGCGTGGCTCCAAGGGATCGTCCTGGCACTCGGCCACGTTAAAGTCGTGGATGATCGCCTCGACCCAGGTTCCCTTGCGGCTGCAGTCCTGGAGGTAGTCGCCCTTCTGGGCCATGAACGCGTGCCGGAACAGGGCGCCCATGTCGAACGCCTCGACCATGAAGGGCGTGTAGTCCGGCTCGGCGGAGCTCGCCACGGAGAGCCAGATGCCGCGCCGGCGCATCTCGCGCAGCACCTCCTGGGCGTGCGGGAAGGCCCGCTCCACGAATCCCTTCCGGTCGGGCGGCGCGACGACGGTCGGCCATCCGTCCTCGTCGCGCTCCAGTACCTCCCACTTGCACGTCCCGGTCGAGCGCGGGTCTGGGCCCGACTTGAATATGGTGTCGCCGAAGTCGAAGATGACGAGCCGGATCATGAACGTTCACACCCCTCCCCCGGCGTTGAACTGGATGCAGGCGGCCGCGTGCGGCGGGACGTCGATCGCCAGGGTATCACTCTCCGGTGCCACCTCCCCCGATCGGAGGGACAACCTCGCCGGGTCGTCCATCGTGTTGCAAGCGAACGGGTCGTCGTGGGCGAGCATGGTGACGCGCGCCTTCCCGTCGACCGCCATTGGCTGGCCGCCCGGGAGCACGATCTCCACCCGCCTCGGTTCGGTGAAGTGCTTGTTCACGGCGAAGACGGAGACCGCTTTGCCGTCCT
>JAFGBX010000396.1 GCA_016932935.1 Promethearchaeota archaeon | reverse complement strand
GACGCCGACGAAGGAGGAGATGGCAAGCATCAAGCGGTTCGAGTCCGACATCGACGGCTTCATCAAGGACCTCCTCGGCTCGCCGGAGTTCACGAGCATGGTCGCCAACCACAAGTGGATCAAGCAGCCACGAGCGAACGAGGAGGCGATACTCTCCAACCCCGAGCTCTTCTCCAGCATGCTCGTGTACTTGAACCACGTCAAGCACCCGATCCCGGTGGAGGCGATCGAGCTCGTCTCCGGGTCAGGCCAGGTCAAGATCCCCGCGCTCAACAACCACTGGATGAGCGTCCTCCTCTCCGCGATATTCGCCGATCCCGAGAGCGAGGGGCGGCTCCCCGCGCCCATCGAGCAGCTCCGCAAGCAGCTCGCCAGGATCGGTGCCATCGAGCGCCGCAAGGTCTCGCTCAACCTCGACGAGAAGATCGCCAAGCTGCTCGCGTCCAGCATCTCCAAGATCAACGCCATCGAGCGGATCGTGGGGGAGGAGCACAAGGCGCTCGGCGACAAGCTCCGCATGGTCGTGCTCACGGACTACATCCGCAGGGAGATGCTGCCCTCCGCCGCGGGCGACGAGGTCGTGCTGAACAAGATCGGCATCGTCCCGCTCTTCGAGGCCATCCGGCGCATGAACGTGCCCAACATGACGCTCGGGGCACTCAGCGGGAAGCTCATCATCATCCCCAAGTCAGCGGGCGAGCTGCTCAAGGCTTGCATCAAGGAAATGGACATCGACGAGAAGCAAGTGCAGCTGGCCGACCTCTACTACGACCCGAACTACTTGCAGGTCGACTTCTCCAGTGCGGCCGAGAAGCGCATGGTCGGCATCATCACGGCGGTGTTCACGAAGGGTGGCATCAACGTGCTGGTCGGTACGAAGTCGCTCCTCGGCGAGGGCTGGGACGCGCCATGCATCAACGCTCTCATCCTCGCCACGTTCGTCGGTTCGTTCATGTTCTCCAACCAGATGCGCGGCCGGGCCATCCGCATCGAGAAGAACAACCCGACCAAGACCGGCAACATCTGGCACTTGATCTGCATCATGCCCGACGCGCAGACGCCCGGCGAGGACTACGCCACGATGACGCGGCGGTTCAAGTCGTTCGTGGGCGTGGCACAAGGATCCCCCGTGATCGAGAACGGCCTCTCGCGGCTCGACCTGCCCGAGCCCCCCCTCTCGGAGTCGACGCTGGAGCAGCTCAACGAGCGGACGATCAAGCGCGCGACCGACCGGGACGGTATGCGGAAGTCGTGGGACACGGCACTGGCGAAGGCGGGTACGAAGTCGAAGCTCGTGGAGAAGATCGTCACGAAGGAGGACGAGAAGCCTAGGGGCCTCTCCTTCGGCAAGGTCAAGGGCGTGGACATCAAGGACGTCGCCATGGTCGTGCTCCGAGTGCTCTGCGCGACCGACCAGATCAAGTCCCGGCTACCCGACCTCGACATCAAGGTCGACAAGTCGGGCGGCACGACCACGTGTTACATGCAGGGCGGGACGCGCAAGGAACAGTCCATGTTCATCAATGCCGTGCAAGAGGTGCTCGAGCCGCCCAAGAACCCGAAGTACGTGGTCGCTGCGGTGAAGGGCAAGAAGATAGACCTGGAGCGGGTCTACGCGGTGCCGGAGGCCATCGGCGCGAGCAAGGACTGGGCGGTCTACTACTCGGAGCAGTGGAAGAAGCACGTGGGCGACAGCGACCTGATCTACACGCGGACGAAGGACGGCCGGGTGCTGCTCCTCCAGGCGCGGACGAGCGCCGAGTACGCCGGCCGCGGCGGGAACTCGGAGATACTGAACCGCTGGCAGTGAAAATAACGATGAACACGTATTTATGCTGCACGGGCGAGATCGTCATGACTTAGATTTGTAATGCTGTCCAGACGCAGACGAGAGGTGCTACCATGACGAGCAACATTTCGGGCGATTCCCAGGTGATGCAGCAGTTAGAAAAGATCGGCAACCGGTTCAAAATCAAATTCGTTGAATCGGGTGGTTGGGCCGTGCACGTGGATAAGACAGTCGACGATTGGAAAGGCTTCGCTCAAGCCTTCAAGAAGATCGGTGGGATCTACGGGTCGAAGAAGCGCCAGGGATGGAGTGGTTTCATATTCACAACGGATCCGACCGTGGCGATGGAGAACTCGGCCGAGCTCGCCAAGTACAAGGGGGATCTCGGCTTGAAGTACTACGTCATCCCCGTTATCATCGCCGAGCAAGACAAGCGGGTAGATGCCTCGGACTGGAAGGCGTTCATCAACGACATCAAGTTCAGCCTTGGCGGCAAGCACACGTGGGCGCTGGGTGGTACCAATGGCAAGATCGTAATGCCCAAGGATCCCGACGACCCCGCGTTCAAGGCTATGAGGGAAGACAAGCGGAACAGCTTCCTTGAATGGAAGAAATCGGGGCAGAAGACGAAGGTCGATGTCAAGTGCCCTACGTGCGGCCAGGACTTCAAGATCGAGCTTCCCAACATCCTCATCGAGGACGAGAACATCAAGGCGGTCGGCAAGCTCGGGCTGAAGCTCGCATGCGGCCACTACGTCGAGATCCTGCTCGATAGGGACTTTAAAATCGGCGGCGAGAACAAGGCATTCGCCCGGCCCCTGGAGGAGAAGAACAAGGTGGACTTCGACGTCGACGCGTTCCTGGCCGGGAAGGAGGACATCAACGACCTGTTCCCGAGCCTCGACCTCGAGTGGATGGCCTCCGGCCCCAAGCCCAAGTTTTCGAAGCCGCTTTCCGCTCTCGTCCCCACGACGCCAGAGATGAAGACTGAAGACCAGATGAAAGTGGAGCGAGAAGAAACCGAGAAGGAGATCCACACGGAGAAGGGAAAGCTCAACGTTCGGGTTCTGAAGTTCGAGGAAACCCTCGCGAAAAACGATTCCATCGAGATCAAGAAGCTGTCCAGGGTTCTCACCGACCTCGACGAGAACACGATCATCGGGTTCATCGATGCCCTCGGGAACGAGCTGCTGCTCGCCTATGATGAAACGACCAGGAAGGTCATCATCAAGGCCTCAGCAAAGCCGGAGATCCATATCATCGCGCAGAAGTTCGAGGAATGGCTCCGCTTCGGAAAGCTGTGAGGACGGATTCCTTTTTTTCAACCTGGTACCGGTGAGGCGTCCGAAGAACTACAAAAAAAATGAAGGGACGCGCAACGCGCTTGAAGGTCACGCGGCCCTGACCTTCTCGTATATGTAACGCCGCTCGGCGAGGAACCAGTGCACTTCTGCCAGGCGCGGGCGCCGCGAGGCGATCGCCTTCGCGAGGCTCTCCGTCGAGTCCCGGTTCGGGACATCGACCACCTTGCCGGCGTCGACTTGCACGTCGGCGCTCGTCCCGTCGAGCACGGTCACATAGGCATCCGCCAGCCGCCCCTCTGCCTCGGCAAAGAGCCACACGGCGACGTCGTACGGGTTCTTCCAGCTCGCCACTTCTTCCGCGATCTTCTTGATCGCGTCCTTGTCGATCGGCACGCTCACGATGCGCGCGTCCGAGCTTCCGCCATTCTTGCTGGGGCTGGTGGTGCCACCAGCCTTTGAGGCCGCGACGTTCTGCACGAGGTTGTCCATTGCCTTGAACGCGCCGCGCCAGAACGGCATCGAATCCGGTTTCTCGCCTTGCTTTCCGTTTTCCATCGGTTTCTACCTGCGTTCCAAAGATTCTACTTCCCACGACGTCAAAGAACATTTTGGTATTTCTTGTTATCGGTGTCCGCGGAAAAACCACGTGGATCGTGGGCGAGTTCGAGGCGAGTCTTCTACACCTTGCCGTGGACGAACATCGTTCCCGTCCCCGTCATCGAACGACGTTAATCGAGGATTGCCTCGATTTCTGCTTCGGAGTACCCTTGCTTCTTGAGTTCTTGCACGTACTTCTCGTGCTCCTCTCGCCCTTCTTGGATACGCTGCTTCACGGCCTTGGCAATGCGCTCGCGTTGCGCACGGGGGATGGGGATTGGCTCAAGTGGGAGATCCATGCCGTTCACTTTGAATATCTTGACCGGATATAAAAACATAAAGCTTTCCAAATCATCCCACGTGAAAGCAACCCGTTATTTTACCGGCGCCCTCGTCGACAAATCAAGCGTTGGTACATGCCGGTGTTCTGCAATACCCGCATCGTGAACGCGTGAACCGGCCTGGTGCAAGCCGTTTCCACGCGATTGAAACGACGAAGGAGGTAGAATAACAAGGGATGTTATTATTTGCCACGAGTTCGGCTCTTCGCCTAGGCTTTCGCGATGGCCGCCTCGAGCTTGTGAGCGAGCTTCTGATCGGCGGTGGTCATCTTGAATCCCATCGGTGACGGAAATGAAAGAAACTCTAACTATAATAGTGGACAAACTTGGCAAGTTGCCAAGATTTTGCCGGGCGGGTCGTTAGAGTCGCTGCGCGGGACGTGACCTTCCTCATCGGCGGAATTTTGCTCTCCGTGGGACTCTGCGTTGTCACGCTAGCCTTGCTCGCAAAAAACGGCGTGCGTCTCTAGCAATCTTCATCCTTCCTTCTCTTCTCAATAAGATGGAGAAGATGCGAAATGATGAGACTTCCTTAGACGAAATCGTCGTCGGTTCGGATGGTAGACAGAATATAGGGCGATGGTATCGCGTTCTTTCATGCACGGATATAGTGTTATATGGCCTATGGCCGAATCCTAGACCATCATGAGATTCTCACCCTTGTTTTACTTGCGGCGGGAGGCGCACCGCGTCGACACCAAGGACCTCCCGCCCGTGACCGACGAGGAGGTCAAGGAATTCGACCGGAACCGGCTTGCCGGGTTCGACAGGGTCGGCTACAGCCGGCCGCTCGGCGGCTGGATATACCAGTTCTCGTACGCGCTGCTCGGGGCCGGGGTACTCGCAATATTGATCCCCGTGCTCCTCGGGCAACTGTATCCAGAGCCGGAGACGAAGGGGTACGTGACCGTCGCCGGCGTGCTGTTCTCCATCCTCCAGAGCACGTTCAACGTCCCGACGAACTGGGCGATCGAGCGCTGGATCGGTGAATACCGCATCAAGAACCCCCGGAAGATGCTCGAGTACATATCCTTCTACATCTGGTACCAGATGACGACCGGCATCGGCGTGATCACGATCACCTCCGTCTACACGCTCATGGTCGTCATCCATGGTGACCTGGCGCACCTCACGTGGATCATCCTCTTGCTCATGACCCGGGAGTACCCGGCCATGCTCAACGTGTTCTTGCAGTCCATCAAGGGTTTGCAAAAGTTCGATTACGAGAGCAAAGTTAATTTCATAAACGACGTCATCGCGAAGCTCATGGAGTTCGTCTGCGTGCTGCTGGGCCGCTACTGGCTCGGGGCCAACCCCGCCATCGGCAACCTGCTGGGGACGTCCATCGGCTACGTCATAGGCACGTACGTGGACGACTTCATCGGCGCCATCATATCCGGGCTCTACTTGCGTCGGGTTCTGCGCTCGATGGGGCTCTCGATCCGCGACGCCATCCGCCCGAACTTCTCGTGGGACACGGCCAAGCGGTCGACCGTCCTCGGCATCCAGCTCTCCCTCCCGGGCCTCGCGGGGACGGTCGTCGGTTATTTCATCTTCTTCTCGTGGTACGACGCCGTCCCCGCATACCAGACCATGATCACGCTCAACGCGCTCGCCGACGAGATCGCTAACTTGTCCAAGCGGTCCGAGGGGATCAACACGAAGGGGGCGTTCTCCGAGGCGCTCAACAACGGCAAGATGAAGCTCGCGCAGTATTACATCGCCAACACGTTCAAGTACTACGGGTTCTTCACGGTCGGCATCGCGTGCATCATCATCGGTTACTTGCCGACCATCATGACCGTCATGCTCGTGATAGGAGGTGCCGAGAACTACCTACTTGCCGTCCAGTTGTTCCTCATCCCGAACATCCTACGCACGCTCTGGGAACAGCTCGAGGGCGAGGGCGATAAGATCCTGGTCATGGCGCACAGACCAATCTTCAAGACGACCATCGACATGATGCGCCTCGGCCTAGGCTACCTGGTCACCTTCCTGTACTTGAACGTCCTGCGATGGCCACAGACCTACGGCATCACCGCCATGGCCTGGATCATTCCCATGGGCATGGTAATCCCTGACCTCATCAAGCTCTTCGCGTTCTGGGGCTACATCCACAAGTACATCTGCCGGATCAAGATCGCGGTGTGGCAGTCGTTCGTGGCGCCGCTCATCCCGGGCGCGCTCACGCTCGTGGAGGGCATCCTCTGGGGCGCCTACGTGTTCCCGTGGCTCAGCAGCGCCGTCGGGTCGATCGTCGCGGTCATCATCTCGGTCACGTTCGCCTTCGCGGTCGGGCTGATATTCAACTTCATCATCCTGTACGGGGCCTTCGGGGGCTGGGACGACCACAGCCTCGGCGTGTTCCGGGAGGCGGTCTACATCTCCGGGCCGAGCCGCATCCTGTTCATCCCCGTCTACAAGATGACCGCGGCCCTCGTGAAGGTCTCCAAGCTCCACAACCGCTTCCCAATGGATCACGAGGACGCCGAGCGAGAGATGGTCGAGCTCATGATCCAGCGCAAGAAGAACGAGGAGCGCATCAAGCACGCGACGGCGTGATTCCTTTTCATTCGTTCCCCCTCATTTTTTCAAGAAATGACCACGCATGCCCCGTGATGTGAAGTTTTACAAGCCCGCGTGCTTTGCCACACCTCGTGAAGCCCAGCCGCGAGATGCTCGCCGCCCGCGTGTCAACGTACCTCGTCACCATGTTTGGGCTGTTCTTACTCTTGTCAGCAAGCCAGACCATTAAAGATAAATGTTCAAGATTTGTGAATCAAAGTAAGTAGTTGATGACGCGGGTGTTGGTATTGGCATCCAAGAGCGAAGAGATCAAGAAAGAAGCATTGCAGCTCCCTGTCCACGAGAGGGCGAGCTTGGCCGTTAGCCTCATTCGTAGTCTGGACGAAGAGGGGGATCCCGACACCGAGGCCAAGTGGATGGAAGAGGCCGAGCGGCGATACCGAGAGTATCAAGAGGGCAAGGCTCGCGGGATCCCCGCCGACGAGGTCTTTCAAAGAATCAAGTCAAAGCTCGGATGAGACCTGCGATTTTCCTTCCCGATGCTTCAAGGGAACTAGAGGAGGCAAGCCTTTTTTATGAGCGACGATCTGGAGGTCTGGGGAAGCAGTTCGAAGAGGAAATCGAGAGCGCCGTGAAAGACATCCAGAAAGACCCAGAGATCTGGCCTTTTTTCAAAGAAAACACTAGAAGGCGTTTGTTGAAGCGGTTTCCATTTGCAATCTTGTACCGGGTCGATGCCACGGAGATCGTGATCGTCGCCGTCGCACACCTCAGTCGGAAGCCAGATTATTGGAAGGATAGGTAGCCCAGTGTGTGAAAGCAACATCGCAGCACGCGCCGACGTGAAGTTTTACAAGCCCGCGTGCTTTGCCACACCTCGTGAAGCCCAGCCGCGAGATGCTCGCCGCCCGAGTGTCCATGTTCCTCGCCGCCACGTTCATGGGGTCGGTCGGCCTCTTCGTGTCGCACCTCACGAAGGGGCTCGGCATGCAAGTGTTCGCCGCGGTCGAGTTTCGCGGGCTGTTCGGCGTTGCCTGGGTGACGGCCATCTTGCTCGCCACGAAGCGCCTCGGGGTCGTCAAGGCGTTGCTGGGACACGGCCGCCTCGTCGTCGCGGTGACCGCCACCACGGTCCTCACGGTCTTCTTCTACTTCTTGACGATCGACACGGCGGGCCTCGCCATCGCGGCGTTCCTCCTCTACGCCGGGAACCTGGTGGCCGTCCTCCTCATGCGCGTGTTCCTCAAGGAGCCCATGCCCCGCGCCACGTACGTCGCCTACGGGCTCGCGATCGCTGGCGTGCTGGTCATGGAGCCGTGGGGGGACGCGAGCCTGACGTGGGGGGTCGCCACGGGCATCTGCTCGGCGGTCTCGCTCGGCTTCATCAACTTGAGCAAGAAGCTCATCTTCCAGAAGGAGCGGGAGCGGGCCTCGGCGGGCGGTCTGGGCGGCAGGGGCGGCCCGACCCCGACCCCCATCCCCATCCCGGTCCCCGCGCTATCGCTCGGTATCACGTGGTACGCCACCCTCGGCCTCGCGGCCACCTTCGCCTTCGCCTGGGCCATCGACGGGCAGGCCATGTGCGCGCCGGACGCCATCGTCCCGGCCGTGTTCCTCGGGCTGGTGCCGACCGCCCTGGCGTTCACCTTCTTCAACTACGCGCTGAAGTCCGACACGGGGGGCAACGTCCTCATCATCTCCTACGCGGAGCCCGTCATGGCCTCCATCTTCCAGCTGGCGTTCTTCGGCGGCATCCCCATCCCCGTCTGGATCGGCGGCGCCCTCATCATCGCCGGCAACGTGGTCGTGCTGCGCGCGAGGGGCATTTCGCCCGGCGGGATCCAGGGCGGCCCGGATGCCACTTGATGCCCGATGCCTAGAAGCGGCCCACGACGAGCAGCGACTGGATGTCCAAGACGTCGTGGTTGAGGCCGTCGACGATCCTTTCAACGTCCGGGACGCCGAGCTGCTCCAGCCGGTCCTTCACCTCTTCCACGATGGCATCGTGCAGCACTTCGAAGTCAACGCCGGCGAACCCGTGGCGCTGCTCGGCCGCCTGGAGGGATACGAGCAGCAATCCCTTCACCGCACTCGGGCTCTTGTTGATGCGCGGCGCGAGGCGGTTTCCGAGGTGTTCGATGATGCTCATGACGAGTGTGGAGCCCAGTTTACCAGCGATGATGTCGCTTTCGAACACGGGCCCTGCCCAATAGCCCGGCGCGCCGAGGTGATGGCCGCGCTTATTCAAGTAGCGCCGCAATCGTGCCGGCACGAACCATGCGAAGATGCTCGTGACGGAGAAGCACGCGTTCGACGCGGCCATCACCATCTTCATTGCCGCGGCTTGCTCGTGGAAGGATTCCTGGCTCGGGTACATGAGGGGGAAGACCGCCGTGGCGATCGCAAAGGCGCACGAGATGCCGAGTAGCACGTACCGCAACTTGACCCACGGCTCGATGCCCGGGCTCGCCTCTATCCGCTGGTAGGCGCGTGCACATTCCACGAGGAACCACCCGTAGCACAGCACGAAGATGGCGAGGATGGCGAGCAAGTAGGAGACGTAGAACGCGTCCGGGCCGCGCTCGCCCATGGCGAACTGCCACGCGAGCCTGGCCGCCGACGAGTAGGCGTACAGGCCGATCGATGCAGCAAACAGCTGCTTGTACCGCGACGGCTTCCCGCGGTAGAACGTTGCCCGGACGAAGGGGAGGATGAGGATCGCGACGGGCGGGTTGAGCAGGATGCGGAAGCCCGTCCACAAGATGCCGAGCACGGCGGCCAGCGCCGCGAAGGCGAACGCGAGGAACACGAAGCGCAGCTCGGCGACCTTGGCCCTGCGCATGCGCTGGAACAAGAGCGCGGCGATGATCGCCTGGAGCGCCGTGTACACCATCGAGATGACGATGCTCGTGGCCTGCGTTGGATCCAATCCGGGCCATCCCCTGCCTAGACGTCGTTTCGATCCAGGCCGTGATCGCCGGCGGCGATCACTGCCGGGATGGAATACCACGAGCGGGCTTATAAGATCGTCGGCCTTGATCTGGTAGCACTGCGTTACCGCAGGGCTAGACCGACAGCATAAGGAGAATTGACTGGTTCCTGGCCACGTCCTCGCCGAAGGCCCTCGTGATGGCCTCGGCATCCTTGACGCCCAGTTGCTGCAGCCGCAGCTTCAGCTTGTGGTCTATGGCGTGCATCAGGTCCGAGAAGCTCAACGGCTTGAACCCGGCCTCGTCTTGCTCGCTTTGGAACACGACCAGCAAGAGGCCCTTGAGGGCGGCCGGGCTCTTGTCGACCCGCGCCGCGAGCATGTTCCCGAGGTAGTCCGTGATGGCGATGGTCTCCCTGGTCGTGAGCAGCTTGTCCCCCGGCGGCTCCGCCTCGCGCTGCTCGCCCATGCCGGGCAAGCCCTCCACCGCCGCCGCCCGCGGCGAGCCCAGCCGTCGCTTGAACCACGGGGGCATGACCCAGCAGAGGTAGTTCAGCACGGAGAACGCGAGCAGCTGGATCACGATCAGCAGCACGCACAAGAATCCCGCGGCGGTGAGGTAGCTCGCTATGGAGTGCATGAAGATCGCGGGCGTGATCAGGAGGGATATGAACGCCGCCGACGTCCCCAGCAGGAGATAGCGCTTCCCGACCCACGGGTCGACCCCGACCTCCTTCGCGAGGCGCACCCGCGCGTTGAAGCATGCCTTGGCGAGCCAGGCATAGGCCACGAAGAAGACGCCGAACAACGCGACGTGGTTGGCCAGGTACATTGTGGGGGTGTCGCACGCGACGAGGCGGCAAGTCTTGATGGCGAGGGTCGCCATGGTGAAGGCCAACGCGACGGAGCCGACCAACACGTGCCCGGACTTGACCCGGTCGTAGAACGAGTTCCTCGTGAACGCGATCACGAGCAGCGGGGCGAACGGCTGGAGGAATATCTGGTATTGCGAGTCCACCGCGCCGACCAGCGCGGCCGCGACGAAGACCCAGAACGACGCCACCAGGTACCAGATGTTCCTCAGTTTGAGCTCGATCGCCCGCTTGGCGAGGAACGCGCCCCTTTTTGAGCCCCTTTTTATCACTCTTTTCCTTCCT
>JAFGBX010000395.1 GCA_016932935.1 Promethearchaeota archaeon | reverse complement strand
TGTCACCCCACTCAGGCATGAGGCTGCATAAAATGGCACGACAAGCCATCACGAAGGGTCGGGTTTAATAACTTAGAAACTCAAGAATTTAGCCGAGAAGACGACCGGCGAGGCCTTGTTCCCCTCCGTTTTCAACCCGACGTCCGAGATCCTTCCCGAGCTTGCGCCCCGGACGGAGGACGGGGAGATCGTCCTTCTCAAGACGACGAGCTGCGCCTTCAGTTCGACCGATCTCGACCACTTGCTGCGGAACTTGCACGTGAGCACGCTCGTGATTTGCGGCGTCGTGACGAACATGTGCGTGGAGGGTGCGGCGCGCATCGCGGCAGACCTGGGTTTCCGTGTCGTGCTGGTCGATGACGCGTGCGCGGCATGGTCGCCGGCTGTGCATGCGGCATCCTTGCTTTCTCTCGAGTTGCTTTACTGCGACGTGTCGAAAACTGAAGATCTGGTGAAACGCATTCGTCGTTTCTCACGCAGTGAGTTAAAATAATTAGTTTCTCAATTTTGGTCGATCTTCATTTATTAGACGCCTCCAAATTTGGGATTACATATTGATATTCACGAATGGATCGTGAGATTGATGGAAGAAGAAAAAAAAACGTGCAAGTCCTTTCCCGCACGGCGAGGTATCGCAGCCGTCGTGCTCGCAGGCCTGGTCATTGCATGCGGGTATGCAGCGATTTTCTCCACTATTCCGCCATCGGACAAAAGCCTACAGCGTCCGCTTGCAACTACCATAAGCGATTCCTTGTTCACCTTCGTGGCCGCGTGGAATAAGACCTGCGGCTGGACCGGCGATGATATAGCTTATGACATCGCCACCGATGCAGACGGGAACGTGTATGTGGCGGGTTCAACCCCCTACTCATCGAACACGCAGATGATGCTCGTCAAATACAACAAGGATGGCGTTCTGCAGTGGAACCGCACGTGGAGTAGCATGGGCGCCGCCTACAGCGTGGCGGTTGGTTCCCCCGATTACATCGTAGTGGCAGGGGCTGGCCGGATCGCGAGATATGATGGTGCAGGGAACCAGAACTGGTCTCAGAGTATGGCTGTTAATACTAACTGCAACGATATGGCCGTAGACATCGACAAGAACACGGGGAACATATACGTGGCCAGATACAACCCGGGCTCCCCCGGGCTCTCTTCAATGCTATTAACGAAGCATAATTCTACCGGGGCGCAGCTATGGTTTAAAAGTCTGCCCACGGACGAAATCTACCTTGGAACCTATCGTATAGACCTAGTCTTCCACGATACGAGCAGCATTTACGTCATTTTTAACAGTGTATTTTTGTATACAGTGATGAATTTGGTGAAATATAATGACGCTGGTACCTTGTTATTTCAAAAGATTCTGTCTAACTTCACCTTCGCACCTTTGGGCTATTCTTTGGCTGTTGATGGAACCGGAAGTGTGTACGTAGCTTGTAAATATTCCAGCAAACTTGCTCTTTTCAAGTACAACTCAGCTGGCACTGCACAATGGACACGAATGTTTAGCGGGATAAGTGGTATTGGTGGTTTGGCAGCGGATCCAGACGGCGGGGTACTTTTCACAGGAACTACGACAATTCAAGGTGCGGGTGGCGCCGATATACTCCTTGCCAGCTTTAACTCGACAGGCGGGCAACGGTGGAACCAGACGTGGGGCGGTACTGGGGACGAGAACGGCAATGATATCAGGTTGGATGCGGATGGGAACGCGTATGTGGCAGGATCGACTACCAGCTTTGGGGCTGGCCTGCAGGATATGGCTATTGTAAAATATGTCGTCCAACGCGTGCCTGGGACGCCGGCGAACCTACAAGCCACACCCGGCAACGGCTACGTGAACCTGACATGGAGCGTGCCCCACGATGGCTGGTCACTAATAACGGGTTACAACCTCTACTGGTCCACGGACAACGTCACCTTTGCAAGGATTGATCTTGGAACGGTCACGACCTACCAGCACAATAGTTTGACGAATGGACAGACCTACTATTATAAGGTCTCAGCCAATAATGCTATAGGGCAAGGCGCGAACTCGACGGTCACGATAGGGATTCCCGGTGTTCCCGGGCGGGTGATAAGCCTAGCAGCGATCGGGGGTAATGACCAAGTAAACCTGACGTGGGGCGCGTCCAATGATAACGGGTCGCCAATCACGGGGTACAGCCTCTACTGGTCCACGGACAACGCTACATTCGCCAGGATCGGCCTCGGAAACGTCGTGTTTTACCAGCACGGCGGGCGAAATGACGGCACCACGTATTATTATAAAGTCGCGGCGGTGAACGCCATCGGCGAGGGCGCGAATTCGTCCGTTGTTTATGCCACGACGTGGAACGTCCCTGCGAAAGTCATTGGTCTGGTGGCGGTCGCGGGCGATGGCCACGTGAACTTGACATGGACTGCTCCCAGCGATGGCGGGTCGCCGATCACGGGCTACAGCCTCTACTGGTCCACGGACAACGCCACATTCGCCAGGATCGGCCTCGGAAACGTCTTGGTCTACCAGCACGGCGGGCTAGTCAACGGTCAAACCTACTACTACAAGGTCGCGGCGGTGAACGTCGTCGGCGAGGGCACGAATTCGTCCGTTGTCTATGCCACGACGTGGGACGTCCCGGCGCAAGTCATTGGACTGTCGGCGGTCGCGGGCGACGGCCACGTGAACTTGACATGGGCAGCTCCCAGCGATGGCGGGTCGCCGATCACGGGCTATGGCCTGTACTGGTCCACGGACAACGCCACATTCGCCAGGATCGGCCTCGGAAACGTCTTGGTCTACCAGCACGGCGGACTAAATGACGGTACCACGTATTATTACAAGGTCGCGGCAGTGAACGCCATCGGCGAGGGCGCGAATTCGTCCGTTGTCTATGCCACGACATGGGCCGTTCCGGCGCAGGTGACAGGGCTGATACCGACGTCCGGTAACCGCCAGGTGACTTTGAACTGGTCTGCGCCCTTAGATGGCGGGTCACCGATCATATGCTATAATATCTACCGTGCGATTGCGATGGGTGATGGGTATTCCCTTGCCGGCATTTCACTCGACACGGGTTTCAAAGATACGGGCCTGGCGCCAGGCACCACGTATTATTACAAAGTTGCGGCGGTGAACGCCATCGGCGAGGGCGCGAACTCGTCGATCGTGTTATGCACGACGCGGATGCCACCTGGAGTGCCATCGGTGACCCCCGTTACGATATCCCCGACGACGAGCTTGACCATCTCACTGAGTTGGGCACCCGTACCCGGTGCCGAGACATACATCGTGTATCGGTATTCGCAGCCAATAACGTCGCAGAACGTTCAATCGGCCCTCGTCGTGATGAACTCCTCCGCGACGACGGTCACCGACACGGTTCCCGGTACCGGCACATATTGGTATTCGGTAGTCGCCGTGAATGCTTCCGGGGCCTCGGCACCATCGAGTTCGATCAAGGTAATCGTGGTCGCATCGCCTGGTCAAGACTGGGTGATCATCATAATCATAGGTACTTGCATCGCTGCGGTGGTCGCCGTCACCATTCCCACAATAAAGCACCGGTTCCAAGTTAAGAAGAAAACGGCTGGAAAGGCCGGCAAAGAAAATCATTACGTCAATTTACTCGGCAAGGAGAAAAACACAAGCCAGTACGCGGATCTGGACAAGCTCGTATTTGTCCCAATTCCTATCGAGCCAAAGGAGAAGAACCCTAGCGACGCGAAAGACTTGGATATGACTAGCAGCGAAACGACGCCGCTCCGCAAGATGGAGGGTATAGCGACGGTATTCGAGCCTGAGGTGTTTGCCAAGATCGCCGAGCTCGATATCGATAAGACCGTGGTCGGCGACTTGCTCGTGCTGCTCAAGGACATACCCCCGAGCGAGCGCGTGCAATATCTCGAGGATTTTGTCCGGGACACGCGAGAAAACGACTCTGATGATATCTAGCCTTGGGTGATGTTCAATGGCCGAGGATCGCCAGATTAATAGCAGCAATAACGATGCGCCGGTTACTGATAAGCATCCTCTTAATTCCCAGTATCCGGTGCCGCTGACGGAGATCGAACAAAAGGTACTCGGTATCGCTAGGGAGCTGATGCGGAAACACTACCTTCTCGACTTGGAGGATCTGTGTATGCAGTCGGTGCGTTTTCTACACGATTATACGCGGCCTGCGATACAGCAAGCGATCGAAAGCTTGAGCCGCAAGAATGTCGTGTTCAACGGGAGCGCGTTGACACGGGATACGGTGCTCAACAACGAGACCCGGCGGCGCATCCTCGACCTCATCCGCGAGCGGCCTGGTATCCATTTATCAACCATCAAGAAGGCGACCGAGATCGGCTCACGCACCGCGATGGTTCATTTACGCGTGCTGGAACGGTTCCAGATGATTCGCGCCGAGAAATACGACAATATCAAGGCGTACTTCGATTATATCCTTCCAAAGGAGAACGACCTTTTCTACCACTACTTGCAGAAGGGCAAGATGCGGGAGATCTACTCCGCCGTCCTAGCCCGGCCGGGCATCTCTATGGTCGAGCTTGCATCGTTGTTTCGCGACTCGATTCCGCAACCGACCTTGTACAGGAAGGTAAAGGCGCTTTTAGACTGTGACCTGCTTGATGGAACAATAGGATCTGGGCAAATAGTAGCCTTGTTCGTCCCGCAGCGCCTCGTTCTGATTGTGTCATCGATCTTATCAGCGTGAGGAGATACCTATACGATCCATCCGTTTTCTTCCTTCCCTCTTTTCATATTGCTTCCCCTGGATGTATAATTCCCCGTGTAGGACACCGCTTGCATCGAGGCAGACCTTGGCTTCCGTGTCGTGGTTCTCGACGATGCTTGCACGGCGTGGTGGCCGGCCGTGCACGCGGCGTCCTTGCGTTCCCTCGAGCTGCTCTACTGCGACATTATGAAGGCCGAGGAGTTGGTCAAGAACATTCGCCGATCCTTGCGGATCGGTCCTTGCCGATCCTTGCCGATCCTTGCGAAAGCCGCGTCAACATGATAGGTTGCACCCGACGGGGTCCGAATCATCATGTAGGTATTTGGAAAGGGAGATAAATATTTGTCGTTAGGTCGGAAAAGGGCGAGTGCTATTCCTTCCCCCCGAACCAATTGCTGACTTGCCCAAGCCACTGGTTTAAGAAGGACGCGAGTCGGTCGAACGAGGGCTTCACGAGCGAGTAGTGGGTGTACTTCCCCCTCTTCCAGCCCCTGATCAGGCCCGCTTCCTCCAGCACCCTGCATCGGCGTCCTGAACCTCGTCTTCAGCGTGTGCCCGGTGCCGGGGTGCTCATCGGCGCGACGGTGTACGAGACCTTCGGGGTCGCGTGGATCTTCCTCCCCGCGGTGATTGGGCGTTGTGCGCGTTTCCCTTGTTTTTCCGCGTTAAGGAGACCTTTTTAAGAAAATCTTAAAGCAGCCATCCTCGCAAAGGCGTGGTTAGTTGTTAGTATTTAAACCCCGGGCTTAGAAGTCGGGATGGGGTATCTCCCGTACTTGTTTATTGTCCGAAGGATTGTTGGGACGGCGTTGAGCATGTGCAAGAACGACGGGAATCCCTCGGATATGCCCATGAGAAAGTCGTCTCCCGGTGCTGCGCTCGTAAGCATCTGTCTGGTTTTCTGGCGCACGGCTCTCTCTCCTTGGAGGCACACCGGTTCGGGGAAATTGGCCCAGATCACCTTTTTATTTCCCCACTTGGCGCGTGCCTCTTCTATCGTGAAGTTCCCTACGGGAGGTGGGGTGAAGCTTTCGATGGCATCGATCCGGGTTTGTGCGATGAGGTCGGCAAGTGCTTTCAGCTCCCCGTCCATGTGCACCACGTATATCTTTCCATGCTTATGGATAATGTCGGCCACCTCGTTGTAAAATGGCAAGCTGTATTCCTTGAAGATTGTCGGACTCGTGATGACGCTCGTCACGTTGTCCGGTCCCCACACGACCTCCACGGGGGATTCGGCTGCGATTTTATAGGCTTCCAGATCCTTCTTGTAGATCACCTTGTACAAGTCATTGAATTCCTTCCGGTGCATGTAATAATCGAGGGAGAACTGCTTTGGCCCCATCAGCATGATCATCGCTTGGACGGGCGATTTTGGGACGAACGCAGGGACGATGCCATAGTTTCCAATGATCATCTTGAATTGGTCTATGTCATCATAATTAGGTTGGTATTCGGCTTTTTCTGCAAGGTATGTGAAAACGGCATAATCTTCGAGCGACTTGATCAAGAATCCTTGGTCCTGAAACCATGGGGCCATGACCGAAAGATCGAGACTCTCGACGGCAGCTGAAAAGGTGTTCACACCTGCGGGTGTTCTAATCGAGCCCGTGACCGTGTGCGGTTTGGTCATCGACATGAGGATGTCCACGGGTGACCAGGACGTGCTTGTCTTATAGTGGTGAACGACATCCATTGATGTCCCCGGGCAGCTTACCGTGTGAGCTTGGACGGACTCAGCCGCGAACAAACAAAGGCCCTTATCGAGTAACTTTCGCCACGGTTCGTAGATGGACAAGCCCACGAGCTTTCGTGTCCCTGCATATATCGTGAAGGGGATGGTATCGGGCTGTTCATGCCTGAGCACGGCAATCATGCGCTCTCTTGCGTTCATGATTCAACCCACCTCTTGCATATTCTCACACCCTCCATGGCGTTCCGTGCAGAGGCGTCCGCTCCGACCTGCTCGGCGAACGCTTGATTCATCGGTGCCCCGCCGAGGATGATCTTGACCTTATCACGGATTCCAGCTTTTTCGATAGCTTTCATCGTGTCGATAATTTCGAGCATCGTGGAGGAAAGTAGCGCTGAGATCGCGAGAATCTTGGGCTGGCTCTTTTTTATTGCATCTATGAACTTATCGGCGGTCACATCAACACCGAGATCGATTACATCGAAGCCCTCCGCTACAAGAAAACACGTCACGATGTTTTTACCGATATCATGTAGATCCCCTTTTCCCGTTCCTATGATGACCTTGCCAAGGTTTCTTCTCTTTCCCACGTCCTCGATAGAGTCGTCAATGATCTTGATCATTCTCGTCAAGATCTCCCCGGTGAATATGAGTTCCGGGAGAAAAAATTCCCCTTTCTCGAAGAGATGCCCTATCTCGTCCACTGCCCTCGAGATCGCGCCCTCGATAATCTCGATCGGATCGACGTTACGATCCAGGGCAGCTCTGCATGCACCCAAGGCTGCATCGAGGTCAAGACCAACAATCTTCTCCCTGATTTCATCGATGATTTTTGTGTTGGACATGATGGTTCCACTCTAGCGGTTTTTCACTTGCATTGCGATCGTCTTCATCTCGTGCGGCTTCACGTCGATCGAAACCTGGTTCCCCGATCTCTCTATTCCGTGAAGTGTTTTTCCTCCTAAAAAGCGTTCTATCAAATCCAATTCTATACAATCGTTCACTTCGAGGGATTGATCAAAGGCAATCGTTACACGGCCTTGAATCCCTTCTTGTTCCGCGAGCCGGAAGACGATCCATGGTTGGCCAGCTTGAGCTCGCAAGAACCACCCCGGGTGTGGATTGACGCCGCCTGGCGCGTCATCCAGTACCTTCACGGCGGTAATGCTAACGGATCCCCCGTTCCCGGCAATCTTAAAAGGTACCAAGCCGGGCGTGGAGCCCACAAGGCTCGAGAAGGGCGTGTTGAACTCTTCCCCAGCGCGCCAGCTGTTGTCTCCGCCCACGTGCTCGTGCCTGATCCAGACGGCGACCGAGAGTCGCCAAAAGCCCCGGTCGATGAGTTGTGGCCGGGGGTCGTCCGCGTCGAGCGTGGCGGCGCTCGTATGCCTCTCGTACCTGGCAGACTTGAGTAGGGAGAGCTCCATCGTGGCCCCCCGGCAGAACGTGCCGTACTTGTTGCGGTTGAGCAGCACGACGCTCGCGTTCTTGCCATCGATCTGGCCCTCGACTGCAGACCATTGCTGCACGGGGTACTCGTATTTCGCCTTGTAGGCGGTGAAGCGGTTCTTCGGGACGGTCGCGCGTAATATCGAGCCGAACTGCATACCGCAACAAACGCATTCCGATCCGAAGGCCGGGTCGACCTTGTACTTGAGCAGCTTGTGATCCTCTTGCCAGTCCACAAGGACGTCATGGTACACGAACGGCTGGCCGGCGATGATATATATCCGGTGGTAGTACCTCGTCCCAGCCGCCGAGATGGACGTCTTCAGCAAGGCGGACTTGAACACGGGGCCATCGATGTCCAACACCGCGGACTCGACGCCGGGCAGGCCCACGGGGTTGTCGTAGTAGGTCGGGTCAAGGTTCCACGCGTCGAAGCGTGTTGGGGGATCCTCGTATAGCGCGAGGCCCGCGTCCTGCACGATGTTGGTGCCACCGGCCGCCGGGGACACGGCGACGCGCGCGTCTTGCGCGCCGATCCTAACCGACACAGCGTCGTTCGCCAACACGATGGGTTCGCTGCCTCGTGCGTCTGTCATTGCTGCTCTGGTTCCCCCCGAGCCCTCATCTTCGCCGCGCTCCTTCCACGTAATCTTGAGCACGCGTCGTTCGAACCCGCCGATCGCCATGTCGCTCATAATGAGGATCCATAAAAAAGCGTCGCCCCCAGGGTGCACGAACGCCTCGAGCTCCGCCCTCCCGTCCTGGATCCTTTGGTAGTCGGTTCCCGTCACTATGCCGAGCCCAGCGGAGAACTCCCGGTTCGCGTCGTGGTGCGGGAACGGGGCTGGCTGGCACGGGTAATGACGGCCGTCCTTATCCACCACCGAGAACTCGAGGCCCCCCAGCCGGGATGCCTCCCCTCCCAGCAGCGGCCTGAGTCCGACCGTCACGACCCCGCCGCGGGGCCAGGAGAGGTCGTTGATGATGGTGAGCATCTCAGATGTCATCTCCTCTTCGTGCTCGCCGATCACGCCGGAAATCCCATCTCGAATGTCATAGAGCCTGTTGAACAGGCCCTGGTACTCCCGGGCGGCGTCCCGGTAGACCTCCGGGATCGAGCTGCCGGGCAGCACGTCGTGGAACTGGTTGAACAGGCAAGCCTTCCACAGCTCCCGTATCTCGGGTTGGAAATCCTTGCCCCCCGCGAGCACGCCGATGGCGTTCAAGAACTCGGCGGCCCTGAGCAAGACCTCTGCCGTGCGGTTGTTCTCCTTGACCATATGGATCGACGTCAGGGTACCCTGGTGGCACTCCAGGTAGAGCTCGTCGTCCCAGACGGGCAGCCGCTCGCGGTATGGCTCGAGCATCGAGAACAGCTCCGCGGTGGTGCCGAGCTTGGCGAGCCCTTGGCGGTGCCAGCAGAGCTGCTCGATGATCTCGGCCGGTTTCGGCCCGTTGCCGCCGTCGCCGTGCCCGTACATGTTGCCGATGACGGGCAGAACCTCGTCCGAGAACGACTCTCGCGCCTTGTCGATGTCTGCCATGTAGTCGAGCACGGCCGACTCGCCAAGGCGCAGTAGCACGGACAGCTCCTTGAACGATTTCAGCCATCTCGCCCAGCTGTTCTTGTGCTGCATCCAGTACGTCAAGACCTGGGAGCCGTCGGGTGAACGCCACAGCATCGCGTGGTATGGGAACTTGTTGGCCTCATTGTAGCAGAACTTGTTCGTGTAGAAGTACTTGGCACCGGACTTGGCCAGGATCTGCGGGTAGCAGCGAGGAAAGCCGAAGACGTCGTCTGCCCAGGCGATCTCCGACACGAAGCCGAACTCCTCCAGGTAGAGCCGCTGGCCCGCCATGCGCTGCCGGACCAGCGACTCCCCCGACGGGATGTTCGCGTCGCACTCGACCCAGTCCCCGCCGAGCACCTCCCACCGGCCCTCCTTGACGCGCCGGAGGATGCCGTGCCAGTTCTCCGGGTAGAGTTCCTTGGTCCAGGCGTAGTACACGGCCTGGTTCTGCGTGTAGGTGAACTCGGGGTACATCGACATGTGCAGGAGCGCGCGGTCGAACGTGACGTTGATCTTCTTCGTGCGCGTGTCCTCCTTGCGCCACAGCCAAGCCGCGTCGATGTGGGAGTTGCCCACGCTCAGCAGCTTGACCCCATTCTTCCAGTCCACCAGCACGGGCGAGTTAGCCGTGCGCGCGCTGAAGGAACCCCCCATGATGCGCGGGACGATGAAGTTGTGCTTGTACCCCCATTCGAGCAAGGATTCCAGGCGCGTCTTTTTCGGCAGTGTCATCTCCAGGTGGCCTCAAGCTATCGGTTCCGTGAATGCAACAGCGCACAAATACCATGCCCGCGAGGTCGGGACGGGAGCACCCGAGCCAGAGAAAGAGAAAAAAGGAGCCTTTAAAGGTTCTTCAGCACGTCCTTGAGGATCTGCTTGTGGTCGAATGCGAGCTTCATTTCCTTGAGCTTGCTTATCGGCACGAGCTCCGCCTTCATGCCATCCGCCGAGAGCAACTTGCACTTGAACGCGGTGGAGGAGACCCTCCCGCGCGGGTCCCGCCCTGGCTCGTCGTAGGTTCCTTGCTTCTTCTCGACCCTCACCTTGCCACCGACCTTCTCGGTGATGGCCTTCTGGATCGCGACGTTCTCCGACTCTCCCTCGTCGACGTGGACGAACCTGCCGGGGAGCGCGTAGTAGCCGCTGAAGGGCGGGCTGTCCCGCTTGACGAGCACGACGTTCCCCTCCCCGTCCGAGATCACAGCGTCGACCGTGCGGGCGATCCCCTTCTTCTTGCCCCGAACCTTCGCCCTCATGAACGCGAACACCGTGGCGAGCAGGACTGCCGTGATGATCGACGTGACGAGGAGCCCGACGACCACATCTGGTACGGCCGATTCGTAGAAGCCGGTGATGAGCAAGAGGACGTTGTCGCCGAGGTTCGCGATGACGCCCAGGCCGAACAGCAAGTTGAGGAACTTCAGGCCCCGTTCCGTCTCCGCCTGGGCCTCCTCGGTCTTCTTCTGGTACAGTTCCTGCATCGTGTTGTAGATGGTCTCGAACTTGTCGTTGACGCGGGCGATGATCTTGTCAAGGCCAAACTCGGATATCAGGTGGGTGAGCACGGCGGTGTAGTGCTGCCGGCGGTTGTAGTCCAGCTCGTCGTACATGACGCTCAGCTTGGTCTGCAAGACCCCCCTGAGGAACCGGAGGTTGTTCAGCTTCTTCTCGATCGTCTCCGTGTCGAAGAACTCCGTGTGGCGCTTGATGAACAGCGTGTCCAGCGAGTGGTTGATGCAGATCAGCGCGAAGAGGATGGCCCGGATGCGCGGGGTCGGGTCGAGGACGTACTGGCGCATGTACGAGTCGAAGAACATCTTGTAGTTCTCCTCGGCCATGTATATGAAGCCCGAATTGCGCTTGATGAAGTGCAGCTCGGACAGGCGGTTCGAGAGGTTGTGCACGATGCGCTGGTCGTACAGTTCCTCGGTATAGTCCGGCCAGGCCCCCGAGTAGATCTCGATCCAGTTGCCGAGCACCCGCTTGTGCCTCTTGATGTTCTCGTCTGACCAGGATACCTCTATCGGCCTCGTCTTGTCGGACGTCGCGAACACGAAGATGGGGCTCTCCGTGTCGAAGTTGACGTCCAGGTTCTCCTCCCTCTTCTCGTGTGACTGGAGCATGGTGAGGACTATGCTGGGCACTTGCTGGATCATGAGGGGCGTGATGGCGGCCTTCTTCTCCGGGCTGTCGCGATAGTATTCAAGCTCGGCCTGGAAGTAGCCGAGCATGTCGTACTCGTACTCCGTGTTCTCGTCGACGTAGGGGAAGCCTTCGATGAAGCGGATCCACCTGACATGCAGGCTCGCGTGCTGGGCCATGTCGACTATCGCGGCCTTGATGTTCTCAGCATCCGGCCCCCGCACCCTGCCCAGGTCAGCAATAGTGATGCTCGCGACCTTTTTTTTGAAGAGATCCTCGATCTCCTTGCCCTTCTTGTCTATATCCGCGTTCTTGGAGTTGACGAACGCGGAAATGTACCAGAATTCCTTCTTGTAGATGAATTCGAGCGGTTCGGACATGATAGCCCAACTCGTGTTTTTCGGATGGTGGTTCGCCGTACGATAGACGATCTCTTGCCGCCGTGGGTTAATAAGGATAGAGGCCCTTTACCCCTCTGCTGCATTGGCTCTGCACGAGCGCGTTTGGATACGGTTCCGATGTTCCGGCGTGTGCGTGATGGCAGGCCCGGTGGCATCCATGACGGCATCCCCGCCCCGATTCAAGTTCCTCGACTTTATGAAGGGCCTTGCCCTTCTGCTGATATTGTGGGCACATCTGGGCTTGTGGTGGCATGACGGGAGCTGGACGTCCATCCACACGTTCATGGTGATATTCTTTATCCGTCCTTTCGGGCCGTCTAACTTCATCTTCGCCTCGATTTTTGGCCTCCTCCTGTCTGTCGAGATGCGGGAGAATGAAGGGCAGCAAAAGATGTTCAGAACCAGGATGGTAAAGCGAACCGCCGTTTTCCTCGTGATCGGCTGCATCTTGAACTTGATCAACATTAGTGACGACGTGTTCGCCCCGGGCGCGCTCATCGCTGCCGGCCTGCTGCGGGTGCTATTGAACTGCAACATCTTCACGTTCCTCGGGATTGCCCAGATCGCCATTTATTTCGCCCGGAAGATCAATGTAGCGATCCAGGTTGCCCTTGTCGCCCTTGTCTTCGTCTCGTATTATTTGGTAGTGAACGCGTTCACCGCGGAGTGCAACGCGATCGGAGTGGACTATCGCCTTGGCGATCTCTTCCTGTCGGACATCTCGACGCCCGTCGCCATCCTCTACTTCTTGCTGATGTTCGAGAACTCGATGGCCCCCCTCGTGCCGTACATCGCCCTGGTTTTCTTGGTGAACATCGTCTACCGGGGCCTCATCAAGCTGCTCGCGGCGCCAGCCACCCCCGTCCAAAGGGATCGCATTAAGGCGGAGATGCGGCGGGTGGCGGTGGCGTCGGCACTGATATCACTCGCGGGGGTGATCCTGGGCATCATGCCGAGCCCCGGGGCCATCAACCAGGTCGAATACCTGAACCTCATCAACGACGACGCATACCGCATCTGGAACCCTGGGATCGGCGGGTTTCCTCTGTTCCTTCAACCGGCCAACCCCGCCTACGTTCTCTACTCCTTCGGGCTCGTCTCGCTCTTGGTACTTGGCGGGACGTGGTTAATAGACTTTACCCGTCGAAAATGGGTGCATATCGACTTGATCGCCACGTTTGGCTCGTATTCCCTCACGGTGTTCATCACCCACGCGGTCGCGTCGTTCATTACCATTAGGATAGGCCTCCTCGCTTTTTCCGCCCTCATTGCCACCATTATCGTTCTATACGTCGCCGGAATCTATTTCTGGCACAAGCGATTCCGCGGGAGGCTCAGCCTAGAGTGGTTCATGAGGAAGTTCCTCGCCACCGACTTTATACAAGGCATCAAGGCGCGCCGGGGAAGGAAGCAAGAAGACCAAGGCGATGCCGGATACCGGAGAAACGGGGGCTCTTGAAAGCTGGACGAGGGAAGGGGAGAAGGGGATGAAACTAAACAATCATTGGGGCAACACAACGTCCAGTGCCGCAAGCACATGCAGGCTCATAGCTTCGCTTCCATCTCCCTCCGCCCCTCCGTCAGCTCCTTCGCCTCCTTCATCGCTTGCTCGAACGGCGAGACGAAGCGGCCCTTGAGCGGGGAGCGGTCGTATCCGAACCTGGCCGTTCGGTACAGTGTCATGACGAGTTTCTTCGACGGGCCGGACATCAAGGCGCACCGGCGGAAGTCCTCCAGCGTCTGGTCGTCCCAGGCCCCCAGGAGGCCAAGGAGCGGCATGAGGATGAAGATGGGGAAGCCGAACAGCAGCAAGATCAGGTACAGTGCGGCGAGGCCGTATCCCGCGATGTCGCTTGCCGCGTACACGGCCTCGAAGATGCTGTTCATGGCGATGCTGAGCACGAGGAAGATGCCGAGGATCATGGCAGGCGCGCCGAGGGTCTTGTAGAGCGGGAACCGGATCGGCTGGCCGGGGAACAGCTTTTTCCTCACGATGTACCACCCGTAGACGCCCTTGAGCGCGTAGCCAGGCGCCTCGCCGATCAGCCACCAGTATATCACATACTGGTTCCCCCACCACGCGCTGACCGTCCACGGCGAGAGTGCGATGAAGTAGAACACGATACGGGTACCTTGTTCGATGAAGTTCATGTAGGTCGAGTGCTGGGGGAGGTCGCAGGCCTGGCAGATGATCCCCGAGAAGTTGGTCGGGAAGAGGATGAACGCGCCGAGGAACAGCGGGAAGATCATCCACTTGACCTCGGCGTACTCGCCGGCGATCTTGCCGAGCACGCTCGGGATGAGGAAGAGCAGCGGTGCCATGAGGACGCCGACGGAGATGACGCCCCACCACTGCAACTGGGATCGGATGTAGAACAAGGCGAGCTCCTTCTTGCCGTTGTTGTATGCCTGGCTGATCGGTTCGGAGATCGAGAAGGACACGCCGAGCGCGCCGATCAAACCCGACGCCAGCGTGTATAGGCCGACGTACGTGCTGTAGCTCTCGAACCACGCGACGAGCATGAAGGCGATGGCGGCGTTCACCCCGACGTACGAGAGCCCGCTTGGCAAGACCTTCCCACCGTAGACGAGGACCTCCTTCACCAGCTTCCTGTCGAAGCGGATGACGAGCACGCTCTTGAGGCGCATGCCGAAGGGCTTGATCACCTTCGAGAACATGTAGGCCCCGACCGCCATCGCGATGAAGTCGTCGACGTAACTGCCCACGATGAAGCCCATGGTCGCGCCCACGAGCTCGCCGACCATCGGGGTGGCCGATCCGATGTAACGGCCGAGGAAGATGAACCCGACCTGCGTCGCGGTCTGGAAGACCACGTTCTGGATGACGACGAGCACGTTCTGCTTGGCGAACTGCTGGAACCCGCCGAGCGCGCTGAGGAACAGCCCCGGCGTGCCGGGCCACTGGATCAAGATGTAGACGAGGAACATCCAGCCCGCGTAGGAGATGTCCGTGTACGGCAGCAAGTAGATGGCGATACACGAGATGATCGTGACCTGGACGAAGCCCGTCCACATCTGATAGTAGAAGTAGAACGAGAGATAATCGATGGCCTTCCTCGGGTTCGTTTCCGAGTACTGGGAAATGAACCGGCTCACTGCTTCCTTGATCCCGAAGTCCGCGAAGAGATAGAGCGGGCCGAGGATCGAGGTGACCACGTTGCTGAAGCCAAGTGCCTCCGGGAACGGGAGGATGTAGTTGGGCAGGACGAAGCCGATCACCAGGATGCCCGGCAGGGCGAGCACGAGCAAGATCGAGTAGTTCCACCAGAACCCCGCCAGCGGGCGATGGAACCCGGTGATCTTCCACAGTTCC
>JAFGBX010000394.1 GCA_016932935.1 Promethearchaeota archaeon | reverse complement strand
GTTGTCGATGGCGGCGTGAACCTGCTAGCCGATCCTCGCGTGGCGCGTGCCGGGAAGGAACTCGGCCTGCAAGGGAGGCAGCTCGAGGAGCTGGTCTCCTGGGTCGCGGATCTCGCCCGCCGCATGGGGGACTCCCGCGAGGAGCGCAACCTGCTACTGGCCCTCGAGGGGGGTTACGTCGAGCCGGGCTTCGGGGGCGACCCGATACGCACCCCGTCAATCTTCCCGACCGGGCGCAACTCCTACGGCTTCGACCCGCGCTTGATCCCGAGCACCGGCGCCCTCGCGCGAGGGGCAGAGATCGCCGACCGGCTGCTGCAGCGCCACAAGGCCGAGCACGGCTCCTGGCCGGAGACGACCAGCGTCGTGCTGTGGGGCTTCGAGACCATGAAGACAGGCGGCGAGACCGTCGGCCAGGTGTTCAGCTACCTGGGGGTACGCCCCGTCAAGAAGAAGAGCGTCTGGACGACGGAGCTCGAGGCCATCCCCCCCGGGGAGCTCGGGCGCCCACGCATCAACGTCCTCGTGACCATCTGCGGCATCTTCCGGGACACGTTCCCGTACATCCTCGACCTGATCAACCGCGCGGTCGAGCTGGTCGAGGGGCTCGACGAGCCAGACCACCAGAACTACGTGCGAAAGGTCTCGCGCGACCTCGAGTCCCGCCCAGGCGCGACGTCCCGCGCCCGCGTCTTCGGCCCCTCGCCCGGCCGGTACAACACGAACATCACGGAGATCGTCAGCGCCGGCACCTGGAAGGACGAGGAGGAGCTGGCGACCGATTTCATCGACACGATGAGCTTCGCCTACTTGAGGAACCAGGAAGTGCTGCCCGCAAAAGAATCCTTCGAGGCGCAAGTTTCGAGGGTTGAACTACTCTCCCAGGTTCGTGACAGCAGCGAGTTCCACGTGACGGATCTCGACCATTACTACGAGTTCACGGGGGGCCTGGCCCGGGCGCGAGAGCACCTGGCGGGGTCGCAAGCGAGAGTGTACATCGCGGACACGTCCCGGAAGCGGATACACGTCGACACGATAGCCCAGAGCATCAACGAGGGTGCTGTCACCCGCACGCTCAACCCGGCCTGGATCCACGGCCTCTTGAAGCACAAGCACAGCGGCGGGCAGAAGGTGGCCGAGCGGGTCGAGAACTTCCTCGGGATGGCGGCGACGACCCATGCCGTCGGTGAACAGATCTGGGAGAAAGCATACGAGCGATACATCGAGGACGAGGAGATCAAGAAAGCGCTCGTCGAAAACAACCGATTTGCGATGATGGATGTCGTGAAGACGATGCTACAAGCAGCCCAGCGCGGTTACTGGAAGGCGAGCGACGAGCAGATCGACGTGCTCAAGCGGACGTACCTGGACCTGGACAGCTGGGTGGAAGTCACATACCAGGGAAAATAGAGCGCCTTACCTGTTTAAATGTGCAAGCACATGCTTTCACCCATGTTAATAGAACATACCCGGAATAGTTTTCTATGCATGACATTGATCCGTTGATGACATAACAACGGTCACCAGGCATCCTACACTCAGCCTTTCTACGTGTCCGACGAACCATCGAAAAGGAAGAGCCAAATTTCGCAATACATCAATAGAAACTCATGTTTCGGACAAATTTTAACAAGATGGTGAAGAACGAATGGTCATAACGAGTATAAACCCAGCCACGTTGGAAAAGAACGGGGAAGTGCAAGAAACCCCCCTCGAAGCCCTGGCCGGCATATTCAAGGCCGCACGGGATGCGCAACGTTTATGGAGGGAAATCCCTACCGCGAAGAGGGCCCGGATCGTCGTCGCCGCCAACGAATCCCTGGCGGATCGGATGGAAGAGCTCTGTCTCCTTATCTCTCGAGAGACGGGCAAACCCCCGCTTGAAGCGCTCTCATCCGAAGTCTACGGGGCGATGGATTCGACGTTCTATTACTACAACATCGCCGAAAAAGTTCTGGACCACAAGGAGGACATAGACCTCGGTTTTTACAACTCGCTGGACAAGACGAGTTTTCTCATCTACAAGCCAGTTGGTGTCGTATCGATAATCGGTCCGTATAACTACCCGTTTGCCATTCCGTTCAGCCAGATAGTCCAATCGATCATGGCCGGGAACGCGGTGGTCTTCAAGCCATCCTCAGACGTGGTTCTCGTGGGCAAGGAGATCCAGGCCGTGTTCGACGCGATCCCCAGCCTACCAAGAGGGTTGGTGCAAACCGTTTATGGCTCCGGTTCCGTGATCGGAGACGCGATGGTCGGTGCGGGGAACCGGGTCATATTCACGGGGAGCACAGAAACAGGGAAGGCCATCATGCGAAAGGCATCGGAAACGCTCACCCCCGTTTGCCTCGAGCTCGGTGGGAAGTCCGAGATGATCGTGCTGCCGGATGCGAACCTGCACCGGGCCGCGCTCGCGGCGCGGTGGGGTTGCTTCACGAACTCAGGCCAGGTCTGCTCGTCGGTCAAGCGCCTCTACCTCCACGAGAGCATCGCGGGCCCGTTCGTCGCCGAGCTCGTCGAGCTCACGAGGCAGCTCAAGCAAGGGAACCCCTTGGAGGGCAACGTGGACGTGGGGGCGATGATCAACGAGTTCCAGATGAACAAGGTGCTCAAGGCCATCGAGGGGGCCAAGTCCGAGGGTGCCGAGGTCCTGTGTGGCGGGCGTCGAAACCCGTCCTTCAAGGGTTACTTCGTGGAACCGACGATCCTGGGCAATTGCACGAACGGCATGGGTTGCGTGCAGCGTGAGATATTCGGCCCCGTACTTCCGGTCATCACGTTCAAGAGCGAGGACGAGGCCATCGAGATGGCGAACGACAACCAATTCGGGCTTACATCGAGCATCTGGACTGAAGATCACGAGAAGGGCGTCCGGCTCGGCAAGCGGCTGGAGACGGGCACGGTCATGGTCAACGAGGTCGTGTACACGTTCGCGCTGGCCCAGACGCCGTGGGGGGGCCCGAAACACTCGGGCATCGGGCGCACGCACGGCAAGCTCGGGTTTATGGAAGTCGTGGATCCATTCCACGTTCACGTCGATAAATACAAGGAGCCGGACGGCTGGTGGATGCCCTACGATGCATCGTTTGTCGAGTTGATGGAAAACTTCAAGATCATCGCCAAGTCCTTAATCGTCCGCGATTGAGCCACCTTTCACGTCTCGAGGGACGTCTTCCCAAATCTTGGTTCTTCTATACTCTCCCAAGACACGTTCCTGAATCCACTCCCGGCCCGCTATGTCGGGCGTTGAAAACCCATCGAGACCATCAGAACCGCATTCACGTCGCGCCCCCTTGGATTCGTCAGATTTAACTCGGGAAGGGCATTCCGATCCATATGGAAAACAAAGCCCGTATCGACGACCTCTTGCAGCAAGGATATTCCGAGATGCTGCGTGACTTCCCATTGCCCGCTTCGGAGCACGTGTGCATCGGGTGCTCGCCGACAAACCCCATCAGCTTGAAGATGCGGTTCTATTGCAAGCCCGGCGATCCGGAGGTCGTCACCCGGCATGTCGTCGGAGATTTGTACTGCGGGTTTCCCGCGTACGCGCACGGCGGCATCATCGCGCTCATGTTCGACGAGATCCTCGCCTATGCATCCTACCAAGTGCACCAGCAGTTCGGCATGACGAAGTCCTTGAGCGTGCAGTTCTACAAGCCCGTGGCCGCCGGGAAGGTCCATTTCCTCCGGGCCCGCGTGGTGGATTCGAAGGAGCGCGCCTCCAAGGGCTATGACGTGTCGATCGAAGCGTCGCTCCACGAGGGGACGGACGCGTCGGCCAGGCCGAGCGCGGCCGCTACGGGCGTTTATGTCGTTCTACCGGTAGAGCAGCTCCGAGGCAATATCTCCAAGCGCGATTAGCGAGCCACCATCGTGCTTGCAGGCTTCCCATCACCACGAGGGCCGCCCTACGCGTGGACTCTTGAAAAAAAAGAAGTGCTGGGCGAACTTCTTGCCAGTTCGCATGCGGTAACGTTGCCGTCAATCATCCTTCAAGAGCGCTTTAAAGGGCAGCGCGATCAGGTCCCCGACGACGAAGGTCGCCAGGATGAACGCGAAGAGCGATGCCTCCGGGTAGAACGTGGTGGTGATTAACGGGGGTGACTATTAAGCCTTTTAAATATGATCAAGCTATTGGTTGATTTTGAATGATTTTCGTCCAGGATCGTGGACAACTTTATTAAGCGATGATGTGTAGTGACCTCATGGAGGATGCACTGCTTGGCGCCATCCGCACGTGGAACCCATGGTGGGCCGCGTCCTGGCGATTTCCATCGTCCTGGGTGCCACGAACGACGCTAGGCGATATCATAGCGAGTATGAAGGTACGTCATATCAAGGATATCATCGGTGTTCGTCGTTGCGGAAAAACGACGCTCGTTTTTCAAGTGATCAAAGGCTTAATTGATGATGGAATTCCGCCCGAGCAGATCGTGTTCTTGAATTTCAACGACGTGGTCGTCAAGTCGACCGGCTTTCACGAGCTGGAGAAGGCCATTTACGTCGCCGCGCCAGACGTGATGTACTTGTTCCTCGACGAGGTGCAAGAAAAGCCAGGGTGGCAGCAATGGGTCGTCGGCTTCTACGACACCTCTCGCTTCAAGCACATCTTCGTGACGGGATCCACGGCCTCGTTGATCACCGAGGATGTTGGACGATTGCTCACGGGTCGTCACCTGACCTTCAGGCTCCTCCCATTCTCGTTCCGGGAAGCGCTTGTCGCCAACGGCTGGGATGATTTCGATCCCGCGGCGATCAAGCGATCGCTGCCGCGGATCAACGGGTACCTCGAACGGTACCTGGCCCAGGGCGGCTTTCCCGAGACGCATAACAGCGATCCGCTCGTCACGAGGCAGATACTGACGCTGCTCTTCGGGGACATCATCGCGAGGGACATCGCGTCGAGGCACGCCGTTGACGTCGCCAAGTTAACCGCGGTAGCGCAATACACGATGACGAATTTCACCCGGGAGTTTTCCATGCGCAAAATAGCTAATGCATTGGCCGTTCACGTCGACACGGTCGAGAAATACCTTGCCTACCTGGAGCAGAGCTTCATGGTGTTTACGCTCCCGCTGTTCTCCTATAAACAACTCAGGCAGTTCCACGAGAACAAGAAGTTCTACGTGGTTGATAATGGCTTGCGGAACCAGGTCGCGTTCAAGACCACGAGGGATCTTGGAAAGATGGCTGAAAACGTCGTGTTCCTCGCCTTAAAACAAGAGGGTGCAGAAATGTACTACTGGAAAGACGACAAGCACGAAGTCGACTTTCTCGTCACGTCCGGTGCTAATGTCCGATCCATCATCCAGGTATGCTGGGATCCCTCTGAAAAAGGCATTCGTGAACGGGAGATCGCCGGGATCGTCGCGGCGGCGCGGTTGTTCGGCCTCCCGGAAGGCATGATCTTGGACCGCGACGCCGAGGCCGAGGAAACTCGCGACGGCATCACGATCCACTTCGTGCCGATTGCCACGTGGCTGCTCGATCCAGCACGTGCCGGCCGCGGTTTGAAATGATCTTGAAGGCGCCTCGGCCGCGGGCATCGATCACGACCGCGTATGCCTTGATCTCGCTTGCATTTGCATGATCGTCTTGCCAATTTCATAAAGCGATGACGTGAAATCTTCATGCTCGTAGGTTATCGAAGGAAAGTGCTAAACTTTTAGTCATCAACGGTCTAAGCATAGGAAATGGTCGTTCTTGTCCCGTATTACTCCTTGACGATTTACCATTTACCCTCCACCATTCTTGAAATGCTCATTCCTTCTGAATGAAGATTAACGGTATTGATCCAATTTCATTTCACCGAAGCCTTGATGATGAGCGTGACGGGCACGTACCGGGCGACCTCCGGGGGGTAATCATCGGAGAAGTCCCACGCCTCGACCGACCCCTTGCTATTTATCGGCTCTGGCTCTAGCAGCCTCTCCACCTGGAAGCCCGCGTCCGCTAGGAAGCTGAACAGGTCCCCGAGCGTGGGGATCTTGTAGCGGATGGCCCGTCCCTGCTCGTCCTCCTCCCAGTCCTCCCGCTGGAAGTACGGGTTCTTGAGCTTCGGTGGCAGCTGGCCGTCCCACTGCTCGTCCAGGCACTTGTAGAAGGGATGCCCGAGGGAGAAAACCAAGAAGCCACTTATTTTCAACTTGCGTCTGATGCCAGCAAATAGTCTTGGAAAGTCCTGGATCCAGTCGAAGCAGAAGGCAGAGAAGCCGATGTCGAAGGCGCTGTCGGGGACGGCGTCCATGCGCTCCAGGTCCGACCAGATGAACTGGATCCGCCCTCGCTGCTCCGCGTCCAAGCTCTTTTCCGCCAGTCCTTGCGCGAATTCCAGCTGCTTCCTAGAGAAGTCGATGCCCGTGCAAGTCGCACCGCGCTTGACGAGTGCTATGGAACACTGGCCGCCCCCGCACCCGAACTCGGCGATGTGCTTCCCACGGACGTCGCCTAGGAGGTGCAAGTCGTCTTCCGTCGGGCAGTTCGGGCCGTAGTGAACGAGATTTTCGGAGATCTTGTGTTTTTCCTGGTACCTCTTGTAATCGTCGTCCCAGTGCTCCATCATCCGGTGCTTGATGATCTCGTCGCCGCTTTTCTCGCCAACCATGCGTCTTCGCCGTTGCAGCCACCACTGGTGGCTATTCTCTACTTGATGGAGGCTTTAGGTTGCTACCGGTATATTAAAGACGCAGATTGGTTTTTCAAGATGGGCGTGTTCAATCCAGCGTGGAACTCACCTATTGCGACTTGTTCTGCGGGTGCGGCGGGTTCAGCACCGGCTTCAAGGAGGCCGGCTTCCGGCCGCTCGGCGGCATCGACTCCGACAAGATGGCTTGCGAGAGCTACGTGCGCAACATCACGCCACGCGTGCGGAACGAGGACATCACCGGCGTGTTCGGCCTCGACTTCACCCGCTGGCTCGGCGATCGCCCCGACGTCGTGCTGGCATCGCCACCTTGCGAGGGGTTCTCCGACGCGAACGCGGGCAGGATCGACGACGCGTGGGACAGGCTCTACAGCCCCCCCGGGTCGCTCACGATCGAGGCCATCGACTGGATATGCGACCTGGATCCGAGGATCGGTTTCATCATCGAGAACGTCCCCGCCATCGGCGATGGCCCGCTGGCCGGGTACATCGCCGACGAGCTGGCTCGCATCGGCTACGGCAAGGTCTACTTCAATATGATCCGCGCGGAGCGGGTGGGGTCGCCGTCGAAGCGCCCTCGCTATTTCATCAGCAACATGAAGTTCGAGGAGCCACACGCGATCCCGGCCTACAACCGCATCAAGCGGACGCAACATGGATCCGATGGCGTAGTTGCGGACGCCGACGCGGAAGAGTGCGTGCTAGACCGTGCATCAAACGATGTGGATGACGTCGAAGCGCGCGCGTACGGCCTCGTGACCGTGAAGGACGCACTCGCGGACCTGCCGGATCCCACCGCCATACACGGCATCCCCGACCACGACCCCGCTCCCATGTCGGGCGGCAAGGAGAAGGACGTGGCCAAGCTCAAGTGGGGGAGGTCGTTGATGCAGTTCGAGGGCTCGGGCGGGAGGATGAAGAACACGTGGATCCGCTTGCACCCGTTCCAGCCCGCGCCGATCTTGATGGGGAAGTCCACGTTCATAAGCCCGTTCGACGACCGGCAGCTCTCGATCCGGGAATACGCGCGGCTGCAAGGCTTTCCCGACACGTTCACGTTCTGCGGGGGGTTCTCCGAGAAGAAGAACCAGATCGGCGAGGCAGTGTGCCCCCTCGTCTCCCGGTACATCGCGAGGGCGATCCTGGGCGGCATCGCTTGATGGCCTCCCCGTGCGGCATGCGAGCTCCCACCGGGGCCTGTCTCTGGCCTGGCGAGCGGGTGTTTTCTCCACCTAACCTCGTCTTTTTAAGCAGCCTTGGCGTCAGCTCGCTAGGTGAAGTTGCCATGAAACGAACACACCTCGCACTCATAGCACTGGTGGCCGTCGGCCCAGCACTGCTACTCTGGGTCGGCGCTGCCGTGATGGCGCCGGCGAGCGGTCAAGGTTCGCCCACGGCCACGCGCGTGCTGCTGCTGAGCAAGTGGGACGGCATGCTGGGAGCGTCCCTCCAGTTGGACGCGGACTCGATCGACGTCACGATCACCGACGCGGGACACTTCGGCGGGCTCGATTTGGACGACTTCGATGTCGTCATCTTGGACGACACGATCCTCCCGGTTGGCAACGCCACGAGCCTCGTCTCGTGGGCATCGTCTGCGGGGAACGGGGTGATCGTGATCCTCGGCGAGGAGACGACCGCGGCAGGCAACTCGACGCTGCTCGAGGACCTCGACCTCGTTCCTGGTGGCACAACCCTCGCCCCGAACGACCAGGGCGTCCACGCCCTCGCCATTCGCGGGGTCGATGCGAACGACCCGAACTCGAACCACCCGATCCTCTCGGGCGGCATCGTGCTCAACACGGCACCGGGGACGGCGAACTACACGCGGGTGGGTGCCATCGATGCTGGCACGATCCCGTACGTCACGATCCAGCTGGAGGACGGCACGCCCACCAGCTACCCGTGGCTGGCCGGGCGGGCGTTCGGCGCGAGCCCCGGACCCAACGCGTTCTTGTTCGCGGCATGGATGCAAGTACCGCACGAGACGGTCGACGCGAACGAGCAGCTCCTCGTCTGGCCGTACTTCAACTACTTGATGTTCGTGACCGTGCAATCTGCGGCTGGGAAGGCCGTTCCCTCGTTCGCGGACTGGGCCTACTCGCCCGTGCCTCACACGGGAGAACAAGTTCTCCTCGGGTGCGTCGTCCTGGCCGCGGGCGTGATATCGACAGCGCTCTTCGTCCACACGCGGCGCAAGAGCAGGAAAGCAGTCGGCGCGCCGGTGTCCGTGGTGGCGGGGCCCGGCACGCAAGGGATGGCACCGCAGGCCCCGGCCGCGGCCATCCAGCCTTCCGCGGGGGAACAACCTGCGGGCGCGGTGCGGTCCGGGCTCGTGGCAGTCGACGGCTTCGTGAGCAAAGACAACCTATGGGAACGCATCGGGTTCCACCGCCAGCTTAGTGGTTTCCTCAAGCTGTTCTTCCTCATGATCATGCTCCTCGTGCCGCAGTTGCTCGTGACGATTCTCATCATGCCGCGGTTCCTCAACCCCTATCCCCAGGCCTCGGGCTGGTATTCCTACACGCTGCGGTTCTTCGAGGCGATCTGGCTCCTGTTCGACGTCGGCCTGAACTACGCGATGGGCAAGTTCTTCGCGGAGCACAGGTTGGAGCGCCCCGAGAAAGCCTTCCACTACATACAGATCTTCGTGTGGTGGGAGATCATGTCTGGCGTCGTCCAGCTGTCCATGTTCGCGTTTCTCGGTTCCATCGTATTCCCGCACACCGAGTTCTCCTACTTGTCATGGATGTTTATCATCCACAGCCTTATACAGTTCCCTGGTTTCTACCAGGTGTTCCAATACACGTTCCAGGGTCTGCAACGCTCCGACCTGGAGACTATCGCCTACGCGCTGCAGGTGTTCGTGCTCAGGCTCGTGTGCCAGGTCGCCACGATCCCCCTCTTCAGGGCGGTCTACAGCGGTATGCCGCAGTACGGGGCGGCCTTCGGCGCGGCCATCGGCTTGCTCACAGGTCAGCTTCTCGGCGACGTGGTGCTGCTTGCGGTAACCCTCGGTATGTACAAGAAGCTCGGGCTGCCGGTTCCGCCGATGTTCCTGGCCTCCTTCAGCACGGCCGAGTTCAAGGAGGCGCTGAAGTTCGGCATCAAGATGGCCCTTGGTAACGTGTGGGTCCCGGCCGTCTGGCTGTTGCAAGTCTACTTGATCGGCGTGTACTTGCCGAACAGCAGCGCGGAACAAGGCTTCTTCGAGTTCGCCTTCCTGATATCGACCATACCGCAAGCTGTTGCCCTGCTCATGTCCTCCATGCTCGGCGGGCTGACCGAGGCGTGCAAGTACGGGAAGAACCGGCTGTGGAACTACATCACGGGGCAAGGGTTCAAGTGGGGCTCCATCTGGACGTGGTTCCTCTGCGCGGTGTTCCTCGCGATCGGGAACGAGCTGGTGCTGGGCGCCGCGGGGCCCGTGTGGGAGCGGGCGGCCGTGCTCCTGCCGTGGCTGCTGGTATACCGTATGGTCGGCCCCTTTTCGTGGCAAGCCGACTGGGAGTTCGCCGCCGCGGACAAGCCGTTGTACGCGGGTATCGCATGGGTCGTCGAGCAAGGCATCCGCGCGGCGTTGCTGCTCGTCCTGGTTCCCGCTTTCAAGACCATGGAGATGGCCATCTGGTCGTACATCATCAGCTTGTCCATCAAGGACGTCCTCGTCGTCGTGCTCATGCGCAAGAAGGTTCACGCGTGGGACTGGAACCCGTGGCAGTCGTTCGTGGCACCTGCCTTGGCGTCTGCCACCGTGTTCGTCATGCTCAAGCTCATGGCCACGTACGTGAAGACCGGGATCGGCATGATCGACGCGGTCTTGCTGTTCGTGACGGCGCTGTTCTTGTTCGGCCACGTGCACGCCTTCTTCGTCGGCTTCTTCGGCGGCTACGACGACAACACGCTGGCGGAACTAGACCTCGCGACGGGGATGATCACGGGCATCAGAGGGTTCGCGCGGCTCTACTACCATATGACCCGCGCCGGTTCGCGCCTCTCCCCGCTGCACGGCAAGTTCAAGAACAAGGTGTACGAGGACGCGGCGCGCGAGGCTGCCGAGTTGACGCGGATCAAGGTCAAGATCGCGTGAGACCTCCCGTGGCCTTTTCTTTATCCTTCATTCACCGGCATGATGGCTGGGGAGCGCCCGATGCCGGGGAAGGGCGCCTCGTGGGACGGATGGGGGCTGGCTATCGCCGTCGCTTCTGCGCAAGCTGACGGCTGGCGCCATCACGAATATATTGGGCATGGGCGCAAGCTTCATGCATGGAAGTCAGGGCGCACCCCCTAGAGATCGCCAGGTTCGCTGACCACGTCCTGAAGAACACGGACGAGAACTACATCGACCTCGTCTGGGCCGATCCAAGGGACATCTCACTCGTGCACGTCGTGTTCGAGCCAAGCTTCGTCTATATCGGCAACCCTTCCCTCATCTCGGGCGTGCACTACTGGAAGTACAACTGGCCCGAGAGGCGGCCGAGGGGAGTCGAGGGATCCGGCCAGAGCGGTTGGGCGGCGCAGGACGACTGGTACAGGGGGACGTGGAAGGCCGCCGACATCACGAGCACCCGCCATCCAGGCGTCCCGCTCACGATATCCTTCGTGTTCAACCCGATGGCATCGCGCGATTATCCCGTCACGTTCAGGCGGTCGCTCAAGTTGCGCATACAGTTCAACAAGCGCATCGTGGACATCAGCAAGGTGAAGGACGTCCGCGTTTACTCGACGTCGCTGTGCGCGCCATCGGGCTTTTCAGTCGCCGCGGATCTCGGCTGGATCGACACGGGAAACATGTTCACCGCAACGATCTGGAACGGGTACTTCACTGCCCGTGGCAAGCCCCTCGAGGATCTGAAGGTAGGCAGCGCCTTCGAGGCTCCCATCACGCTGCTCTCGGCCCTCCGGCCCGAGCCGTGGTCGCACGACGAGACGCAGGTGGGCATCTGGATCCCTGGCCGGAAGCCGTTCACGTTCGCCATGGAGGACCTTATCCGCCGGGGGTACATCATCGTGCCCGCGCTGCACGTCCTCGTGCGCGCGGAGGGGAACCTCATGTCCTGGGGCGAGGCGTGGAGCGACGTCCGGTCGCGGCAGGTCGAATCCGCCACGAAGCACCCCGGAACGCTGGAGATGCCCTCGCTGCAAGGCAAGAGCGTCTATGACCGATTGTTCGATCTCCCAGAGCAGACCCTCGACCGTGCCCTCGATACGTTCAAAGGGAAGCAGCTCATGCACTTCGTGCTCGGATGCGAGGGGGTGCGTTCGAAATGCGCCCTCACCATCGCCGGGAACATACACGCGGCGAACCGGTTCGTCAAGCGGGTCGAGGGCCCGGACACGCCGCGAGCCATCTGGGCGAAGGTGATGCTCAAGGTTTCGAAGGTCCTTCTGGTCGACGATGACCCCGCCGGGCTGGACCTCTCGGCCAGGCTCACGGGACGGCAGCTGCTCGACGGCCACCTCCCGGTCGTGACGTCGACGTGGAGCGCCCCGGGGGGAGTATCGATCGAGCAAGAGGCCTTTGCCACGCTGCTCCGCGGCACGGTGGTCGGGCAGCTCCCCGTCGGCGACGATGACGTCGTCGTGATGGAAAAGCTCACGTTTACCAACGGCTCAACCAGCCAACGCGTCGTTTCGATGTCTGCCATCTTCGGGGAATCCGATGCCATCAGCGACGCGGCGCTCCCGGAGCCACTTTTCGAGCGAGTGGCCATGATACCCGCAGCGAAAGTCGCAGGGCACGTCGCGACCCTCACCACGCCCACGGGGAAGGAGTACCGGTGCATGGTCGTCACGTGCGATGATGGGATCGACGTCGCGGCCGAGCAAGACCGGCTACCGGCCATCGAGCTGCGCGTCGTCCTCCCTCCAGGATCCTCGAAAAGCGCTTGCTTCAAGCTGCCCATGCTCGCCATCGACGCGGCTGCTGTCGACACGCACCTGTCGAGCCTCGACCACGAGGGCGAGAAGTTGAAGGTCGTCTCATACTGGAGGAACAGGCTGGCGGGCGTTGCATCGATCGACGTGCCTTGTACCGATTTCGCGGCCTTCTACAAGGCGCATCTGTACCACGTGCTCGTCTCGAACGACCGCCAAGTGGGTTCCGACCTGGTCTTCGGTCGCGTCGGCTCGTTCGTCTACGGGACGTTCTCGAACGAGGTGTGCATGGTCACCATGGATCTCGACCGCCGTGGCCTGCACGACGAGGCACGGCGCATCCTGGACGTCTTCATCAAGTACCAGGGCACGAAGGGCCTCCTCGGGGACTACGATAGCATCGACGGCATCTTCTTCGGGGCGGACGGCTACGAGAACGGGGAAGGCTACAACCAGAACCAGGGCTTCGTGCTGTGGGCGATCGCTGAGCACGTGCGCATGTCCGGCGACGTCGACTGGTTGAGGCGGAACGCGGGTGCGGTCATCAAGGGCTGCGACTGGATCGCACGGGAGCGCCGCCTCTTCGCGGAGGCCATCGACGCCCGCAAGGATATGGCCTTCAAGTGGGTGAGCGACGCCTGCCAGGGGCTGCTGCCCGCCGGCGGGCTCGAGGACGTTCAAGACTTCTGGTTCTGGCTCTCGACCAACGCGTACAACTGCTTCGGCATGGCGCAAGCCGCGAGCGTGCTGGAAGCCATCTCCCACCCGGACTCGGCGAGGGTGGTGGCCCAGGCGGCCGATTACGCCGCTTCGGTGAGGCGGGCGTTTGAGGCAGCGATGCACGCCTCCCCCGTCGTGCCGCTGCGCGACGGCACGTTCGTCCCTCACTACCCCTGCAAGCTGCCACGCCGCGGGCGGGGCTTCGGCTGGATCCAGGAGACGCTCGAGGGCGCCGTCCACCTGCTCCGCACCTGGGTCGTAAACCCTTTTTCCAGCGAAGCGGCGTCCATCATGGCGGACTACGAGGACAACTTGTTCCTCTCCGAGGAGTACGGGTATCCCATCCTCGGCGAGGAGTTCGAGCGGCGGTGGTTCGGCACGGGTGGGTTCAGCCAGCAGCCCTTCTTGCTCTGCAACCCGTGGCCGTACGGGATCCGGGGAAACACGAAGCACTACCTCCGGGCGGTGCTCAACGCGTTCTCTGTCAACTACCGGGCCGACACGCGCACGTTCTGCGAGCACCCGCTGCCGGGGCTGCTCGACGCTCGCGGCGATTTTTTCAAGACGTCAGACGAGGCGAACTTCTGCGGCTGCTTGCGCGACATGCTCGTGCAAGAGACCATCGCGAGCGTCGACGAGGTGCTCGAGGGGTGGGAGGGGAGCCCCGGGCGGCATCCGAACGGCGACGCGATGGAGACGCTGCACGCGCTCGGCGCATGGGATCGCATGGACGGCCTCCGCGTGCTCCACCACGTGCCCCGCGAGTGGCTCGCGGGCTCGAAGGAGATACACGCGCACGGGCTTCCCACGTACTTCGGAAAGGTCGACGTCGACGCGGTATCGAAGGTGGACGACGGTCGCGTGGACGTGACCGTGTCGATCGAGCGCGCCGAGGGGCAACGCGTGACCCGCAGGCTCAAGGCGTTGTTCATCAAGGTGAGGCACCCGGATCCAGGCGCGGCGATCACGCACCTCGTAGTCGAACAGCTCGAGGGGAAGCCCGAGGGCGCGGCGTTCAGCCAGGTGCAACCGAGCTTCGTACGGCACCAGGCCTTCGGCGTCGGGCTGATCGCCAGGCTCTCGCCGTCATGGTCGAGCGTCCAGATACGGGCCCGCATCTTCTTCCGGGAGCCGAGGCCAGATGAGCTGCGCCCTAGCGTTCTCGTGTCTTGAGGGACGTCAAGTTTTAAACTCCTAAAGGCTTGAACCAGCGCATGAACGTCGTCGACGGCATCATCACCTCGCTGAGACGCGAGCGCGAACCAGATCGCGTTTATTCGTTCGTCCAGGGGATAATGGAGCTCTTCGCCCGGAACTTCGACGAGCAGCTCGGGGACTCGCTCGCCGAGGAGGACATCGTCATCCTCCCGAACAAGGACATCACGATCCACAAGGCCCTCGGCTTCGACTCTTCTTGGTGCGGGAGTGCCGGGCCAACGGTCACGTACGGCGATCGGCATCCCGCGATGGTAAAGGAAATGAACGACAAATACCAGAAGATCAACCCGGACTACATGGTGACCACAAGTGGATCACTGGTCAAGAACAGGGCGTACGGAACGCTCATCGTTCATGGATACCAGGTCGACGGGCTGCTCAAGACGCGCGAACTCTGGGAGGAATGGCACGAGGGCATGGCCGTGGGCGGGATCGCCGACCACCACGTCGACGAGCTGGACGGTTCCATTCGTATGGGCATCGAACACGACTTCCTCGAGATACCGAGCGTCGGCCTCTTGATGGAACCCTTGATCGCAACGATAGGCATCGACAGCATCGGTAAGTTCGCCCGGAAGGATTCGGCCTTTTTGCACAAGGTCTGCAGCACGATAATGGAACCCCAGTACAAGAAGATGGACTTCCTCTGCAAGAGCGAGGCCCCCGTCATCATCATCCCCGACGATTGTGCTTACAAGGGTCGCCCGATACTCTCCCCGAACATGTACAAGGAGTTCATCATCCCCCACCTCGCGAGGATGATCGACAAGGGGCACAAGAAGGGCAAGCTCGTAATGATGCACTCGGACGGCTTTATCGAGCCGTACTACCCGCTCTTCATCGAGATCGGCCTGGACGCCCACGAGTCGCTGGAGCCCGTCGCGGGCATGGATCTCAAGCATTGCAAGGAGCACTACGGCGACAAGCTGTCGCTGGTCGGCAACATCGACTCGAGCCGGCTCCTCCCATACGGCTCGGCCGCGGAGGTTGCCGCGGAGGTCAAGAAATGCCTGCGGGACGGCGCGCCGGGTGGCGGGTACATGTTCTCGCCGTGCACCGACCTGACCGACTCGTGCACGGTCGAGAACGCCGTCACGATGATGGAGACATACAAGAAGTACCGGCAGTACCCGGTCGACATCCCGTGATCGCGATGGGCCAGGAAGGGGCACGCAACCCGACGAGGATCCACCTCTCCTACGCGTGCGGGAGCTTCGTGGACGACTTCCTCGTGACCGCCTTTTCCGTGCGGGTGTACGCTTTTTACGAGAACGAGGTTCTCCTCCCCAACTTCTTCCTCGCCACGGCGTTCATCATCTACGGCGTCTGGAACATGGTCAACGACCCGCTGGTCGGGTACGTCTCCGACCGCCCCAACCGGTTCACGCAGCGCTGGGGCCGCCGATTCCCATGGTTCATGCTCACGGCAATACCTTGCGCCGTCACCTTCACGTTCATCTTCTCGCCTCCCTCGGGCTTCGACTGGGCCGTGTTCGCGTGGCTCGTCGCTTTCATCTGCCTCTTCGACTTCCTTTACTCGTTCTGGAACACGAACTGGCTCGCAACGTTCCCCGTGAAGTTCCGTTCGCACCACGAGCGCACGCGGGTCGCGGGGATCCAGACGATCCTCAGCCAGGTCGGCCTCACGGTCGGTATGCTCGTCCCCCCGTTGTTCTTCACGTATGGGAACAGCGCGTCTTACATTGGGCAGGCGCTCGTGGTCACGGCGATCGGCGCGGTCATGTCGGCGCTGATGATCCCCGCCATGCGCGAGAAACCGGCCCCACCGGCGCTCCCGCTCGCCGTGGGACGCGAGGATCCCGGGCAGGGCGGGAGCAGCGAGCGCCGCTCCTACTTTAAAACCCTCTCCTTCGCGCTGAGGCAGAAGAACTTCCTCGCGTACCTCGTCGCGTACCTCGGGCAGACCGTCATGCAAGTCGTGATGCTCGCGTCGGTGCCGTACCTGGTCGAGTACCTCTTGCACGCCGAGGCGGACGCGGAGATCTTGATCTCCGGGGCGCTGCTGGTCGGGGGCGCCGCCATGGTGCCTGTCTGGATCCGGGTCTCCAGGAAGCGCGGGAACCGTGTGGGGTACATGTTCGGCACGGGCTTGACCGCAGCGCTGCTGGTGCTCTTCCTGTTCGTCCAGGACGCGACGCAAGCCATCGTCGCGGCGCTCCTCCTGGGGATGTCGATGAGCGCGACCTGGACGCTGCTCGCGCCGACGTTCTCCGACGTGATCGACGAGACCGTCGTGAAGATGGGATCGAGGAGCGAGGGCATCTTCTACGGGTTCAGGACGTTCTTCGGGCGCTTGTCCGTCGTCATCCAGGCGTTGTCCTTCGGTATCATCCATGCCGTCGTGGGCTTCGACCCCGAGGCGGCCGAGCAATCGTCGCTCGCGCTGTTGGGGCTGCGCCTGCAGATGACGCTCGTGCCCGCGCTGTTCTACCTGGCCGGGTTCCTCTGCATGTGGCTCGTGTTCGACATCACGCCGGAGCGGGCGCGGTCGAATAAAGACAAACTGGCTGCGTTTGGGCTATGACGCCTGCATCCCCCCGCGCCAGGCCACCTCACTCCCTTTCCAGCAAGTCGTTGAGGGAGCCCTGCTTGTAGCCCTCCAGATCAAGGCTCACCTTCTTGAAGCCGAGTTTCTTGATCCTGGCGGCGAGGTCGAGCAATCCACGGGCGTCGGACGACAAGAGCCGCGCCAGCGACGTCGGGTCCATCTCGATGCGGAGCACGCCGCCCTTATGAAGGCGAGCTCGTGCGATCGACACGCCGGGGAGGGACGCCTTGATCTCCGCCTCCGCGAGGCCGATCGCCGCGATCGCCTCGCCCGTCAACTCGACCCCGTAGGCGACGCGCGTCGCGAGGCAGGGGCTCGGCGGCTTCTCGGCGTTCGGGAGGTGCACGGCGCGGGCGATCTCGCGGATCTCCTCCTTGCCGAGGCCTGCATCGAGCAGCGGGGAGAGCAAGCCGAGTTCTGCAACGGCCTTCAATCCGGGCCGGTAATCCCCAGCGTCGTCGGCATTGGATCCCTCCGCAACGGCATCGAAGCCGAGAACCGCCGCGAGCTCCAACAAACTCGTGAAGTTATCCCTCTTGCAGAAGTAACAGCGCCCCGGAGGGTTCGACCGCACGTCGTCGCACGCGAGCGGATCCTTCTTGATGACCTCCATGTTGACCCCCAAGAACCTGGCGACCTCCGCCGCGGCCTCGTTCTCGCCGGGCGTGTTGAACACGGAGTCGAAGTGCACCGCGTGGACGCCCTTGGCGAAGGCGAGCGCTAGCGCCAGGAGGGTCGACGAGTCGACGCCGCCGGAGAACGCGACGACGACCTTCCTGCCCGAGAGCGCCGCCTCGACCGCCCGGATCTTCCCGAACAGCGCTGGCGGAAAGGTGCTTTGGTCGCCGAGCACGGCGAGGTCAGCATCGGGCGCCATGGGTTCATCCCTCCTCGGGGTCGATGTCGACGGGTTGGAGGCCGGCCACGATCGTCTCGAGCAGCCCTGAGACGTCCACCTTCGATTCGATTGGCGCGAAGGTCTCGATCTTGCCGTGCGTGATGGGGTAGCGAGGTACCGCCTTGCACGGGTCCTTGGCGCTGGTCGAGATGTCGAGCGTGCCGATTTCTCGGGCGAGCTTTATGACTTCGGCCTTGTCCCACGTCAGCAGCGGCCGGACGACCAGGAAGCTGCCCACGGCTTGCTGGATGAGGGCCAGGTTGTCGATCGTCTGCGAGGCTTGCTCGCCGATGATCTCGCCCGTCGAGATGGCCTGCGCCCGCTCCCGGGACGCGACCTCCCTGGCGACGCGGTAGAGCATGCGCTTGCAGAAGATGCACGTGTACTTGAGCTCGGACTCGCTCCAGGCGGCCTGCACCGCCTTGTAGACCGGGCCGGTCGGCGCGACGAGCATCTTGAGCGCGCGTCCAGCAAAGGTGGCGATCTTGCGCGCGTGCGCGATGGCGGCGTTCCTCGTGACATCCGTGGCGTAGGGGACGGCGTCGCCCGTGAGGAAGATGGGCTCGAAGCCCGACTTGACGAGCAAGTAGCCCGCGACGGGGGAATCGATGCCGGCGGAGAGCAAGTGCACGACCTTTTCCATATGTCCTTGGCTCACCCCGATGCGGTGGAATACGTGAACATCGCGTCGATCGACCTCCTCGCCCGGGCCGCGATTTGCTCGTCGACGAGAACCTCGCGGTCGCCAGCGGTGCCAGCCTTGATCGCGAGCAGCACGTCGCGAACCTTTTGCAGCGTGGTCTTCTTCATGTTCTTGCACGCGACGCCTTGCGGCACGGGCGCGAGCGAGTGCAGCCGGAGCACCTGGTGCTTCTTCGCGAGATGGTCGAGCAGTCCTTGCTCCGTGCCGACGACGTACTCCTGGCAATCGGCCATCCCGCCCTCGATGTACCGGAGCATCTGGGTCGTGGAGCCCACGAAGTCGGCCGCCTCCTGGACGTCGGGCTTGCACTCGGGATGGACGACGAGCTTGGCCCCCGGGAAGCGCTGCCGCTGGTACTCGACGTCCTCGGTGGAGAATTGGTCGTGCACGTAGCAGCAGCCCCTTTCCGGCATGGTGACGACCTTTATACCCGCCTCCCTCTCGACGTGGTGGGAGAGGTTCCTGTCGGGCCCCATGATGATCGTGTCCTTCCCCCACGCCCTCGCCACCTTGCTGCACACCTCGACCGCGTTCGCCGACGTGCAGATGACGTCGCACTCGGCCTTCGCCTCGGCGAGGGTGTTGACGTAGAGCACGACGGGCAGGCCAGGGAATCGCTGCTTGTGCTGCAAGACCTCCGCGGCGCGGAGCCTGTCTGCCATCGGGCACGAGGCGGTGCGGTCGGGCATATACACGTGCTTGGACGGGTTGAGGATCTTGGCGACCTCGGCCATGAAGTCCACGGCGGCGAATACGATGTTGCTCGCGCTGGTGACACTTGCTGCCTTCCGCGAAAGGCCAAGGCTATCGCCGAGGAAGTCGCCAACGTCTTGCACGTCGGTTACCTGGTAGTAGTGGGCGAGGACGATGGTGGAGGTCTCTCGCTTCAAGGCCTGGATCTCGCCCTCGAGCCGCTGGGTATCTGTGGCCATCATGGCGCTCGTCGCTCGGTGGGTGCGGTTGCTACGCGGGGCGCTCACTGGTAGAAGCTGCCGCCCATGCCGCTCCCTTCCTTGCCCCCGGAACCGCTGCCCTTCTTCCCGACGGGCAAGAACGTCGCCTGGAGCACCTCGTCGATGATCATGTTGCCGAGGAACATGGCGTTGTGGATCCGGCGGATCGCCTTGAACAGCTCGTTCTTGGACAAGCCATCGAAGTGGATCTGTTCCGAGATGATCCACGCGTGCTGGTTCCTATCGATGTTAAACGTGACATCCTTCTGCAAGAACATCCTCTGCATCTGGTTGTAAAAGATCGGGAGGGCGGGGGGGCCTTTCTTCGTCAACGCTTCGAGGTGCTGAGGGCTCATCTTCATATTAATTTGCAGTATGATGAAATCTGTGTCCGTGGGGTTGAGGATGACGATGGAAGCGGGCACCGGGTGCTTGTAAGGATATGACAGCTCGACCGCCCACGTGAAGCCCTCCTTCCCGGGCAGCTTGAGCTTGAAGACCCGATCCTCGATGCACCACTTCTTGATCTGGAGGAACACGTCGTCATTGTCTGACATGGTTGCGCCCTTCGATGCGTGACCTGGGTTTAATAAGCACTAAACGAATTTAATTTACGCTGCTAGCGGATTACCCCCGTGGTACGATCCCCTCGTGAGAACGCGAGGGAGGCCGGCCGGCATGGATGAAACTGAAAAGAACAACATAACGGAGACCTTCAAGGCGTCGCTCGATTCGATCTTCAAGGAGAAGCTCGAGCAAGAGAAGTGGCGCAAGAAACTCGAGAACTTCACGGCCCGAGTGAACCTGGCCGTCGTGTGCCCCCCCGACGAAGCGAACGCCGGCGGGGCGAAGGATGACAAGATCTACTTGCACATCGTGGCCGACAAGGGGGCCATCTCTGTTGAGCCAGGCAAGCTCGACGACGCGGAGTTCGAGCTCGCAGCGTCGTTCGCGTTATTTTTCACGGTGGCGACTGGCGAGGCGTCGGCCGTCAAGGCGCTGTTCTCCGGGGCGCTGAAGGCGACGAACATGCTCAAGAAGATCAAGAAGCTCCTTTTCATGCAGAAGTTGCTCGTGCTGGACAAGCAATAGGCTCTACCCGCGTGACGTGCACCCGCGCGGCCCGATCCCTCCCCTTTTCGGGCCCGGCTCGCTTGGCGACGACTCCTTGATGCAGCGCTTCAGGTTCTCGGCGAACACGGGGCAAGGGGCGCCCATCTTGATCCAGACGCCGCGGCAGCCCGCGATCGCGCCGTCCACCGTGCAGCGACCGGCGAAAAACGGGCAGCCATCGTGCGTCTCGCAGAACGTGATGGCATCGCGCAGCATGGTGGCGTAGCCGCTGTCGTTGCCGTGGTCGATGAAGTCGCGAACCGCCAGCTGCCGCAACCCCGAAGAGGCGTCTGCCACCTTCCTTTTGGGCCGGTCGCCGTTGCTGCCCTGCAGCCTCCGGTATTCCTCCCGTACCTCGGACGCCTGCCGCATCACCACCTCATGTTCCTTCTCCAGCAGCAGCCGTTCCTTCACCAGCCGCTCCTTTTCAGTCAGCCGGCCCTTGGCACGTTCGTCACTAGCGACGCCGCCCATAATACGACTCAACCCGGTGTCCTGGGAACCCTCCGTGTGGGCAAGAACGAGAGATGCCGCCCCGCGCCGTCATCACGCCCGACGTCCAGGCGGGGCGCGCCCATGGTAGAGGGATGGAGGCGATCGTTTAAATCCATTTAGGTACAATCCGAGCACTAGTAGGCCGACCTCGGACGGGAAAACGAGGGTTCCCGAGCGTCTTCGGGGGGCGATGGGGGGGAGTTCGAGGTCATTTCTTCTGGGTCGAGGCGGGCACGTAGACGTGGATCTTGGGCGAGCTGATGTGCTCGTAGCGCTTGATCACGTGCTTCTTCTCGAGGCCCTTCAAGAACTCGTCGGCCGTCGACACGCGGATCCCGTATTTCTGGGAGAGGTCGGTGGGGGTGATGAATTTCATCCTGGGAACCTCCTTCTCGAGGCGCTCCTGTATCTCCTTCGGGATGAACAAGTCCCGCTTGATGATGTTGATCTGCCTGCTCTTCCCATACATTACCTTGAGCTTTACTTGCTTCGTCTCTGGCATTATCTAACCGACCCTTTGGTTGCGTTTGATAGTGCAACCCGACTTTAAACCATTATGCTGCGGCCCCTCCGCATCTTCCCGCCTCGATCACGGAGCCGGCTGAAATACTTTTATTAGGCGGGCGGGGAAACCTCAGAAGCGGGTTCTCCCCGTTCGAAGATCACGAGGCATGAGGATGGACGCCCAAGGAGGGGACGAATACGTGGTCGAGCGGTTCACGCTCGACGCCGAGAACTACAAGCAAGTGCTCGAGGTCGTCAAGGCAGCGTACCTGGCCAACGATCCGGAGGAAGGCGGCACGATCTCGTTCTCCGAGGAGGCGTTCAACATCTTCTTCGGCTCGCCGTCCATCCCGCGGGACTACTTCATCCGGGTCGTGCACAAGCCGACGGGCGAGGTCGTCGGGTTCGAGGGCGCCAACCCCCGCGCGTTCCACGTGAACGGCCGGACCTACAAGACGGGCGTGCCGGGCATGCTGGCAGTCCATCCACGGCACCGGCGCAAGAACCTAGCGTTCCGGATCGGCGTTACGATGTTGAAGATGGGAAAGGCGCTGGGGTACGAGGGTGGTTTCGGGCTGTTCGAACCTGAGGCGCACGGCATCGACACCTCGGCAGCACTCGTCCGCGAGACGGGGATCCAGTGCAAGGAGATCATCACCATCACGAAGTTCATCGTCCGGGTCTTCGACGTCAAGAAGATGTCGCAGGTCGTCCGTACCAAATGGTACGAGAAGCTCGCCCTCGGCCTCCTCCAGGGCGTGCCCCGGAACAAGAACCCCCGCGTGCGGAAGTTCAGGCCGGAGGACGCCGGGAGGATGTACGACCTGCTGGAAGACCACCGGGTGCGCAACCAGGCGTCGTTCATAAGGGAGCGGGAGGACTTCACCTGGTTCCTGAACCAACCAGGCGTGAACTGCGTCGTCCACGACGGCCCGGACGGGCTGGTCGACGGGTTCATCATCGCGTGGCGGTTCGACCTCGCAGGGTTCGGGAAGGCGCACCCCTTCGGGTGGCTGGACATGGTCCACATCTACCGGTTGTCCACGGGGGAGGCGGCCGACCTATGCAATCTCCTGGCCCAGACATCGAAGGAACTCGGGTGGGTGGGGCTGCAGTCCCCGTTCGTCCCGTACTTCGACCCGGTGCCGCTCAAAAAGGCGCGGTTCATCTTCTATCCAAAGAAGTTGATACTGAACTTCTACCCGTTCGTGGACGTGCCGCTCCCGGACAAGATCTCGTCGATCTACTTCGACTGGCGGTGAGGGGGCCCCGCCGCCGCGCGGGCCGCCGGGGGGCCGCCGGGGGAACCGGAAGTTTGAAGTATCCCCGGGCGGAGTGCTAGCCATTCCCCACCAACGTGTCGGGAATCGGTGATACGCATGCGCATCGGTGCACACATGTCCGCCGCGGGCGGGTTCGAGAACGCGATAAAGGGCGGCTCCGGTATAGACTGCGAGGCCGTCCAGATGTTCGTCAAGAGCAACAGGTCGTGGGGCGCGCGCGCCGTGAAGGACGAGGAATTCGGCACGTTCAAGAGCACGCGCTCGGCTAATCCTGGGATCTCCTCGATTTTCTGCCATGGGACGTATCTCGTGAACCTGGCAGCCGAGGACAAGGAGATCCTCGCGAAGTCGATCGCGTGCTTCGAGCTGGAGTACGACCTCTGCACGAAGCTTGGCCTGGACTTCCTCGTGTTCCACCCTGGCGCGCCGAAGAAGATGGGCCTCGAGAAGGGCATCGCGCAGGTCGCAGCGTCGCTGAACGCCATCGCCAAGAAGTTCCCCAAGAGCCCGGTCAAGATCTTGCTCGAGAACACGGCCGGCCAGGGCTCCACGATCGGCCGCGCGTGGCCGGAGCTGCGCCAGATCATCGATAAGTTGGAAGATACGAAACGGTTCGGCTTGTGCTTCGACACTTGCCACGCGTTCTCCGCTGGCCACGACATCCGAACGGAAAAGGCCTATCAAAAGACGATGAAGGCCGTGGACGACGAGATCGGCATCGACCGCGTGCTCGCGTTCCACCTCAACGACTCCGAGCACGAGTTCGGCACCAACCACGACCGGCACGCGCACATCGGCGAGGGGCAGATCGGGACCGAGGGCTTCCGCTGGCTGGTCAACGACCCGCGCTTCAAGGATCACCCGGGCACAATCGAGACCCCGGACGAGGAGAAATTCCCCCAGGACCTCGAACGATTGAAGGGCCTGCGCACATGAGCCGCAAGCGCTCCCCCAAAGTCCCCACCAGGGACTCGTTCGTTTCGGACCAGGCCGAGGCGTACCAGGGCGCGAGGTGGATGGCGCGGCTGCAGCACGCGACCACCCTGCGGGCGCTCGAGCTGCTCGGGGACGAGCGGATCGGCGGCGGGATCCCCCGCGAGGCCAAGCGCGAGGGTGCCGTGCTCGACGCCGGCTGCGGGAACGGGTTCTCTACCGAGGTCGCCATGCAAGCCGGCTTCCCGATCGTCGTGGGCGTCGAAGTATCCTTGGACATGATAAAGCTGCGCCACCTCTCGAATCCCGTCGTCCAGGCCGACATGGCCCGCATGCCGTTCCGCGACGGTGCCTTCTCGTTCGTGATATCGATCTCCGCCATGAACTTCTTGTCACAAGACATCGAGGATGCCGCGATCGCCCGGCAAGTCTACGACGGTTTCGCGCGGCGGGTGCACGCCTTGCTCACGCCTGGCGGCCGGGGCGTCGTGGAGTTCTACCCGAAGTCGCCCGCCGAGCTGGACGTGATCACCCGTGCCTTCGGTTCCCGCTCGGGGTTCCAGGGGTTTCTCGTGATCGACAAGCCCGGAACCCGCAAGGAGCAGAAGTTCTTGGTGTTCCGCAAGCGAGCCGCTTGAATCGGCGATCTCGCGGGGCATGCCATCAACGGCCGCTGGAGCTGTCGCCTTGCCACAACGTTTTTCAATGCTGACCAAGGATCTACATCCATCGCGCACGCAAGCTGGGTGGAACCGCCATGGGAAAGCTCGTCTACACGTTGATATCGTCCGCGTATTTCGTCGACGAGAAGTGGGGTTATGGAAGCCCCCACGAGGGCATCACCAAGATGGGCGAGATCGCGCACAAGCCGCGGAGGTTCGACCATAAGGATGGCTTCACCATACCGGTCACCTGGCTCGTCACGCCGAAGTCCGCGCTGATCGAGCGGGAGCTGCTCACGGGCTTCAACAAGGCGTTCAAAGATCAAGTCGGGTACATGCTGAACGTGGACAACCACTCGATGAACCGCCACTCC
>JAFGBX010000052.1 GCA_016932935.1 Promethearchaeota archaeon | reverse complement strand
TGATCTTGAACGCACTCGGATCGCTGCTCATCTCGCTGCCCGTGCTCTTGATCAAGAACCTGGTACAGGACGTCTTCAAGTCCGGGGACATGGTGATGCTCGGTTTCTACTTGATCGGGTTGCTCGTCATCGTGGGCGGCGCCGGGATCCTCGGCTACTTCTCCGGGTACATGAACGCGCGCATCGGGGAGAAGCTCATCTACAAGCTGAGGAACGACCTGTACATCGCGCTGCAGCGCCAGAGCTATTCGTACTTCGACGAGAACCGGACGGGAGACATCATGTCGAAGGTGACCTCCGATGTCGACCAGACCCGGCACTTCCTCACGGACGTCCTGGTGCAGTTCCTCAACTCGATGATCCAGATCGGCATCGTGATCGCCTTGATGCTCGTGTTGAGCGTCGAGCTCACCCTCGCCATCATCCCGATCTGCGCCAGCATTTTCACCATGATCATCCTCTACCGGCGCCGAATCCGCCCCTTGTATCGCCGGATCCGGGAAGTCTATGGCAAGCTCAGCGCCAACTTGCAAGAGAACGTGACGGGCGTGAGGGTGGTGCGGGCGTTCGCGAAGGAGGACGTCGAGATCAAGAAATTCTCCTCGAGCAACTACGACCTCCTGAACGCCCACATGGGGCTCATCAAGCTCAACACGGTCTTCGGCCCGACGATGGATCTCGTCGCGAACGTGAGTTTGGTCATCGTCATCCTGCTCGGGGCCCACGTGGCGATAAACAACGTTGGCGACGTCGAGGTGGCGACGCTCGTGAGCTTCTTCATCTATCTGCAGATGATCCTCGGGCCGATCCGGTTCCTAGCCAACTTCGTCGGCAGCTACCAGCAGATGGTCGCCGCGGGAGACCGCATCGTCGGGATCTTGCACCACACGTCGGAGATCGCGGAGAAGCCCACGGCCATCAAGATGCCGAGGGCCATCGGCCAGATCGCCTTCCAAGACGTCTCGTTCGCGTATCCCGGGACGAGCCGGAACGTCCTGGAGAGCGTCTCGATGGTCATCAACCCTGGCGAGAAGGTTGCCATCCTCGGGCCGACCGGCTGCGGCAAGTCCTCGCTCGTGAACTTGATCCCCCGGTTCTACGACATCACGGTAGGCAACCTGCTCATCGACGACATCGACGTCCGTGACGTCCGCATCAAGTCATTACGATCCCAGATCGGCATCGTCGCCCAAGACACGTTCCTCTTCTCGATCTCGATCAAGGACAACTTGCTCTACGGCAACATCAAGGCGTCGCGGGAGGAGATGGAGGCGGCGGCGAAGATTGCCAACATCCACGACTTCATCGTCGGCCTGCCCGAGGGTTACGACACGATAGTGGGCGAGCGTGGCATCTCGCTGAGCGGCGGGCAGAGGCAGCGCATCTCGATCGCCCGCTCCCTGCTCATCGACCCGCGGATCTTGATCTTCGACGATTCCCTCAGCGCCGTCGACGTCGAGACCGAGTACTTGATCCAGCAGGCACTAAAGCGGGTCATGGCGGGTCGGACGACCTTGATCATCACGCAGCGCCTCTCGTCGATCCGGGACGCCGACAAGATAGTGTACCTGGACAACGGCAAGCTCGTCGAGACCGGATCCCACCAGGAATTGATGGCACGCGGCGGGTACTACGCCCGGCTCTACAAGACGCTCTACCGTGACCAGGAGCGGCACCTCCTCGAGCTCGAAGCGTATGCCCGCCAGCGCGAGGCGGAGATACCCGCCTTCCTCCCGGCCGAGGTGGTCGCGAGCGACGAACCGGGCGAGAAAACGTCCAAGCAGATCGCCAAGGAACAGAAGAAGCTGGACAAGATCGAGCAGAAGCGTGCCCAAAAGATCGACGAGGTCAAGAAGAAGATCGAAGAGGCCAAGCTCCAGGAAGAGGAACTCAAGAAAAAGGAGGAGGAAGAGGCCATCGAGGCCGCGCAGAAGCTCGAGGCCAAGAAGCGCGAGGCCATCGAGAAATGGTTCGAGAGAGCGGAAAGAGGCGATCAAGCCGCCCACATCGAAGGGGAAGCGGCGGAGAAGGTTCCAGATCAAGAAGCCGTGCCTGCTACCCCCGCTGACAGGCGAGATGCCGAAGCACGGCCTGCCGAGACTGCCGTCGGTGATGCGGCTATGCCCCGCAAGAAAAAGCCAGCCACGCAGAAGACCTCGCGATCCGCGCAGGCGGGCGATGCACGAGGGACGGCCCGGGCGACGGCCACGGCCAAAACGCCTCGGAAGGCCACCGCTACCCGCAAGAAACGGCCGCCAAGCGCAACGAAAGGCGAGAACGGCAAGGAGGGAGGCGCGAACCCATGAAGAGCGGAGGTAAGCTACGGCGCATCAGAAAGGAGGTGCTCGGTGATGACGCCGACCCGGACGAGCGGGACGTGCGCCACTACCCGAGCACGGTTCTGCTCAAGCGCACGTGGCGTTACTTGAAGCCATACATCCCCCAGTTCCTGGTCGTGCTCGTCATCATCACGATCAACGCGTTCGTGAAGGTCTATCCCGTTCGGATATTGGCCTCGGCCATCGACACCGCGGAGAAGGTCATGGACGGCCGGTTGCCGCTGAGCGAGGCGAGCTCGCTCTATGGCCTCGGCTTCCAGCTCATGCTCTTCTACTGCCTCTCCTGGGCGCTCACTACCTCGAACCATTACTTCATGGGCTACATCTCGCAGCACACGACGTTCGACCTGCGCCAGGAGATGTTCATCAAGCTGCAGCACCTCTCGTTCGCTTACTACGACAAGCGGAAGGCCGGGAAGATCATGAGCCGGGTGCTGAGCGACGTGGAAACCATCCACAACCTCATGACCAACGGGTTCCCGATGCTGCTCGGGGACACGATATCGATCGTGTTCATCGTGTACCTCTTGATCGATTACTCGCCCGAGCTCACCGCCATCACCTTCATCGTCGGCCCGCTGTTCTTCCTCGTGACCAGCTTCGTCTCGAAGCGCGCCAGGCGCATCTACGACAAGTCGCGCCAGACCATTGCCGAGGTGTACACGAAGCTCGAACAGGGCGTGTCGGGCATGAAGACCACGATGGCGTTCACGCGCGAGGAGCAGTCGGCCCAGGAGTTCGACGTCGCGAACAAGGCCAACATGGAGACGAACATCCAGGCCGGCAAGCTCATGGCATCGGTCGGCCCGATATTCCAGACGATCGGGTTCGGCGTGCTCTCCCTCGTGTTCGTCGCGGCCTTCTTCTTCTTGCGCCAGGAGGTTCCGCCCGGCTCGGGGAACTATTTCTTCGACACGAGCGCGTTCGTCGCCTTCATCCTGCTCGTGCTGCAGTTCTACTCCCCGATCAACCAGCTCGCCACGTTCTACAGCCAGATCCAGGCGGCGTTCGCTGGCGGGTCCCGCATCTTCTCGACGCTCGACGAGGAGATCGAGATCAAGAATAAAACCGGCGCGATCGCCGATCACGTCATGGGCGGTCGGGTGGAGTTCAAGAACGTGTGCTTCCATTACGTGGAAGGCATACCCGTCATCAAGGACGTGAGCGTGTCCATCCCGGCTCGATCGTCCCTGGCCATCGTCGGGTACACCGGCGCCGGAAAGACCACGTTCATCAACTTGCTCTGCAGGTTCTACGACGTCGCCAGCGGCCAGATCCTCGTGGACGGCATCGACGTCCGCGACATGACCCTCTCCTGCCTCCGCAAGCAACTCGGCATCGTGCTCCAGCACCCGTTCCTCTTCACGGACACCGTGAAGGAGAACATCCGGTACGGCTCGAGCGCGACCGACGAGGAGATCGTCGCCGTGGCGAAGCAGATAGGCGCGCACGACTTCATCATGGCCCTAGAGAACGGGTACGACACGGTCGTCCGCGAGCGAGGTCTGTTGCTCTCGCAGGGCCAGCGGCAGCTCGTCTCCTTCGCCCGCGCCCTCCTCGTGAACCCGAAGATCCTCATCCTCGACGAGGCCACGAGCTCCCTCGACTCGTACTCGGAGATGCTGCTGCAGAAGGCCATCGAGGAGATCACGAAGGACCGCACGTCCATCATCATCGCCCACCGACTCTCGACGATCCGCAACGCGGACAAGATCCTCGTCCTGGACAAGGGCGAGGCCATCGAATACGGCACCCACGACGAGCTGCTCGCCAAGGACGGGCTTTACGCCAAGCTGTACAAGCTGCAGTTCAAGGACCTGGAGCTGACGAGGAAGGCCGACGCGGCCAGCTCCGCGGGAACCCAGTGAGTACCTTTATCTGTCCTCCTTTCAATCCATTCCCATGGCACTCGAGTGGCTGGCGATTCTCATCCAGATCGGATCGGTTACCGCCTTGAACATCGGAACCATCTACCAGAAGCGAGGCGCCGACCAAGTTCCCAGCGTCCACGACACGACCGCGATGAACAACGTCAAGAACTTCTTGAAGAACCGAACGTGGATGGTCGGGTACTTGTTCATCATGCTCGGCAGCGCCGGGAGCTTCGTCGCCCTCGGGTTCGCGGACTTCAGCATCTTGCAGCCGTTCATGGCCGTCGGGATCATCGTCCAAGGCCTGGCGTGCCGCTGGTACCTGAAGGAGGCCATCAGCAGGCAGCAAGTCGCCTCGATGGCGGTCATGGTCGTCGGGGTCGTGTTCGTCGGCATCTCCACGACGACCGGCGCGCAAGGCGACTGGGCCACCACGCTGGCTATGATCTCGCGGCCCCTCCCACTGTGGTTCATGGCCGGCCTCGCCGCGGGTGGTGTCGCCGCTTACGCCTACACGAAGTCCCAGCACTACAAGCACGCGGACATATGGATATGCATCTTCACCGGGATCATGTCCGTCTTCTCCTACTTGTTTGCGAAGGTCGTCATGGCCGCGGTGGTCACGTATGCCGGGGCCGGGCAGCTCCTGGACGTGTTCGGCGACGGCATCGCGTGGCTCGTGCTCGTCGTCGCCTTCGTCGTCTCCACGGCGTCGTTCTTGTCAAAGAACGTCTCGTACCAGCACGGGCGCGCCGTGCTTATCAACAACATCTTCAACGCGTTCAACATCTCGCTCCCCGTCCTCGTCGGCGTCGTCGTGCTTGACGAGTGGATCGGTGTCCCGCCGCTCAACATCGCTTTGCAATCCGCTGGCGTCGCGGTCATCATGGCCGGGGTCGTCTGGCTCATGTACATCGAGCTCAAGCTCAAGGTCACGTCGTGTGCGGCGGGAGCTAGCTCGGGGGAGTCCAGCGCATCGAAGTGATGCGTTTTCCTCCTCTCTCACACCAGCTCTGCGGCTACCGCCGCACGGGACGCACCTCGAGCCCGTTCTTGCACGGCCTCGCGAGGCAAGCTAAGAAAGGCTTCGCATCACAATGCATCGCGTGGGTTCCCTCCCGCTCGGGCTCTTGCCATGGCCGACCTCACGACCCTCAACGCGCAGTTCGCGATCTCGCTCGCCATCATCGCAATCGGCTACCTCCTCAAGCGCTCGCGCGTCATCGACAAAGAGGGTGGCGGGAAGGCGCTCGTGCGCATCATTTTCAACGTCACGCTGCCCGCCATCATCTTGCGGACGCTCACGCGCATCCAGATGGACGTGGCCATGGTCGCCATGCCGTTCCTCGCGTTCTTGATCACGGGGGTCGTGCTCGGCTCGGCATACTTCATCCACAAGGGCGAGCCATCGAAGAAGCAGCGCGGGCAATACGTCATGATGAGCCTCGGGTACAACGTCGGCAACTTCGCCTTTCCTCTCATCCAAGGCGTTTTCGGCGACGAGGGCCTCAAGTACGCGGCGATGTTCGACGTCGGGAACGCGATGGTCATCTTCGGCCTCTGTTACATCCTCGCGGTGACGTATTCGGCGAAGGACGGCGAGCGGCCGAGGGCCGCCTTCGTTGCGAAGAAGGTCCTCACGTCCCCTCCCTTGCTCTCCTACGTCATCGGGCTCGTGCTGAACGGGGTTGGCTTCCGCTTTCCGGACGTCGTCTCCAACTTGGGGGACACGGGGCTCATCGACGTCATCGCCAGGTCTAACACCTTCATCACCTTCCTCGCCCTCGGCGTCTACCTCGATTTCAAGCTAGATAAGAAGTACTGGAAGGATCTCGCGAAGATACTCTTGACCCGATACGGGATCGGCTTACTGCTCGGCATCGCATTCCTCTTGCTCTGGCCGGTGAGCCTCATGGCTCGCACCATCTTGCTCGTCTGCTTCATCCTGCCCGTCGGCATGGGCCTGCTCGTTTTCGTCGTGCAGTTCGGCTATGACGAGCGGTTCGCGGGCATGCTGTCGAACATCATGAACGTGATCTCGTTCGGGCTGCTGTGGCTTGTCTTCCTCGCGCTCGGGGGGACCGGGACATAGTTTTTTCTCGCTGGAACCCATTCATCGATCATGATCATGGTCAACGTCCCGGCGCGGGCCGGCGTGCTCGGGAATCCTTCCGATGGCTTCCATGGGAAGACGCTTTCGATCCCCGTTCGTAACTTCCGTGCGCAGGTCGTGCTCTTCGAATGGGAGAAGATCGAGATCTTGCCGGGGCAGAGCGACGCGGGTAATTACGGCTCCATCGACGAGATGCTCGTCGACATCCGCCTCAACGGTTACTACGGTGGCATGAGGCTCATCAAGGCCACGGTCAAGCAGTTCTTCGATTACGTGAAGGCCAACGGGCTCTCGATCCCCTCCAGGAACTTCACGCTCCGGTACACGTCAAACATCCCGCGCCAGGTGGGGCTCGCCGGCAGCTCGGCGATCATCGTCGCGACCATAAAGGCGCTCTGCCAGTTCTACGGGGTGACCATGGACAGGGCCATCATGGCCAACCACGTGCTGTGGTCAGAGACCAAGGAACTCGGGATATCGGCAGGGTTGCAAGATCGCGTCGTCCAGGTGTTCGACGAGCCCGTGTTCATGGACTTCGACCGTGCGCACATGGAGAGGAATGGCTTCGGCAAGTACGAGGTCGTCCCGAAGGAGCTGTTCCCCCGGATGTACCTCGCCTATCAAGTCGACCTGACCCACAAGGACGTCGTGCACAACGACGTTCGGAAGCGGTGGGAGTGCGGGGACACGGACGTGGCGAGCGTGATGGAAAAGCTGGGGGCCAACGCAGCGGAGGGCTACGCGGCATTGAAGAACAAGGACTTGGACACGTTCAAGGCCTGCTTAAACAAGAACTACGACTTGCGCGCGAGCGTCTACCCGATCGCCGAGAAAAACGTGCGGATGGTCAACATCGCCCGGGAGATAGGCGCGACGTCGAAGTTCCCTGGCTCGGGCGGGGCGATCATCGGCACGTACGAGTCCGAAACCCAGTTTACCGAGCTATTCCAAGCGTTTTCTGGGATCGGTTGCAGCGCCGTTAAGGTCGATATATGAATCGAGGGGCGAAAAGAGATGGATCCGAAAGACAACCAAGCACGCGTCATCATCCACGCGGACGAGCAGATCGCCACTATCAACCCGAACATCTACGGCCACTTCGCAGAGCACCTCGGCAGCCTGGTCTACGACGGGCTCTGGGTCGGCCCCGAGTCGAGCATCCCGAACGACGGGGGCATCCGGCTCGACGTCGTGAACGCGCTCAAGAGGATCAATGTCCCGGCCTTGCGCTGGCCCGGCGGGTGCTTCGCCGACGACTACCACTGGCGGGACGGCGTCGGCCCGCGCGAGCAGCGGCCCACCCGCATGAACCTCTGGTGGGGGGGCACGGAGCCGAACGCGTTCGGCACGCACGAGTTCTTCCAGCTGTGCGAGATGCTCGGTGCCGAGCCGTATATCTGCTGCAATGTGGGCAGTGGCACGCCCCGCGAGATGCGTGAATGGCTCGAGTATATGAACGCCGAGCTCGACACGACGATAACGCGGGAGCGGGCTCGGAATGGCTCCCCCGATCCCCTCGGGGTTCGGTTCCTTGGTATAGGGAACGAGTCATGGGGCTGCGGCGGCTATATGACCCCGCAATTCTACGCGAGCGAGTACTCCCGGTTCGCCACCTACGCGCAAGGTATGAAGTACCTCGTGAAGATCGCGTCTGGCGCCAACTCGGACGACTACGACTGGACCAGGAGGTTCTTCGAGAGTATGTCGGGAAAGGCATGCGGCTGCCGCCAAAACCGGACGCAACTGGTCGACGGGTTCGCGTTCCACTACTACTGCGGCACGTCCGGCACGGCGACCGATTACACGGTCACCGACTGGTACAACTTGCTGGGCAAGGCGCTCAAGATCGAGGAGATCCTCGTGCGCCATCGGACGATCATGGACGACTACGACCCCCGGCGTTCCATCATGCTCATCTGCGACGAGTGGGGCACGTGGCACCCGCCGCTGCACAACACGGCCGACCCGTCGAAGCGGCTCATGCAGCAGAACACCG
>JAFGBX010000051.1 GCA_016932935.1 Promethearchaeota archaeon | reverse complement strand
CGGACGGCACCACCGGCGCGGACGGCACCACCGGCGCGGACGGCACCACCGGCGCGGACGGCACCACCGGCGCGACGGGCGCCGGGGAAACCGGCGGAGCGGGCTTCACCATCCCGGCCCGGGCCGGGCTGGGGATCGGCATCTTCCCCATGGGCTTGAGCCCCCCAAGGGGCCTCGACGCGGGCGGGGCTGGTTGGGACGCCACGGGTGCCGGGGCCGGCGCGGGAGCGGGAACCGGGATCGCACCGGGCGGGGCCTCGATCGAATCGGGATTGGGAAAATCGGGTATTTCCTCGACTGCGGGAGCTGCCGGCGCTGGCGGTTCGACCGCCGGCTCTGGCGGTGGGCTTGGCGCCGGCGCCCCAACGCCGATGGATATCGCCGGGGGTGCTTCGATCCTTGGGATCGATGGAACGGGTGGTGGCGCCGGCCTTGGTGCCGCCGGCGCGGGAACCGGAGGGATGGAAGGGGCTGGTGGCACGTCCTCCATGGACGGGCGTGGCTTGGCTTCTTTGGCAGGCCCCGGCTCGGCGGGCGCGCCCGATGCTGCCGAGGGCGGCTCGGGCTTGCTCGTCGCGACCGGGGGCGAGGGAGCGGGCTGTGACTTGGGTTGTACCCCCGCAGCGCCACGGTCGACCTGGATCTTGCTGGAGCCATCCGCGGGGAGGATCCGGTCGGGGGCGAGCCGCGCCTTGATGAGGCCGCCGATGATCATCTCCTCGAGCACTGCGAGGACGGCCTCCTCGGCCTCCTCCCTGACGCGCTTCGCGATCCGGTTGATCGGTATCTCAGCATAGGCCTGTGCCATGGCCTCGATCGCGTCGAGGAGCTGTGCTTTGAGGGCCGCTTTTGCCTCCTTGTCCGTCTCCTCGAGCAGCGAGAACAAGTCTCTCGAGCTCGGCCCCGCCGGGGCAGCTGCACCACCGGGTGCCGCGACCGAGGCCTTGCCGAAGAGCTTCTCGTCCAACTCCTGGCTCTCTTGGACGTCCTTCTCCTTGTCCTTGTCCTTGTCCTTTTTTTTCTTTCCTTTCTCGGATTCTTGCTTCTTTTGCGACATCTGCATTAGTTCAAACATCGTCGAAGGCTTCTTCTCGTCGCTCATCGTTGTCCGCCATGATGGTGTGAACCGGTGGATGAATCACTCGATTCTCCGAGAGTCCTATTGTGATTAGATCAAGGGGACGACAAATAAGCATTCCCTCCAAGCATCCCGACCCAGTGGCGCATCGTGAAACATATGTTTCACATGTCATCAATTCAAGGCTGTTGAATCGGCTAGCTCTGCATGAACACCAGTCGTTGAAGAAGGTGTGCCAAGCATAGAGGAACCCATATGATCCAAGCACAGCATCTCCAGGTGGACTTCAACCTCGTCGGCGGGATCCTTGCATGTGTCATCGGCGGGATCGCCGCCATGATCGTCGTCGGCATTTATTTTAAGTCGCTGGTCGTCGTGCCTTTTAACGAGGTGCACGTCGTCAGCCATGGTAAAAGGATCACTCAGTATGATGGCTCGGGCAGGTACGTGTTCCTGCGGGTCTTCCACGGGCGAACCATCATCCCGAAACACGTGCTTGACATCGAGCCCCAGCTCATCAAGCTGCACGACGTGGACAAGCTGCCCTTCGGTGTCGAGATATCGGTCAAGGTGCAGGTGACCGACCCGCCAAAGTCAGCAGCGACCCTCACGACAATCGACCACAGCACGATCTCGAAGGTCGTCGAGGACACGGTTATGTCGGCGGCACGCTCCGTGGCGATGGAGCGCAACATCCTCGAGATCATGAAGAACCGGGAGGAGATCGAAAAAGCCATCTATGCGATGGTGCAAGACGCGCTGTCCAAGCTCGGCCTCTCGCCCGTGATTTTCGACATCAAGAATATCCGGGACATCGAGGGATCCGACGTCATAGCTTCGCTCGAGAAGGTCAAGATCGCCGAGCTCCGACGCAACGCGCGTATCTCCGAGGCCACCCACGACTCCGAGGCGGTCAAGATCGAGGTCGAGAAGGAGAAGGACGCCAAGGTTAAGAGCGAGCAGATGAAGAAGGAGGAGGAGGTCGCCCACTACGAGCGTGAGAAGCTCGCGTCGGAGCAGAAGCTCGTGCTCGAGGAGAAGCGCTTGAAGGTCGAACAGCAGAACGCGGAGAAGATGGCCGAGATCGAGCGCAACAAGAAGATAATGCTCGCCAAGGCGGATTCGGAGGCAGTGTCGATCAAGGCCCAGGCGGACAGTAATGCTGTCAAGCTCAAGCTCGAGGCGGAGGCCGAGGGCATCCGCCTCAGGGGCATCGCTGAGGCTGATGCCATCCGGCAGAAGGCCGAGGCGATGAAGCAATACAACGAGACGACGGCGCAGATGAAGATCCTCGAACTCCTCGCCAAGGCACAAGTCGATTCCGCGGAGCAGATAGCAAAGGCAGTCGGGCCGAACAACAAGATCATCTATCTGCCCTCGGGTGGTAATGGGAACTCGGACGGCAACTTCCTCGGTAACTTCTTGCCGAAGATCGATGCGCTGCTTCAGTCCGGGCTGCTCCAGGGCGGCCTTTCCGAGCTTATCGCCAAGGTCGGGCTTGCCACGAAGACCGCCCAGGCCGCGGCGTCGGGCAGGTGATGCGATAGCTTCTTTTGCGTCATCCTCTTTCTCTTTTTCGAGGTGTGCGATCGATGAAGGTGCCCGTCGGTGCTGTCGTGACCGTGGACTTGTGGAACCAGGCTCGGGGGAACGGCATGGTTCGCCACGAGGCTGGCACGTTGGATCTCGTCAGGGCCGATTCCGAGTTCTCCCTGAACAAGGGAGACAGGGCGATCGTCATTTCATCGACCGACAACTACGTGAAGGTCATACCCAAGGACTCGTATTCCGAGATCCTCGCGCCAGGAACCGTGGAGCCCCGCATCGATCTCCTCGCTTTGAGAATCAAGGCTATCCTCGAGTCAGCCATCGGCTCGACGGGGGGCATCCTGGCCTTACCTGCGATACTCAAGGACTTCGGGAGCAGCTCGCTCAAAGCCCTCGTTTCGATAGACCACATCCGGAAGGCTTGCAAGATCAAGGACAAGCCCTTCGACGAGATCCACCAGGACGGGGAGCATTACCTCGCGATCAAACAATCCGAGGCGTACATGGATGGGGCAACCGTGCTGGGGCTATTCAAGGGCAAGGAGTTCATGAGCGAGGCCGAGCTGAAGATAACCCTGCACTGGGCAGATGTCCGCCTAGCGAGGGTACTCAGTCACCTGCTCCGAACCGGGCTGCTCCGCAAGGACGTGTCTTACAAGGACGGGACACGCTATTTCTTGCCGGGCAGGGTGTGAGCACGGCTCGGTGGCGCCATGCCGCCGTTTCTGGATGAAACCATTTTAAATATTCTCCCGTGGCATCTATATCTCGATCACTGAATCGAAGGTCGTGGTCATTCACCTTCCAACAGATGTTCGTGAGATCACCATGCCAATGGATCCAACAAAGCGGACGCTCGTGATCATCTGCTCCATCCTCGCCACGGCGCTCCTGGTTCTTTCCTTCGCGAACCCCTTGTTCTTCTTCGACGACCTCATCTACTACGGCATCATCGCGGCCATCATCATCGGCATGATTGCGTGCAACGACGGCAGCTTCCGGGGCATACCCGGCCTCGCGTGGTCGACGAGGACGTGCGGCGGCTGTGGCCGGGTTCTGCCGAGCCGCGTCCGCGTTGGGATGCGGTGCCCGCATTGCGGCGTCTACCTCGGCGGGGAGCGCAAGTCTTTCATGGGCATACCCGTCGGGGCTAGCGGCGAGGACGACTACCCGAGCCCCACCGGGTTCAGGAACAAGCAGCGCGCCAGGCGATCCACGCCTTCATCCTGGAAACCACATAGGCGGGGCGGCGGTGGATCGAACGGATCCAAGATCGACGAGTACGAAAGAACCTACGCCGGCCCGACGGGGTACGAGTCGCCACTGTTCACGGCGGGGAGCAACTGCATCCTTCCGGGCGACGAGCTCGTCCCCAAGGACGAACGGAAGCGGGCCGGTCGGTTCGACGGCAATACGGATCTGGCCGCGTTCAACCCGCCGTTCGACGGCCTGTTCAAGGACCAGGCAGCGATCAAGAACCTCTTCTCAAATTTCCTCAACTGGGCGGCCATCGGGGCCTCGTTGCGCCGCTGGGTGAAGGACGTCCAGGAAAACCCGCACTTGTATGCGACCGGTGAGGAGGCCATTGAGGAGAGGCCGGGCAGGATCAGGAGCGACGCCGAGTTGGACGCCGTCGCGAAACTCGAGGCCTGGAAGCTGTTCGAGCGCGGTGGCTTCACGGAGCCCTTGAAGCTTCCCGATCTCTACAAGAGCTCCGTCAAGAAGCTGGAGGGCGCCGACAAGGCGGCCCTCGGCGCGAAGGACGACCGCGCCGGTTGAGGCAGGCGGGCGGGAGTATGATGGCCCGAGGGCATCCGCGCATCAAAAAAAGAGATGGCATCCTCAACAGCCAAGAACCGCCTCAGAATCCTTGGATATCATGCGCAGAAGGTTATTGCACGGCGGCATGAAATCTTACTGCAATCTTGATGATTCGAAGTGGGGAGTATATAGATTCAGTAGGAACATTGTTGTCGCGGTCGTATGTTCATAGCATAAGGTTCTGTGAGGATTCTCATGGAGGAACAAGTTGGAAGGAGGCGGATCCGATGGCCATAAAAAAGGGCTGGTTCTTCAAGTGCAGGTACGACAAACGTGCCGAAGCGTATTTGCTGGAAAACAGCGACGGGATGCTGGCGGGCAGTATCCGGGTGGAGCTAGACCAGAGGGGGATGTCGTCATTCGTGATGAACTCGCGGCACGAGGTCGCGCTCGTCCTCGAGGCCACGAGCGACCGCGACCAGCATTGCCGCATCCTCGTGCCGAGGCGGGCCGCTCTCGATGGAGAGGGAGGCCTTGCGATATTCGGGATCGTCAACCGGAAGGCGGACGGCTTCGATTATGCCTACGAGTACGAGAGCGCGATCGGATCCGACATCATGCAGATAATGGTAGAGGGATTCCCCAGGCGCTTGATCATCCGAAGAGGCGGGATTTCTATCGCTGAGATCGAAAAGAATTCTCGTGAAATAAAGGCCAGCGTGATCGATGAAGCCAGGGACAGGGAGGTCTTGCTGGTCATTGGCATCATGGCGGCGATCTGCCTACTGATGCCGGTGCAAGCCGCCTTCGACCACGCCACGAGTGCACCGGCAGTGCTCATCAATTGAAACGGGAACCGAGGTCTGTGACCTGGGGCTCAAGATGCCTCGTCCCAATCACGCGCGCGTGGATTCTATAGGCCAAACATGCCCTTGACGTCCTTCTCCGTGAGGGCCAGTATCTTGTTGCTGTCGACGTGCTTGACGAGCCCCGCTCGCTCCTCGTAATACTCCAGCGCGTCGGTGGACTGTTCCTCGTAGGCCTTCCACCGCTTCTCGAACGTTTCTTCGTTGTCATCAGCACGGTGCGTGAGCGCGACCTTGCACTCGTCGCACTGACCTTCCATCTTCGGCTTAAGCCTGTCGTTGAAGATGTTGTAGATGCGGTTGCATTTCGGGCAGTTGTACCTGCCGAGGATCCGCTCCCGCAGCGACTTCTTGTCGATGTCGAGCACGGCGACCGTGTCGAGCCTGGTGACCCCGTCGAGCGCCTTTGCTTGATCCAGCGTGCGCGGGAAGCCGTCGAGCATGAAGCCGTCCTTCTTGACGTCGTCCCTGGCCAGCCGCTCCTTCACCATGCCGATGACGACGGAATCCGGCACTAGCTTCCCCTCGTCCATGTACTTCTTGGCTTCCTTGCCGATCGGCGTACTGCTCTTCACGTTCTCCCTGAAGAGGTCTCCGGTGCTTATGTGGACGATCTTGCTGTATCGCTTGATGATCTCGGCCAGTGTCCCCTTCCCTGCGCCTGGCGGGCCGAACAAAACAATGTTCACCATGACCCCATAGCGGTCACGGGATCACTAAAAGGTTCTTGCGTGCGGGAATCCCGAAACCCGACTGGTGAACGACACGGTTCGTTTGGACACGGGGATGCTGCGGTGTTGGATGCACGAGAGCCGTCGGAGAGGAAGGCTTAAAATCTCACTATCCATCTATATATAAACATTGGAAGATCTGGCGGCGGTTTATTAAGAGACCGGCGCTTTCCTATTAACCCGCCACCTCCAACATGGAAGGATGACCATGGAACCCAACCTGGAAGGCAAGAAACTGTACCGGCGTACCAAGTCCGTTTGCCCCGAGTGCTTGAAGCAGATCGACGCGAACCTCGTGCTCGACGAGCTCGAGGGGAAGGACGCCGTGCTCATGAGGAAGAAGTGCAGCGAGCACGGGTACTTCGAGGACATCATCAGCCGGAACCCGCAAGAATACGAGCGCAACCAGCAATATTACCATGATTATTGCACGATCGAGAACAAGAAGCACGGGGAGCGCTCAGGGAAAAACTGCCCCCACGAGTGCGGTATGTGCGACGCGCACAAGTCGTCGCCCTGCATCGCCTTGATCGACGTCACGAACCGGTGCAACCTGGCGTGCCCGATCTGCTTCGCCAACGCTTCCGCCAAGGGATACGTCGTGGAACCGACGCTGGACGAGCTGCGCACGATCATGACCCACTTCCGGAGCATCAAGCCGATCCCTCCCGTGTTACTCCAGCTCTCCGGCGGCGAGCCCACCGTGCGCGACGATTTCGTCGAGATCGTCCGCATGGGCAAGGAGCTGGGCTTCGTCGAGATCATGCTCACGACGAACGGCCTCAAGCTCGCGGCCCGCAACGGCCCGCAATACATAAAGGATCTGATGGCTGCCGGCCTCAACGCTATTTACCTGAGCTTCGACTCTGCCGACGATCCCGAGGTGTATAGGAAGGCGAGGGGCGTCAACTTGCTCCCCCAGAAGAAGCGCGTGATCGAGAACTGCCGCAAAGCCGGTTTCAAGGGCGTCATGCTCGTCCCCACGATCGCCAAGGGCGTGAGCGACCACCAGGTCGGGCCGATCATGGAGTTCGCGAAGGCGAACCGTGACGTGGTCTCGGGCGTCGTGTTCCAGCCCGTGTCGCTCTGCGGCCGCATCGACAACGAGCAGATCCGCGAGCTCCGGTACACGACCAGCGACCTCTCCAAAGCCATCGGCGAGGCGGTGGGCATCACGAACAATTACATCTACCCGATCCCCGCCACGAGCAACCTCACGAAGCTGATCGCCTGGTACGATTACTCGTCCCAGTTCACTATGGCCTCGCACCCCGACTGCGGGTTTGCCACGGTCATGTCAATCGATACCAAGACGGGTAAATGGATGCGCGTGGAGGACTGGTTCGATGTGGACGGCTTATTGAAGTGGGGAGACAAGGTTTGGGACGATTTCGTATGCAAGAATCAGTGGCCCACTTTCTCCGAGAAGTTGATCGGGCCGCTGGCGAAGTTATTCGGGGAAAAGGTCGGGAACGTGATCAACCAGGCCTCGGACTTCGCGTACCGCAAGGCGATCAAGGCCTACTTCATGGGCGGTGCCATGCGTTACTTGAAGGGCATCAGCGGGCCGGTTTCCGACTTCATCCCCATCATGCTCAGCCCAGGGCTCGAAACGGCAGCGAGCTTCTTTGAACACGGCAACAACCTCTTGATCTCGAGTATGCACTTCCAGGACGTCTATAACTTCGACATCGAGCGCGTCCAGCGCTGCCTCGTCCATTATGGTATGATGGATCCCGACCGCCCCGGCGACGTGCTGCAGGTGCCATTCTGCGCCTTCAACAGCATCCACCGCGAGAACGTCGAGAAGAGGATCGCTGTTCAGAACGTCAAGCTCGACGCGAACGAGATCACTGCCAAGGCCAAGGAGTTCCTCGAGAAGGAAGTCGGGAATTGATGCACCGCCCTTGGATGTATTTCTCACCTCATTTCTCTTCCAGTGTCGAATTCTTTCGCTCATCCCGCTTCCGTTCGGTTGGTTTTAGCCCCAGGCAATAAACCGCATCGTATTGTTCGGCATCATCATCATTCTATCAGCAAGACCGAAATGGACGCGCTTCAACAGCCTTTTGTTCGCTTAACGACCCATCCAGTGTAATTCTTCCGAGCTCACCAGACACCAGGATTCATCCGTGAACTCCCGTTCGACGACACGCGCCGGGGGCACGTGGACAGAGCAATGATAAATACCACGGCGTCGACCATAGAGCGTACCATAGGCAGATTGTCGCGATCGCAACCATGCGGACGGAGAAGCACAAAGTTGTGGTGACGCGCCCCTGGTGCAACACGGGAGCCACCATGACAGGGATGGATGCCGAGGGCGGATACTGCATGGCTTGTAAGAGGAAAATGAAGAGGGTGCGGCCGATGCCGAAGTGAATTAACCGCGAGCGGGCCTGGGCCGCGAAACCCGGCGCGCGAAGCCGCTTCTTTTCGCGCTGCGCCGTGGCGCAAAAACTTCCCTCTCTCCCAAGATTTCCCGAAATATGCGCGCCGGGCGGCCGGGCCCGCTCATCCTCCCTTCCTCCGCCACCGGCTAACCTCCAGCACCTCGCATCAGTCCTTCCGCCCCGGTACCTTGCGCAAGTAGATCTCGTACTCGACCGACGTGTCAACGAGACCATTCCGCACGTAAACGCGCGGGATCCAGAAGATGTAATCGTCGCCCATCTTTGCAGGCTTGCGCGTGAACATGACCACGCCGTCCTCCAGGCCGAGCCCGGGGGGCGCGGCTACCGCTTGCTTGTCGCTTCCCATGGCTTTTCCCACCCCGGCGCGCGCCTTTCCCTGGGCGGCACCGGATGAGCTTGATATGCTCCGCGGGGATAAATAGTCATCGCTGGGGGATAGCACAATCCAAAGCATGTGAAATAATATGATCCTCTTAAAGCACCTAACGAGGATAAGGAATGACTTTAAGGAGGCTCAGAGAAAGAGGATCATGAGCCTATGCACCAGTTCTTCACCTACGATTACCAGTAGATGGCCTACGCGGGCGCCATCCTCGCTTCGGCCATCGCCCTGGTCGTCTTCATCTTGCTCGCGATGAAGTATGAGGTGGGAAAGGCACGAACCGTCCGACATCTGCGGGATATGGTCGGGTTCCTCGTCCTCGACGCTGCCATCGACTACGTCGTCTTCACGGTCAACGGCCTTAATCCAGACTGGCGCGAGGTGTTCGATTACGTGGCCCTCTCATCGTACGCCTCGTTCACGATGAACGCCGTGGCCAACATCTTCTTGCTTCTCTTCATACGTGACGTCTTCTTCGACGGGAAGAACTGGTGGTTTGTCAAATTGCTCGCCGTGCTCGAGGCATCGGTCGGCCCGCCCCTCGTAATCATCTTCTTCACGGGCGATGATTACGCCCGTGAAGGGCGTAATCTATCAATCATGCAGATTCTGCTAGATCTGCTAGAACATAGGAAATCGCCTAGTACAAGTGAAAGACTTCAGGTTATAGCTGGAAAAATGAATGGAAGGGATTACTGGGTGCCGACGACTTCCTTCTCGAGGAACTCTCGCGCCTTCGCGTTGATCTCGGTCGCGTTGACCTTGTACTTGGCCTTGGCGATCTTGGTCTCGATGGCCTCCCGGTGGATCGAGTTCATCGCGCAGAAGGGCACCTGAAGCACCTTGCCCGGGTGGTCGGGATCGATCGTGCCGTAGTGCACGAGGCAGCGCTGGACGCGCTCGATGTCGAAGTTGTAGACGTCCTGGAAGTGCATCGAGCTCACGAGCATGGACTTGCCCGCCTCGAAGAACTGTGATGATGTCGTGATGTTGGGGTTCAAGACCATGGGGATGAACTCCTCGACGGGCCCGTCGAAGCCCTTGATGTAACGCATGGCGCCGGCCATGTAATAGGCCTTGATGGCCTTTCGGTACGCGAAGTCCGAGGCCTGGTTGATCACGTTCCCGACTTGCTCCCCGAACAGCTTCGCCAGCGGTGCGATGAACTTGTCGGTCATGTTGGGCCACTCGCCCTTCTCAACCATCCCCCAGACGTGGTCGGTCCACTTGATGAAACCGTCCGCTTCGAACCATTCCTCGATGCCGTGCCAGCGGCCCTCTTTGTCGGGAATCATAATCGTCGCGAAGCCGCAATCGGGGTGCGACGCCATCGAGAACTGGGGCGCGAAGTCGTACCAGCCCATGAGCTTGGTCATGTTCGAGATGGCGGGGATGGGGAAGATATATGTGTCCTGGCGCTTCGTGACGCGCGCCAGCTCCCGCGTGAGGTCGCTGGTCGTGTACCGGAGCTCGCGGATCTGCTCGTTGTCGACGCGGCCGCAGAGAGCCACGGGCTGGAACACGACGCCGGTGACGACGTCGTGGTTGTCCATCGCGTACTGCATGATCGGCCCTACCTGGTGGTCGTTCATGCCCCGTGCGATCGTCGGCACGAGCGTCACGCCGACGTAACCCGCCTTGCGGCAGTTCTCGATCACGCGCTTCTTCTGGGCGAGCAAATTGACGCCGCGAACCTTCTTGTACACCTCGGGATCGTCGGCAGAGTCGAAGCTCAGGTAAATAGCGCCCATACCGGCCTCGTGCAGCTCCTTGATGTATTGGGGGCCGTTGCGGGCCGCGAGCTTGAGGCCGTTCGTCGTGAGCATGATCTGGACGAAGCCCATCTCCTTGCCCATTCGGATGAAGTCCACGAGATCGTCCCGAACCGTGGGCTCGCCGCCGGATATCTGCAACAAGACGGGCGGGATCGGCTTGATGTCCCGGAAGTGCTGCAAGATCATGCGCAGTTCCTCCATGGTCGGCTCAACGAGGTAGCCCTTCGCCGACGCGTTGGCGAAGCAGATCGGGCACGCCAGGTTGCACCGGTTCGTGATGTCGATCAAGACGATGCATGGTGATGATTTATGCTCGGCGCACATACCGCAGTTGTGCGGGCAACCCTTCCCCGTGTCGTGCACGTTGTCCTTGTTCTCGATGGTCACGTAGTCGTGGTAGTATTTCTGGTTCCTCTCGTATTCTGGCGGGTTCCGGCTGATGATGTCCTCGAAGTAGCCGTGCTCGCTGCATTTCTTCCTCATGAGAACCATCGGATTCCCATCTAGATCGTCGAGAACGAGGTTCGCGTCGATCTGCTTCAAGCATTCTGGGCAGACCGACTTGGTCCGCCTGTAGACCTTCTTACCTTCAAGATTCATTGCCATCGTAAGGCCTCGTCGAATTTAGGGATGCTGTTGTTTGGTTTAAACGTGCGGATAGAGATAAACCGCTCGGCGTTAATAACGCGAGTCGGAATTGTTATTAAGGTGGAAACGTCGTGCGCCTGGTACAATCCACGCACATTGCTTTTGATCAAAAATCTGTTAAACCAAATAAAAGAGATCCGACGCGACCAAGTATCTTCAGTTGGAGAACGACCGAAACGCCGCTACGCCAATCTTCCCGTGAATGTGGATGCATATGAATCATTGGGCATTCAAATGGCTTGTTAGCACGAGGCGCGGGGTTAATGAGCGGTGTCTCATGGCCAACCGTACTCGTGCACGGTTGCGCGCACGGTCGGCCAACCTTTTCTCCCGGCGGCCCCGTGAATTGGTCATGGCATCTCACGACCATTACGACATCAAGTGGGGCATCGGGGAATTGCCGCTCGACCTCCCCGCGGGCGTGCACGCCGAGGAGGTATCTCCCGCCACCGCCTCGCCAGTCCCGGAGAAGGCCAAGCACGACGGGGTGGCAGCCATCACGAGGCTCATCGCCTCTGAGCTCGCCAAGCAGCGTGGAAGGCTGGAGAAGTCGGCCAGGATCCTCGTCGCGTCCGACGACCAGACGCGCGTCACGCCAGTCAAAACGCTGCTCCCCCCGGTCATCCGCGCTGCGAAGTCCGTTGGAAAGCCCGTCTCGATCGTCGTCGCAGGCGGGAGCCACCGCCGCATGACCCGCGAGGAGAAGCGGGAGAAGTTCGGGTCGGCCGTCGTGGACGAGGTGCCCGTCCTCGACCACGAGTGGTCGGACGAGTCTGGCCTCGCCAACTTCGGGAAGGCGCGGGGCGGGTACGACCTCAAGCTCGCCCGCGTCGCGTGCGAGCCGGGCACGTTCCTCGTCGGGCTGGGCAACATCGTGCCGCACCGCGTGTGCGGGTACTCGGGCGGGTACAAGATCCTCCTGCCCGGCCTCACGTGCCAGGACACGATGAACCGCATCCACTACGCCAGCGCCGCCTACCCGTCCGAGCGGATCCTCGGCGTGCCGAGGAACCCGGTGCGCGACGCGATCAACGAGGTCGGCGCGCACCGGCCGATCGACCTCCTGGTGAACACGGTGCTCGACGGGGCCTCCCGCGTCGTCTCGTTGTGCCTCGGCGACCCGGTCGCCGCCCAATACCAGGGCGCCGCGGTCGCGAGGGAGGTCTACGGCGTGCCGGTCGGCAACCCCGCGGACGTCGTCGTCGCCGACGCTGTTCCCGAGCATGCCGACTGGTGGCTGTGCGCGAAGGCCGCATGCAACTGCAAGAGTTTCGTTCGCTCCGGCGGGCACCTCGTCTTGCTCGCGCCGTGCACGGAGGGCTGGTCTCCCGCCCATGCCGACGTCTTGCTCGAGCACGGGTACCACCCGCCCGCAGAGATCGACGAGATGGTAAAGGGCGGCGCGATACCACCCAATCATTTGCTGGAAGCGTCGCATTTGGCACACGTCGGCGAGGTGATGGCGCATTGCCACGTGCATGTCGTCTCGGACACCCTCGACAAGAAGACCTTCGGCAAGCACGGCTTCGACATCGTCCGATCACGCGACTTCCAAGCACTCGTCCATGACCTCGTCGCTGGGGGGCGTCAAGTCGCGCCGGGGCGCAGCACGAGCGTGAAGGTCGTGCGCCGCGGCTCAGAGATCCTCCCCTTGTGCTGAAAGGGTGCTGACCTTCCGCCTCCGAGCTCGCGATGCTTTAATTCGGCGGGGAGGATCGATCCTAATGGAGTGTGGAAAACTGTGTCGACCAGACCCCCGAAGCTGATGCTCGACCCGAGCATCTTCATGCAATCGGCCATCGCGGCGAAAGATGTCGAGGACGAGAAGGCCGTCTCGCTCGCGTGCAGCGCCGACCTCTTCGAGCGCCTCGAAAGCCTCTCGCTGAACCACGAGCTGTTCATCTCGAGCAGCTTCATGGGCACCTTCCTCAAGGTAACCGACGAGCTCAAGCAGCTCAAGGGCACCAGCGCGTTCTACGTGCCGGTCTACGCCCTCTGGCGGCTGTTCGG
>JAFGBX010000050.1 GCA_016932935.1 Promethearchaeota archaeon | reverse complement strand
GAACCCGAAGGCGCAGATGCAGCAGTCGATCGCGGACATTATGAACTCGAAGATCGAGAAGGCAAGGAAGTCCGGCGGGGAAGTACCAACCTGGAAGGACGAGTTCGAGTTCTTGAGGAGTTCAGCGAATGTGATGATCGCATACCCGCTGCGCTTGTTCGACTGCAGTTTGATAACCGACGGCGCCGCGTGTCTCTTCCTGGCGGCCAAGGAAGTCGCTAGGAAGTTCACCGACACGCCGATCCTCGTAGCGGGCACGGGACAAGGGAACTCTAGCATGGCGCTGAACAACCGGGGCGAGTACACGACGTTCGTCGCCGCGCGCAACGCCGGAGAGCAAGCGTTCAAGATGGCCGGGATTGGGGCGAAGGACGTCAAGGTTGCCGAGGTTCACGATTGCTTCACGATCGCCGAGTTGGTCGCCATGGAAGACCTTGGATTCGCGCAACCCGGCAAAGCGGCCGAGCTCGTCAACAATGGCGAGACAAAGATCAACGGGTCGCTCCCGATAAACACGGACGGCGGCTTGAAGGCCAAGGGGCACCCGGTCGGCGCGACCGGCGCCGCGCAAGTCGTGGAGATCTACAAGCAGCTCAAGGGCAAGGCGGACAAGCGCCAGGTCAAGGGCAACCCCGAAGTCGGGCTCGCGCACAACCTCGGAGGGTCGGGAGGGACGTGCGTCGTGCACGTGTTCAAGCGGATATAACGGAGGGATGTGCTATGTCAACCGAAAAACCAATCCTACAAAGCAACTACCTCGACTTCCTCAAGGAGCGGAGGCTCATGGGCTCCAAGTGCAAAACATGTGGCCAGGTGGACTTGCCCCCGCGCCCGATTTGCTCCAAGTGCCTGTCGCCAGACGTCGGGTGGATCGACCTGACCGGCCAGAACGGCACCCTCACAACGTTCAGTTGCGTGCACGTCGGCACGAGGAAGTTCGAGGAGCGCGGGTACAGCGCGAAGAACCCCTACGCGTTCGGCGTGGTAACGCTTGACAACGGCCCGGCGATCACCGCCTTGCTGCAAGGCGTCGACCCGAAGAAGCCCGAGACGATCAAGATCGGCATGAAGCTGAAGCTCAAGTTCGTCGAAACCCAGACCCCCGCCGGCCCGCAAGTCGACGTGGGGTTCGAACCCGTGTGATCCTCTCTCTTGTATCCCCTTTTTTACACCAGGATCCATTTCTTGAGCCTGGCGGGCAGCGATCCGCATCGAAAAAGCAGAATACGAACGAAACCTGTTGAGGAAGTTAATCGATTGGCTCACTCGTTGAACTTGGGAGCCGCCGCACGTTTCGCCTTGATGGCGCCGAGGCTGTCAGGTTGACCCGCAAAGTTACTGACCAGCACCCGCTGGGTGAAGTGCTTGTAATTCCGCACTCGGGGGATCTTCTTCGGAACAGCGTGGGATTCGACCTTGGGCGTCTGACCGCGAACCTTACCCGCCTTCGTCAATGAGCCGTGTGAACCGGGCATTCGTGTTTCACCAATTCTCGAGATCTGAAAGCGCGCCTCGGCATTTATTCCTTGGCAAGGAGCTGGTACCGAAGAAAGGACAAGCAAGGGGGCGAATCTCACTCCTTTTCGGCCACACGTGCCCCGCCTCTCACCTAGATTTCTTCTTCTCCTCGAATTCCTTCCCGCGATATGTCTCCATGACCTTATCGACGAGCTTGACGGCGATCAAACGCTTGGACTGCAATGGTTCGTGGAACACGTTTTTTTCCTTGTCGATCATATAGACCTCGTTCGTTGGCACGTCGAATCCCGTGTCTGGTCGGCCCACGTCGTTGGCGACGATGAAGTCCGCGTCCGCAGACTTGAGGGCGGCGTAGGCCTTCTCGACCATCTCGTCCGGCGTCTTGGGAACCTCCGCCTTAAACGCGACGATGAACAAGCCAGGAAAGGCCTTGCGTACCTCCTTGATGACCTTGGGGTTGGGGACGAGTTTTACGACGAGTTCGTTCTGCGACGACACTTTCTCGTCGAACGCCTCAGCAGGTCGGAAGTCAGAAACCGCAGCCGCGCTGATGAAGAACTGGTAAGTGCAAGCCTTGAGTTCCTTGATCGTTGCATCGAGCAGCTCCTTCGTCGAGGTGATCTCTATGGTTCGCACGTTGTTGCTCAAGGGTGGCTCAGGAACGCCCCTCGTGTGTATGATGGTCACGGTGCCACCCCGCGCGACGATTTCCTCAGCGATCGCCATCCCCATCTTCCCCGAGCTCGGGTTGCTGATGAACCGCACGCGGTCGATGTACTCCCTCGTGGCACCCACGGTGAGTAGGAACTTGTATTTCTTCAATTCGGGGTTCTGGATGATGATGTCGCGGCAGCGGTTGACGATCTCGTCTATACGGGCTATCTTCGCCTTGCCCTCGGACAGGCGGGGGCCGATGAACTCGACGCCCAGGCGCCTTAGCTTGAGGATGTTCTCCTCGAGGATGGGATGGTGGTACATCTGTTCGTGCATGGCCGGGACGACCACGATGGGTATGCCAGAACCGAACGCGGTCGTGACCACGGTCGTGACGGGCGTGTCGTCGATCCCGCCGGCGATCTTGGAGATCGTGTTGGCGGTCGCGGGGCACACGAGCACGACGTCAGCCGTGACAGACCGGTTCCCTGCGACCTGGACGTGCTCGACGGCGCCCGTCAGGCTCGTGATGCACGGGTTGCCCGTCGCCCAATGCATAAGCGCCGGGTCGACGAGCTGGGTCGCCGCCTTGGTCATGACGCATACGACCTCCGCGCCGAGCCGCATGAACTCGCGAGCGATGATCGGCGCCGTCATCACGGCCACGGAGCCGGTCAAGCACATACAGATCGTTTTACCCTTCAGAATCGTGGAAGTGGTGGCCATGATATCCTTCGAAGGATGGGGCCCGAACATGGGTGGTGTCGCCGTTGTGGTGTGGTGGAATCGCGCCGTGTCCGCGTTACTAGTCTGTTTGAGGCTTAAGAACCATGTGCATGGCTATCCGAGCATGGAGAGCTGCTCCTTGAGCCGGGCGAGCTTTTCCTCGTACCCCGCGAGTTTCTCGCGTTCTTGCTTGACCAGCTCGGGCGCCGCCTTCTCCGCGAACGGCCCGGCGAGTTTCTTGCGGCTGTTCTCGGTGAACTTGTCCACCTTCACGATCTCGTTCGCGAGCCGCGCCTTTTCCTTATCGATGTCGATCAGGCCCTCGAGCGGCAGATACGCCGTGATCCCTTGCAAGACGAGCCGGCCGGAACGCGCGGGCGGGTCGATCTTCCCCCCGATGCGAATCTTCCCTGGGTCGATGCGCGCGAGGGAGACGATCTCGTCCCTGGCCCTCTCGACGAGGGCCGAGTTGTCCCCAGCGTCTATCAACACCGGTATCTTCGCGCCCGGTGGCACGTTAAAGTCGGTGCGCACGCTGCGGATCGCCCTCACGATGTCCATGGCGAGCTTGAACCCCGCCTCCGCGTCGTCGTCCACGAGCGATTTAGCGTACTCCGGCCAGTTTGCAACGATGATCGCGGGACCCTTCTTGGCCGATGGGGGCAGCGCTTGCCACAAGGCTTCCGTGATGTGCGGCATGACCGGGTGCATCATGACCAGGCAGGCTTCGAGCACGTGGAGAAGCACCGCCTTGGGGGTGGCCTTGTCGGCCTCGGCCTCGCTGTACAGGCGCACCTTGGTCGCCTCGATGTACCAGTCGCAGAACTCGTCCCAGAAGAAGTTCTTGATTTCCCGAATCGCGTTCATGAAATCGTTCTGCTCGTTGGACTCGGTTGCCAGTTTGACGAGCTTGTTGAGCCTGGATAAAATCCACTTGTCCGCGAGTTGCAGTTTCTTTATTGGATATTTCTTGTCGAATCGGGGAACTATTTCGTCTTTTCCAACGTTTCCAAGGACGTACTTCGTCGACTGCCAGATCTTATTGCAGAACCTCTTCGACGCGTCGAGCTGGCGGAAGTCCATGTTGAAGTCCATCCCGGGCACCGTGTTGGAGGCGAGCGTGTGGCGGAGCACGTCGGCCCCCCATTCGTCGATGATGTTGAGCGGGTCATATTTCTCGACGTTAGGCATGGACTTGCTTATCTTCTTCCCCTCCTCGTTCCGGATGATGCCGTGGAGGTAGATGAACGAGTACGGGGCCCTGCCCGTGAGCTCGCAGCCTAGCATCATCTCCCGGGCGACCCAGAAGAACAGGATGTCGTAGGCGGTTTCCCTGGTGTTCGTCGGGTAGAAGCGCTGGAAGTCGGGATTCTGTTCGTTTGGCCAACCGAGCGTTGAGAACGGCCAGAGGCCCGAGGAGAACCACGTGTCGAGCACGTCCTCGTCTTGCACGAGCCTCGTGTCGCCGCATTCTTGGCACTTCTTCGGGTCGTCCACCTCGCAAGTCAGGTGGCCGCCGGGGCAGTACCACACGGGGATGCGGTGGCCCCACCACAGCTGCCGGCTGATGCACCAGTCCTTGATGTTGTCCATCCACTGATAGAAGCGCTTCTCCTCGCGCTCGGGAATGATCTTGCTCTCCCCGCTCCGCACGGCGGCTACCGCCTTCTCTGCGAGGGACTTGGTCTTGACGAACCACTGGGTCGAGATCCGCGGCTCCACGACGGCGTCGCAGCGCTGGCACCGGGAGACGTTGTGCGTGTAATCCTCGATCTTGATGAGCAAGCCCTCCTTCTCGAGGTCTTCGACGATGGCCTTGCGGCACTCGAATCGATCCATGCCGGCATACTTGCCCGCTTGCCCCGGAACCATCGAACCCTTCTCGTCGATGACCGTGATGAACTCGAGCCCGTGGCGGGTTCCCATGTCGTAGTCGGCCGGGTCGTGTGCGGGGGTGACCTTCACCGCCCCGGTGCCGAACTCAGGGTCGACAAGGTGGTCGGCGAACACCGGGATCTCGCGGCCGATCGCGGGCAGGATCGCCTTCTTGCCGATGAGCTTGCCATACTTCGGGTGATTTTCGTGCGTCGCGACGCCGCTGTCGCCCAGTAGCGTCTCGGGGCGGGTCGTGGCGACCTCGATGAACTCCGTCGCACCCTTCGCCCAGGATCCGGAGCCCCAGTCCCCCGCGGGTTTCTTGAACGTCTTGCCACCTATCGGGTACCGCAAGTACCAGAGGTGGCTCTGCTCCTCCTCCGGTATGGATTCCAGGTCGGAGATGGCGGACTCGCAGCGTCCGGGGCACCAGTTGACCATGTACTTGCCCCGGTAGATCAAGCCCCTCTTGAACATGGTCACGAAGGCGACCCTGACGGCCCTGGAGAGGTCGTCATCGAGGGTGAACCGCTCCCGAGTCCAATCGCAGCACATCCCGAGCCGCTTTGACTGCTCGGTGATGCGGGCGTGGTACTTCTTCTTCCATTCCCAGACCTTGTCAATGAACTTTTCACGCCCGAGCGCCTTGCGCTTGATGCCCTGGTTGTTCAGCTCGCGCTCCACGACGTTCTGCGTGGCGATGCCCGCGTGGTCGGATCCGGGCACGAAGAGCGTCTCCTTCTGCCGCAACCGCTCGTACCGGGTCATGAGGTCCTCGATGGCGATCGTGAGGGCATGGCCGAGGTGCAGCTGCCCCGTGATGTTGGGCGGGGGGAGCGTGATGCAGAAACGCTGCGATGAAGGCTTCACGAGGCCGAGCTCGCGCTGCTTCTCGGGACGGAAGAAGCCCTCGTTCTCCCACCATCCGTATATCTCGGATTCAATCTCCTTTGGATCGTATGCTTGTAGACTAGTGACCTTCTCCTTGAATGACATGGGCACGTGCACCTTCCGTGGTGACATTAGATGGCGCGGTTCTTTTGACCTTTGACACGGGGAGCAATGTTAGGTGATAGAAATCCCAGCCACATGCCGGGCGAGCCCCGGGGTTTCCGCTCGAGGATAGATGTAGCGGAATCCAACTACTTTCGAGTAGTCGTGCGGAGCACCGGCGGATCGACAGCCCGCCAGGGGTAACATGGGGGGTCAAAAACCGACAATTTCAACTGCGAGGCGCGAGTTGGCGGTATAGTGTGCCACGTGACCAGCTCTCCAGAATCGAGTAGAAGCGCGGGGGAAACCGAAGCGAGGACGGGGCTCGGAGCCGAGTCTGGCACGGGTTTTTTAAACTCTGAGAACAAGATAGGATCATCGCCTGGAGCATTCCCCGAGGAGGGACAGCAACGCCGATGACGGGCGCGTTCGACTTGGACGTGCACGGGTTCGATGTAAGAAATGCTCCAAGAAAAAAAAGGTGCGATATTGCATAACTGGTGAAAGAAATGAACAAGGAAGAACTCGCGGAAAAGATTGAGAATGGCGAATTCGCCATCGACGACGTGCTCGACTTTTTCAAGGTGTTGGCCGAGATCGCGAACAGCAGCGAGGAGATCCAAGACGAGATCGAAGGGTGGGATCGCGTGTTGCTCTTCAACGTTACGAACGGGCCGAAGGTAACGCTGATTGTCAAGGACGGCAAGTTCGAAATCCAGGACGGGGAGCAAGGCACCCCGGACATCACCCTCTCGATGAACAGCGACGTCGCGATCGGCGTGCTGTCGGGCGAGACCGATGCAACGAGCGCGTACATGGCCGGGGATCTCAAGGTCACTGGCCCCCTCCCCGACGCCATCAAGTTCCGGACGCTCACCGAGCTGGTGCGCGAGGAGCTCGAGGGCTAGGCTCTAGAGGTCGTTTTTTGTTCGTATCACCTTTATTTTTCTCCACGACCGGGCACGTCAGATCCTTTCACCGCGGTGAACGGTGAACGAGTCATCGTTCTGAACGATGACCTCGCTGGGCAACGGCCTCGCCGGGAACCATGATGGAGGTTCGCGTCTGATGTCCAAGATTGTCCGAAAATCGATGAACTGCTCATGAACCCCGTCCCGCAGTCGTCAAGATCGAAGTCTTTCCGTAAAACAGATATATCCGCGCCCGGAATAGTCATCTCGAACCAATCCAGCCGTGCGGGAAATGTATAACATCAAGGAGCTGCTCGAGCAAAAGAAGAAACTGGGCATTTATCTCGCGTTCAGCCTCATCGGGCTCGTCACGCTCGGCATATCCTTGATCCCGTCCATGAACTACCTCACCGGGGAGAACATGTCCGAGAACGCGGGTTTTCTGATCCCCGCCGTGTACATCGTGCTCTACGCGCTGCTTGCCGGCGGGGTCCTGGTCAGCCTCTTCTTGCTCAGCGTGATCAGCAAGAAGCTCTACGTCGTGAAGAACATCGACGACAGCATCAAGGGCATCAAGAAGGGGCGCAGCTTTATGACCGATAAGGTGCTCCCGAAGCGGGAGGAGCTCTTACAGGCCCATTTCGCCGAGCAGATCAAGGATGCCGGGATACCCGCGGGCCGGCTCAAGATCTTCGATGGAATGAGCCAGGTCGAGCACGACGAGATACTGGGCTTCAAGATCGAGAAGGATCTCGGCAAGAAGCCCGCCCTGGATTGAAAAAGTGGGGAGAGCGCCGGTCACGCTCGGAGCCGGGCCACCAGGCTGCGCTTGTAGTTGTTCAAGATTCTGGACCACTGGCCGGCGAGCTCCGGCATGTTCCTCTGGTAGAAGGTATTGATCGACTTCTCGAACAGCGAGATCACGCGCCGCGCGTTCTTGACCATCTCGGCATGCTGGCTTGATTGTGGGATCATGATCGAGGCACCTTCGCCTGTCATCTCTTGCACGTGGGCTGTTATTGAGCGCGGTGTCATCCAAGGAATACCACGCCCCGCTCCCTGGCTGCCGGTACGTTCACAATCGAATAGGTGCAAGAGTGGCGCGCGCCGCTCCGGATCGAGCCGGGGGCTAGCGCAAGGCACGCTGGAGCGCCCTTCGCAACCCACTTGAGCATCAAGGGCGGATGTTGATCGGGCGGCCGCGCGTCCATGCCTCTATTATGAACTGCCTCACGAAGAGGTCGATCGCTTCTGTATTCTCGGTAATCATCCCGAAGGGCTCCGTCTTGGAGTTCACGCCGATGAAGACGATCCCACGGTCGACGTTGATGCCGTACCGGTCGTCGAGGTTGAACGCCCGTATGTCGATCCTGCACCGTTTCTGGATCTCCTCGACGATGCTCAGATCCTCCTTGGACGCCACGTCGAACTTGACGGAAGCCGTGGCCTTCACGGACGGCTTGATCCTCTTGAGGTCGAGCCGCTGGAGTTCTTTGAGCGTTGGAACGACGAACATAACGCTATGGAGCGCTTTCTCCAGTAAATCGTTGAAGACCTCGATGATAGCATCGCCTCCAAGAACCAAGCGCATCGAGGTGCTGCTGATCTTCGACTCCAGGGCTTGCTTGGACTCGATCTCGACCACGAGCTTGTCCTTGAGCGTCGCCATTTCGTCCTTGATGGTGAGCATCTCCATCTCTTTTTCCTTGACCGCCGCCTCGTGCTCCGAGATCTGGCCCTTGAGCCGCTCGATCTCCGCTTGGAGCGCCTCTTCCTCGGCCTGCGCTTTCTTCTCTTGCTCGTCGATCTTGGCTTGCGATTCCTTCGCCAATGCCTCGATCTTCGCTTGCAGTTCCGCCTTTTCAGCGGTCTCGGCCTTCACCAGCTCGTTCGCCTTCTCGCACTCCTTCTGGTACCCTTCCGCCTTCCTCTGGTAGACCAAGAGGTCTCGCTTAGATTTCGAGACGGTCTCCTCGAGCAAGTCGTTTTTTGCCTTCAAGCGGAAAGCCTCCCCGTCCTTGCCCTTCAACTCCGCGGTGAGGGCATCGAGGCGAGAGCGCAACCCCTCGATCTCCGAGTCCTTGGACTTGATGATGTCGCCGACCTCCCCGAGCTGCACCTGTATCTCCTTGAAGGACGCGTTGAAGTTGGCTATCTCAGCGTCCTTCGCGGCTATGACCTGTCGCGCTTGCTCCAAGGCTTGGGATAGCTGTTGGTCCTGCTGCTGCGGTGATGCGGCCGCAGTGTCCGGGGCGTAGGCCCCTTGAGTTGCCGCCTGGATCGCCGGGGGCTCGGGTGGAGGCCTCCACTGACCCGAACTTTCACCTTGCATCCGCCTGGTGATCTCTTCGATGCTTGGAGGGGGCGGTGGCGGAGGTGTCAAGGTGAACTTCGGTCTGTTCTTGTCTTGGTCGTCGCTCATCGTGCTGTACACTCGGTTTTGTTCGATACTAGATGCCTATTGCATCATAAATATCATGCTGCCGGCACGAGGTGTTGTGGCGCCAGCAATATGGCCCGGCAATTGCAGCAATAGCAACACTAGTGTTTAAAGCAACACTACCTTAACTCTCTTCTATCGATCAGCATTGAACGGTAAAAGCAAAGGAAAACGAAAATGGCCCGAAAATGCGAGTGTCCTTCCTGTTTTTTCGAATGGACGACCGATGAAGACGTCATGGAAGGCGAGGTCATCACCTGCCCGGACTGTGGCGCGGATCTCGAAGTCGCGGGTGTCAGCAGCGACCAGCTGAAGCTGGAGAAGATGGACTCGTCCGACGAGGATTGGGGCGAATAGGCCGACGAGGCAGTGCCTCTCTTTTTGTCTCCGGGGTGGGACGGGATGAACATCGGCATCGTCATCAACACGATCACGTTCGAGGCACGCGAGCTAATGAACGCGGCAGCGAAGTACTTCCCCGACGTCAAGATCGAGCTGTTCAAGAACGATGACTTCAAGTTCGACATCACGGATGACGACGGCTTTAAAACCGACGTCGACGTTTTCTTGCAGCGCTCGATCAGCATGACACGTGCCGTCTACACGTCCTTCATCATCGAGAGCTATGGTTACAGGGTCGTCAGCTCGCACGACACGCTGGCTATCACCGAGGACAAGCTCGTCATGACCTCGCACCTCAAACGGAACAAGGTGCCGACCCCGAGGACCATGGTTGCCTTCACCAAGGAGACCGCCCTCGACGCGATCCACGACCTGGGCTATCCCGTCATCATCAAGCCAATCAGCGGTTCGTGGGGCCGGCTCGTGGCGATGCTCGAGAACGACCGCGCCGCGACGGCGGTTCTCGAGGATCGCGAGGAGCTCGGCAGCGTCTACCACAAGATCTTCTACCTGCAAGGGTTCGTGCACAAGCCCGGCCGCTCGGTGGATCAGTACATCGATGGCGACAAGGTGGGCAGGGACATCCGCGCGTTCGTCATCGGCGATGAGGTCGCCAGTGCCATGTACCGGTACGAGGTTCCGAACGACTTCCGGTCCAACGTCACGCTCGGCGGCAAGGCCGAGGCCTACCACATCACGCCCGAGCTCGAAGAGGTCTCCCTCAAGGCAGCCAGGGCGGTCAAAGGCGAGATCGTCGGCGTCGACCTCATGGAGACCGACAAGGGCCTCGTGGTCGTCGAAGTCAACGGCTCCCCGCAGTTCCAAGGCATCATGAAGTCCACGGGGATCAACATCCCCAAGCGGATCCTCGAGTACGTCATCTCCACCACCAAGAAATAGGGACGGCTCGCCTCAGCGGGTCCGCGTCATCAACGAAATCGCAAAGAGAAGGAAGATCCCATGAAGATCGTCATTAAGGTCGGTGGTTCCCTCTTCAACGAGGACTTGCACCTCCTCTACGAGGACATAGCCCACCTGGTCAAGGAAGGCAAGCACCAGGTCGTACTGGTGCACGGCGGCGGGCCGCAGATCGACGCGATCCTGAAGGGCCAGGGGAAGCAACCCAAGTTCCTCTACTCGCAAGCCGGGGTGCGATCCCGCCACACGGACGAGGAGACGCGCGACGCGGCGGTCATGGCCCTCGGGGGATACGTGAACAAGAACATCACCGCCCGGCTCATCAAGCACGGCGTGAACGCGTTCGGCTTCACGGGCGTCGACGGCGCCGTCATGGTCGCCGACCGGAAGGACAAGATCGTCTCTGTGGATCCCGCCACGTCCAAGCGCATCGTCGTCCGCAACGACTTCAGCGGCCGCATCGACCCCGAGCGGGTCAAGGGCGACTTGATACTCTCCTTGCTGGGCCTGGGCATCACGCCCGTCATCGGCGCCCTCGCGATCGACGACGCGGGCAACGTTCTGAACACGGACGGGGACAGGGCCGCGGCCAGCATCTGCAAGGCCATCTCCGGCGACGCGTTCATCAGCGTCACCGACGTCCCCGGCGTGCTCAAGGACATGGAGTCGAAGGAGGTCATCCCCAGGATCCCCGCGGGTAACCTCGACGCGGTGATGGAGGGCGTGACCGGTGGCATGAAGAAGAAGATCATCGCCGTCAAGGAGGCGGTCTCCTTCGGCATCCCGCGGGTCGTGATCACGAGCGGGCTCGTGGAGCACGGGGTCACCAAGGCGCTCGACGGCACGATGGGCACGGCGATCACCCAGCAGTGACCCGGTGGCTTCCTATGGCGGCGACTGCATGGACGGCAGAGGAGGAACTGGGGGCACTTCGCGACGCGATAAGGGCATACGCGCCCTCGTTCAAGGAGCAGCCGGTCGCAGCCATCCTTGGACGCATCTTCGACGGCCTCCAAGTCGCGTTCTCCATCGACGGTTTCGGGAACGTGAAGGCCGTTGCTGGTAGCGGGCGCCCCGTCTTGCTCCTCGCGTCGCACATGGACACGATCGCCAGCATGTTGCCCTTTTCCGAGGACGCCGATTTCCTCCACGGGCGCGGCGCGGTCGACTGCCGGCCGTCGCTGCTGGCCATGGCGCTCGCCACGCGCCGTGCCGTCGTGAAGGGGTTCACGGGTACTATCGTGTTTGGTGGTATAGCCGCGGAGGAGGTCAGCACTGATGGCATCAAGGTATTCATGGAAAACATGGTGGAGAAGCCCGATTTCGCCATCTTCGGGGAGCCGACGGGCGCTGGGAAGGTCTGCATCGCGTACAAGGGCCGCGTGTGGCTCGCGCTCTCCGTGGCGTGCAAGCCTGGGCACGTCGCGGCCGCGTGGATCCATGCGAACGCCATCGAGGCAGTCGCCGAGTTCTACCAGGAGCTCGGGGCGGCGCTGAAGGCGCTCGCGAAGGGGAAGGAACTGACCCCGTACTTCACGCCGAGGGCGGCGATCACGACGATCCACGCGGGCTCGATACCGAACATGTTGCCGGACGGCGCCACCGCGGACGTGGACGTGCGGTTCCCGCCCGCCATCAAGAAGGAGCAAGTCATCGAGGCGGCGGGTCGGGTTGGCGATGCCATCACCAAGAAGTACCAGGCGCTCGATGCCAGCTTTTCCATGTCGGTCGAGGTCAAGAGCAGCATCGACGCGATCCGGGTCGGCAAGGACAACGCCGCGTGCGAGTCGCTGGCCGCGTGCATCGAGTCGGCCCGTGGCGAGAAACCATCGTTCGTGAAGAAGACGGGAACCACGTTCATGAACCACATCGGCTCGTTCTTCGGCTGCCCAGTCGTGACGTACGGGCCAGGCGACCCCGCCCTGGAACACACGCCCGACGAGATGGTGTCAAAGAAGGAGTTCTTGCAAGCAGTCGACGTCTTGGAGGCCCTCATCTCGCGGATGGCGTGAGGCTAGCCCGTGCCGCCGGCCGCGCCGTCGCCGCCGGTTCCCTCGGGCGCGAACAGGGCGCTTATGTCCCCGATCGTGCCCTTCTTCATGGCTCGCTCGCGGATGCGCTTCCCGCCGGGGATGTTGAAGGAGAGGTAGACGGCCCACTTGCGTATTTCGTGGGGCGTGAGCAGGTGCGCCAGCCCCCGCTGCTCGTTGGCAGCGACGAAGGCCAATATGCCGTCGAACATGCGGCGGGCATCGGGAATGGTCTTCCTCGCCGAGGGGTCGTAGCCTCTCGAGAACACCCGGGGGTCCTTCATGGCGGCGCGGCCGATCATAAACGCGTTGCAATACCCAGCTTCGACGCGCGCCTTCCCGCCCGCGTGGCTCGTGATGTCCCCGTTGCCCACGATGGGCAAGCCCGTCGCCTCGTGGACGGCCTTGATCGCGCCCCAGTCCGCCGCTCCCTTGTAGCCCTGGCGAGCCGTCCTGCCGTGGATCGCCACCCAGTCGATGCCCCTGTCCTGGAGGCCCTGGCAGAACCGGATCGTCTTGGCCACGTCGGCGCGCTCGTTCCCGAACAGCCGCATCTTGACCGAGACCGGGCGAGAGGAGTGATCGAGCACGGCGTCGATCAAGGCGTCCCTCTCCGCATGACGATCCAGGATCGACGCTCCGAGACCTAACGCCTTGATGCGGCCGCTCGGGCAGCCCATGTTCAAGTTCAGGCCCTGGATGTCGTAAGTCTCCAGGACGTCGACGGCCTCCTTCACCGAGCCGAAGTCGTTGCCGATCAACTGGACGACGATGGGCCGGAAATCGAAGCCCCGGTCGTTATCGAACAAGATTTCCAACCGCTTGCAGAAGAACGCCGGGTTCGCCGAGATGCCCTCCAGGAACATCATGGGGAGCACGACGACGTCGCAACCCTGCTGCTTGCACGCGTGGAGGAAGCCCGGGTGGTCGGTAATGCCGACCATCGGCGCCAGGATGCTCGAACCGGGTCTCATCACGGAGGATTGTCTGGGTGAAGATTAAAATCCAACGCCTCACGAGATTTCTCACGCAAGTCCCCGCGATTCCACGTGAAAAATGAAGCGACATACCATCGTGCTTCGACACCTTCGATGGTGGCCTGGGTCGCGTTCACGATTGAGGTCTAGACACGTCACGGGCGTGTAGTTCAGTGGTAGAACGCTCGCTTCGCAAGCGAGAGGCCGCGAGTTCAATTCTCGCCACGTCCATTTTTTATTTTGCTGTGAACTGCGTTTAAATCGTCGCATTCCCTTTAAACTTGAACCACATACCACTTTTTCATTCGCGATAGAGTAACATGCTATTGAAAACTTTTTTCTCCCTCCCTAGACGTACATTCTCGTCGATTCACGAGGTGGACTTCCATGGATCCGAAGACACGGTTCTTGTCCGTCTTCACGGACGACCGGAAAAAACTCGACCGCGTGCCCACGTTCGTGCAAGGCGTGCTCGCCGGTTTCATCAACAAGTACGAGGATCTGTTATTCGAGAGCTACGAAGGCGAGATGATATACAACACGACCTTCGATGCGCCGCTGGTGCTCGGGTTCGACGCCGTATTCGCTGGCATCCCGCATTCCGTCGGTTGCAAGGCGTTTAACGTCGTCGACGAGAACGGCGAGTCGCATTCCGTCGGCCTGGGTGGCCAGCTCACGCGCCAGGGTTCCAGCTACTACGCGGGCGGCCTGGTCAAGACCATGGACGTCCTAGAGAAGCTGGAGGAGAACCTCGTCGTCACGGATAACCCGAAGGCGATCCAAGAGACCCTCTCGTTCTACGAGAAGGTGTCCCGCCTCATCTTCCCCGTGCCCATGACGGGCGGCATCTTCGACACGACATGGCAGGCCATGGGGTTCTCGTCGTTCGCGAGGGAATACCGCAAGAACTCCAAGCTCTACAAGGGCATCATCAAGTTCTATGCGAACGTGACCAAGATGAACGTGCAGAAGGTCATCGAGGCCACGGGCGGGAAGTTCAGCATCATCAACATCCTCGACGACGTGGCCTTCAAGGGCAGCCCAATGATCTCCCCCGAGCGCTTTGCGCAGGACTTGCTCCCCCATTACAAAGAGATATGCGGCATGATCCACGACGCCGGCATGCACGCGATCATGCACTCGGACGGTGATGTCACGACCCTCGTCCCACACTTGCAGCGGGCCGGCTTCGAGGGCCTCCAGGGCTGGGAGGGGGGTGCCGACCCGGCCATCATGAAGGAGAAGCACCCGGACTTCGTCACCATTGGCTGGGGGGACGTGGGCAACATCCCCTTCTGGAGCGAGGCGGAGATCGAGCGGCACGCGAAGGGCATCCTCGACGCGCTCAAGGAAAACCGCCACCTCGTCATGGGTCCCAGCACGGTCGTCTTCGAGAAGATGCCCATCGACAACATCCGCCACTTCATGGCCTCCATCAGGAAGCACGGCGCGTACTAGGCAGGCAAATACCATGAACGAGAACCACGTCGACTTCACACCGCTCTTCTATCCGAAGACTATGGCGGTCATCGGTGCCTCGACGAACGCCGTGGGCGCGGTCAAGTACGTGAAGGCCCACTTGAACAGCGGGATCAAGGTCTACCCGGTCAACAGCAACCCGAAGTACACGGAACTCGAAGGACTCCCCGTGTACCGCTCCGTCGTGGACATCGAGGATGACATCGACCTCGCCATCATCGGCGTCCCCAAGGAGCTCGTCCCCGGTGTCATCGAGGACTTCAAGCGCAAGGTCGTGAAGTTCGCCGTGATCTTCACCTCCGGGTTCAAGGAGTCCGGCCGGGACGACCTGGAGCGTTCCGTGTTGTCGGGCATCAAGGGCGTCGAGACCCGGTTCATCGGGCCGAACTGCCTTGGCGTGTACCACCCGAGGGGGAGCCTCACCTACTTCCCGACCTTCCCGACAGGCCCCGAGGTCGCGGGCAACGTGAGCTTCGTCAGCCAGTCTGGCGGGCACACGGCAAAGACCAACTGGTACCTGTTCTCCCGAGGCGTGCACTTCGCGAAGACCATAAGCATCGGGAACTCGATCGACCTGGCGGCCCACGACTTCCTCCCGTACTTCAAGGACGACCCCGACACGGCGGTGGTTGGGTTCTACATCGAGAGCACCAGGGACGGCCGCGCGTTCATGTCGCGCGTGCGCGAGGTGACCCCCGTCAAGCCCGTCGTGATATGGAAGGGCGGCCAGGGGTCGGTGGGGTACAAGGCCACGGCATCGCACACCGGCGAGCTCGCGGGGAACTTCACGTTGTGGCACGCAATGGCCCGGCAAGCCGGCGCCATCATGGCGGACGACTTCGATGTCCTGGTCGACTTGCTCACCATGTTCTCGTACAGGATCCAGCTCCCCCGTTCGAATAGGATCGCGATCGTGGCATGTGGCGGCGGCAACGCCGTCGAGACGGCGGACATCTTCGAGGCGGGTGGCTTCGCCATCCCCGAGCTGCAAGAGGAGACCAAGAGGCAGATAGGCAAGTTCATCCCCGACATCAACTCCGCTTTCACGAACCCGGTCGACCTCGGGGAGTACGGCTACGTGCCTGAGTACTTCGCCAACGCCGTGGAAATCGTGTCGAGGGATCCCAGCGTGGACGCGATCGTCTACATCAAGGAGTCGTCGCGGTTCCCCATGTTCAGCGTCAACTTCAACATGCCAGCCGAGACGTACGAGGCAAAGACCATCGACACGCTCGCCGCTGTAAACGAGAAAAACAAGACAACCGGGCGAAACATCCCGCTCTACTTGAACGACCCGTTCTTCGCAGAGGACATCGAGTCCCTTCGCTGGCGGGTCTCCTTCCGGGACAAGATGGCGTCGAAGGGCATCCCCGTCTTCAACCGGGTCGACGTGCTCATGAAGACCATCAAGAAGGCGCAAGAATACTCCGAGTTCCTCGACGACGTGAGGGGCGGAAAAAAATAGGGCGGCTTAACGAGGATCTTACTTCTTGGCCTTTCCTTGCGAGGCGACCGAATCCATGGCCGCCTTCACCTTCTCGGGGTCGCCGATATAATAGTGTTTTATCGGCTTCAGGTCGTCGTCGAGCTCGTACACGAGTGGGATGCCGGTCGGGATGTTGAGCTCCACGATCGCCTCGTCCGTCATGTCGTCGAGGTACTTGACGAGGGCACGGAGCGAGTTCCCGTGGGCAGCGATGAGAACTTGCTTGCCCGACTTGACCACAGGCGCGATCACGTCCTTCCAGAACGGCAAGAAGCGCTCCACGGTGTCTTTCAAGCACTCCGTGAGCGGGATCTCCTCCTCCTTCATGTCCTTGTAGAGCGGATCCTTTCCCGGGTACCGTTCGTCGGTTCTTTCCAGCGCCGGTGGCTGGATGTCGTAGCTGCGGCGCCAGACCTTGACCTGGGCCTCGCCGAACTTCGCCGCCGTCTCGGCCTTGTTCAGGCCCTGCAGCGCGCCGTAGTGCCGCTCGTTCAACCGCCACGACTTCACGACGGGGATGCCCTGCAAGCCCATCTCCTCGAGCACGATGTCGAGCGTCCTGGTCGCGCGCAAGAGCACCGACGTGTAGGCGAGGTCGAAGGTGTACCCCTCCTCCTTGAGAACCCTCCCACTTTCTCGCGCCTCTTGGACGCCTGCATCAGAGAGATCCACGTCGGTCCACCCAGTGAAACGATTCTCTTTATTCCAAATAGACTCTCCGTGTCGCAATAATACGATCTTCTTTACCATGGGATATTCTTCACTTCGTCTTCGTTGATTCTACCAATTATGTTCCATTAATCATTAATCGATATCATGAGAAAGCCATTATCAAGTTTTCCAAGGTTCAAAGAATCGAAATGGGATGAGGATCATTTCAACGCCTCCCGGCCGGCGTCACGCGGGAGCCGGTCATGAATCTCCTTCATGATCGACGGCGAAAAGCTCCACGCGGTGCACTTGTCGAATATGATGCATCTGACCTGCACGTTCACGCTGGCACGTAACCGCTCCTCGATCATCGTCGCATAGCAAGAAACTTGCGGCATCGACTTGAAGAATTCGGCCTCCCCTTCGGGCTTGTAATCAAGCACGGTTATTTCCAGCCTCGCGGTATCTAATGTTCGCAACGCAAGTAAGTCAAGATGCCCTGTGAGTGTTTTATCATCGCGCCAAACCGGAAGCTCTTTCGCGACGATCGATCGATTCTCCCGGAATATATGGTTCAACATAACCTCGTGAGACGGCTTCGCTCCAGTGATCGATTGTATCGAGGCACGCATTTCCCTCCAAGATGGAGGGTCCTTGATAAGAGCTCCCGTTCCAACCAGCTCGTCCATCAGGTTATTCATCGTCGCCTTGGGGATCCTCTTGAACTTCATCCTGCTCGCCCGATGGACGCCGTCATCTTGAAAAATGGCTTCCGGAATCCTCCCCTTGGCAATATCGCTGAGCCACGATGAAAAGGCGTAGCAGTTGTGCCTCACCTGCACGTCTTTGTCAATTTCTCGCATTAACAAATTGTATCCGACGCTTTTATGCACGAATCGCTTGAACGAGAAGGCATCGTGCATGCCCGGGTGCTCGATTCCGTGGCGCTCGCAGGCCCGGATGATGAAGTCTCGCATGTTCTCCCTTTTTATGGTATACGGGATTTCGATGAGAAGGATCCCGTTTTTTTTTGCACAATTCCCTTTTCTGCCTGTCATTCTCTTGCTGTTTGATGAATTCTTCGAAAGTAGCTTGATATCGCTTTATCCACTTGTAATGCTGCTCCCCGTTGTATTCGATGGCAATCGCTCGGTATTTTCCAAGGTTTATCGGTTTCGTGTTCATCATGTCCAGGTGCAGAGGATATCCCTTCGCATTCTTCAGCCAGTCGGGGGATGATTTCACAAAGGGCTGGCTGAAAATGTTTTCCACGATTGCCTTACAAGCCATCTCGCTCTTGAGAGACCCTTCGTCGAAACACTCTTGGCACCACCGCCCCGAGAACAAGCTCACGGGCGTTATTTCGAACGCGTGGCCTCGCCCACAGTCAAGTTTTACTGGCGTGAGCACGTTGACATACTTGTCGCTTAGCACGGTTCCATGCGGGTGATTATGTGCGATGTAGTCTTTCACCTCATCTAGATTCGCATTAATCGGATGAACCTTGTTGAAACTCAATACTTCTTGCAACTCATCGTATGGAATTCCATAATCAATACTGAGGTTACCTGTCGGCCTCCCTGCTCTACGATCTTCAATTAATTTTCTCAGTTTCTCTTCTGGCATCTCTTTGCTATGGTCTTTCACGCTCTTGTTATTTTTGGGACCAACCGAACGATATGTTCATCTGCTCCATAGATACCTTGACGGTTCCAAGCGATCTCGTGGGTGGGGCCTTAACAAGGTTTGCTCTTGAGAGCAGCCTCGACGCAGCGAGCGATGGCCTCGCCGCATGCCTGGTTGCCAGCTTCAGTAAAGTGCACCCCGTCCGGGAGCACCAGCTCCGGCCTGGCAAACATGTCCACCTCGTCACCGCGCATAGCCTTGTTCACGTCACAAAAGATGACGCCCTCCTTCTTGCACAGCGCCTCGATCCTCGCGTTAGCGTCGTTCACGGCGTCGAGCATTGCCCTGGTCAACGTCTTCACGTTTCCCATGGGCGGGAGGCTGCAGATGATCACGCGCGCGTGCTTGCAGCCCGGGTGGGATCGGACGGTGCCGATCCCCCTGACGTGCTCCTCGATGATTCCATCGACGATCTCGCTCTCGAAGCCAGCCATCGCCGCGGCGAAATGCCACACGTCGTTCGTGCCACCCATGACCGTCACCACGTCGGCTGGGAGTGCGGGCGGTATCCTGGCGACGATTTGCCCGATGGTCTGACCCCCGATGCCCAGGTTCCATATGTCAGCATCGATCCCGTGCTCTTTCAAGTATCGATAGGCAAACCATTGAAACTGGCTCTTGTTCCCATGCCGATGCTCCGGCGGCGCGCCGCCCTGGGTCAGCGAGTCGCCCATTGTCACGACCTTGACCGGCCCGCTCTGGATCTTCTCGGTCATGACAAGCGAGAGTTCCCGGCGGTTCTAATCGATTTCGATCGGTGGAAGGCAACCTATTTCTAAACGGGAGTCCTTTGTCATACGCGATCGCCAGCAGAGCGCGTTTCAAACGACAAGGATCCGGACGCGCAGTAATGAGGTGCGACACGCATGAGTGGCCAGATACGCGGGGACAAGCGGATGGACTTCGGGAAGTACATCATCGCGAGCATACGGATAGCCGGGCGCCGCTACGAGATCCTCGTCGATCCCGACAAGTCGTGGGAACTGAAGAAGCAGATCCGCCAGTTCCAGAAGGAAAAGGAAAAGGAGCTCAACAAGACATATAAAGTGACCGTGGACGACGTACTCAAGTTCTCGAAGGTTCCGATGGAGCAGATCGTCGAGAGCTACATCGTGTTCGAGGATATCCGGCGCGGCGAGAAGATGTCCGAGGAGATGATCGCGGACGCCTTCAATACAGAAGATATGAGCCGCGTCATCTCGGAGATTCTCCTGAACGGCGAGCTGCAGTTGAACAAGGAACAGCGAGACAAGTTCATCTCGGAGAAGCGGAAGAAGCTCCTCGACATCCTCACGAAGAACTGCATCAACCCGCAGACCCAGAAACCCCACCCGCCACAGCGGATCGAGCGTGCCCTGGACGAGGCGAAGGTCAACATAGACCCGTTTAACCCGATCGAGGATCAGGTCGAGGCGATCGTCAGGGCGCTCCAGCCCGTCATCCCGATACGCATGGAGCGGCAGCAGCTGGCGGTCTCGATCCCGGCAGAGTTCACGGGGAAGGCCTACAACCTCGTCAAGACGCTCGCCTCGATCACGAAGGAGGATTGGAAGCCGAGCGGGAGTTTGGAGTGTGTCATCGAGATCCCGGCCGGTATATCAGCCGAGTTCCTCGATAAGCTCAATAAAATCACCCACGGGCGTGCCATGACGAGGGTCATCGAGGCAAAGAAGGTCTGAACTTGCCTTCCGAGCCGATCCGTCCGAATGTCGGTTCCACTTTCCCCCTTTCTCCACGTGGAAAAATTAATAAGCATTCCGCATTTCCTTCACGTGGTGAGAAAGCAGACGAAGGCATCTCGCGTCCACGGGGCGAGATAGCGATGACATTCAACGGGTTGCGTTTTTCACCTCCTTTTAAAAAGCATTTCAATGCAATGGTTGAAACAGCGAGGTCTTGAGCTAGTATGAGCGAGTTTGATGAAGATGGTGGCCTCAAGAACGAGGCTCCCGAAGATGAATTGGATGAGGAAGATGCCGCCGGTTCCAGCCCCCCCGGCGAGGGGGATTTTCCCGCTGTAGAGGAGCGCGGCGTGCCCCCCTCGGATGAGGGCCCGGAAAGGTACGATGACGAGGACGAGGGCGGACAAGAAGACACCGGGGCCCGAGAGGTCGTCACCCCCGGCCAGGTGCTCGGGGCGAAGAGCAATGACTTGCTGCCCGGGTTCGGGACGGTTCCCGATCCGTCGGGGAACGTCATCTCGTTGTACGTCGGCTTTTTACAAAAGCATGGCAAGTATGTCAACGTGGTTCCTTTCAAAGGGCGGTACATTCCGCGGGTCGGCGACAAGGTCATCGGCAAGATCGTCGACAAGAACGTCGTCTTGTGGAAGCTGGACATCAACGCGCCATCCGTGGCCATCCTGCGGGCGGGCGATGCCGGCGACAGTGACAGGGGCCGGCGCGATTATGGCGGCGGCAGCCGGGGCGGCCCGCCACAGGTTCGGCGGCGGTTCGACCGGGGCAGCAAGAAGGAGGACACGACGCAGTTCAACGTTGGCGACACGATCATCGCGAAGGTGCTGCGGTACGACCGCACGACCGAACCGGCCCTGACCACGGTCGGCCCGGATCTCGGGGCGATACGGGGCGGTTTCATGGTGGAGATCGCCGTTCCAAAGATACCGCGCCTCATCGGAAAGGCCGGTTCCATGATCAAGTTGCTCAACACCCTCACCTCATGCAAGATCTTCGTCGGCCAGAACGGTGTCGTTTGGATAAAGGGAAGAAAACTCGACGAGGAGCGCATTCTTGTGAAGGCGATAAGGAAGATCGAGAATGAAGCGCACACGGTCGGCTTGACCGATCGCATCAAAGAATTCATCGAGAGCGAGATGAAAAAGGTAAAAGCGTGAACAATTATGCCATTGTTACCAGAAGGACATCCCGAGAAGATATTCCGGGAAGACGGATTGCGTCTCGATGGGCGTAAGCCGGACGATCTACGCGACCTACGCATCGAGATAGGCGTGCTCAAGAACGCCGATGGCTCGGCGATGGTGTGCCACGGGAAGAATCGCATCATCGCGGGCGCCTATGGGCCCCGCGAGGTGCACCCGCGCCACCTCGCGCAGTCAGACACGGGCATCTTGCAGGTCCAGTACCGAATGTCCACGTTCTCCGTGGGCGAAAGAAAGAGCCCGGTGCCAGGCCGCCGGGAGAAGGAGATCAGCATGGTCATCCAGCATGCCCTGGAGCCCGTGCTGTTCCTCGAGCAGTACCCGAATTCGACGATCGACATCTTCATCCAGGTCATGACCGCTGACGGCGGAACCCGCTGCGCGAGCATCACCGCAGCGGCGCTCGCCTTGGCCGATATGGGCATCCCCATGCGTGACCTGGTCACGGGTGTCGCCGTGGGAAAGGTCGACAACAAGCCCATCCTCGACCTCGCGGACTACGAGGACAAGTGGGAAGAGGGCGCCGCGGATATGCCCGTAGCGGTGATGATGAACGAGAAGAAGATAACCCTCCTGCAGCTGGACGGCCAGGTCGGCATCGACGAGTACGAGCGGATGCTCGACCTCGCGATCAAGGGTGCGGAGGGGGTATATGAGGCCCAAAAGGAGGCGCTCAGGAAGAAGTACACCTCGGAGATCGTCGGAGGAAGGTGAGCACGATGGACCTGTCAATATCAAAGAAGATTTCCACAATCGAAAAGGACTACATGCTTGAACTTCTCTCGCGCGGCACACGCCTCGATGGTCGCGGGTTCCTCGAGTACCGGGAGATAAAGATCGACGCGGGCCCAATGCTGAAGGCGGATGGTTCCGCGCGCGTGTGCATCGGCGACACGCAGGTGTGCTGCGGCATCAAGTATGAGACGGGAAAGCCCTTCCCTGACACGCCAAATGAGGGCGTGATCACGGCCATGGCGGAGTTCGTGCCGTTCGCATCCCCGATGTTCGAGAGCGGGCCGCCGGACGAGAACGCTATCGAGCTGGCGCGCGTCGTCGATCGCGGAATCAGGCACTCGGATCTCGTGGACAGATCACGCCTCGTCATCACGCCTGGCGAGGAGGTATTCTTGCTTTTCGTCGACCTCTATTACATGATGCACAACGGGAACCCGTGGGACACGGCGAGCTTGGCAGCGCTCTGCGCACTCAAGACCGTGATGCTCCCGACCCTCAAGGAGAAGGAGATCAACGGCAAGAAGTTCCACGTGCCAGAAGGCGAACCTTGGAGCCTGAACATCCAGGACTACCCGGTCACGATCACGTTCGCCAAGATAGGCGATTACCTCATCGTCGATCCGGGCCTCATGGAGGAGCTCATCTCCGACGCCCGCATCAGCTACTGCATCAATTCGAAAGGGCTGATCACCTCGATCCAGAAGAACGGGTCGGGGGCGTTCACGACCGAGGAGCTCGTCAAGACGGCGAAGAATGCCAGGGACATTGCTCTCAGGCTGCAGCAGATGGTCAAGGACTACAACCGGGATCTCACCAACATGTGATATCCATTTGCTTTTCCCCTTTTATCATTAAG